>NZ_CP035311.1:3092363-3401599 GCF_004114795.1 Janthinobacterium sp. 17J80-10 | reverse complement strand
CGCTATCGGCCAGAATCGCCTGGCTTTGCTTCCATTCGGAGATATCGCGCATGTAGGCGGTAAAGACCAGGCGATCGTCCAGGGCGATCGGCGCGACGGCGACTTCGACCGGGAAGGGCATGCCTTCGGCATGCACGGCCCAGAGTTCGATGCGCCGCTTATGCAGTGGGCTGTCGCTGTTTTGCAGCAGGTCTGCCATGCCCTGCTCGAATTGCTCGCCCGAGGCCGGCGTGAGCAGGCGTTCGACCAGGGGTTGGCCGATCACATCGGCGCGCACATGACCAAAGGTGCGTTCGGCCGCCGGATTGAAATCGATGATGTGTCCGGCTTCATCGAAGGAAACGATACAGTCCAGTGATGCCTGCAGGATCGCGTTCTTGAGTTTCTCACTGTTGGCCAGCGCCGCTTCGACTTCGGTGCGGCGGGATTGTTGCTCGAAATTGTCCAGCGCGAAAGAAATTTCATTGGTCATTTCTTCCAGGAGTTCGATTAATTCCTGGTCAAAATAATCCTTCTCTTCGGCATACAGCAGCAGGGCGCCAATGATCTCGTCGTCCTGGCGGAAAGGGAAACTGCCGACAGAACGAAAACCGACATTGTTGGCCAGGGCGATCCATTCATCGTGAAATCCCACGGCTAAAAAATCGTTGCAGATGCTCGGGCGCTGTTCGCGGATGGAAATGCCGGCCGGACCCTTGCCCTCCGCTTTTTCCGCATCGATGGAAATGCGCGCAATGGGCGCTTGCGGCAACTTGGTGCCGTGGCCGGCAATGGGGATCAATTCCTGCGATGCCGGATCGACCAGGCGCACCATCGCCATCTGGAAGCCCCCGCGCTCCACAGCGATACGGCAAATCTGGTTGAACAGGGCTTCGCGGTCTTCTGCATGGAGGATTGCCTGATTGGTTTGTCGCAGTGCCGCATACAGGTCGCGCAGCCTGCCGATGCGTTCCTCGTGCGCCTTGCGGGCCATGATGTCGGTCAGGACACCGACTGCCTGCAGCGCCTGCCCTTGGGCGTCACGTTCCGCCACCTGGCCGGACAGGCAAACCCAACGCCAACCGATTTTGCTGTCTTGCAAGCGAAGGTCGACCTGCATCCCTGATTCCGGATGCGCTAAAGTACCCTGAAGCAACTGTGTCCATTGCTGCTTCACAGCCGGCAAATCTTCTTCATGGATCAATGCATGCAAGGCACCAGCCTTGACGATGCCCTGCAAGGCGACGTGCGCAAAGCAGGCGGGCAATTCACCATTGACCTGCAGCGAATTGCCAGTGATTTCCCAGTGAAAGGCGACATGGCCCCCGCTATTGAGCGCCAGGCGCAATGGATCGCTGATAATCCGGGAAGGTGGCTTCATTGGTGCGACTAAGGCGCGTCACAAACGCTTTGTTATATGTCAACAGCGCACGATTTGAATGCAGGTGTGCGCTCACTTTTTGAAGTGCGTCAATTGTCTCTTGGATAGATTATAACCAAATGCTCTATGAAATAAAGCCGCTTGTGCCGGGCTTTTGCGAATTGGAGACATGCTCCCGCGCAGCGTTCCACTGCAGCAGGGGGCAAGAAGAGGCGGCGTCGATTACAGCTGGGCTGCTTTGAAGGTGTCGCACTCCTCCAGTTGCCCGCTTTTCAGACCGATTGAAAACCAGCGCTGGCGTTGCGCAGAGCTGCCATGGGTAAAGGAATCAGGCACTACGTGCCCCTGCGACTGGCGCTGCAGGGCATCGTCGCCGATCGCCGTGGCGGCGCGCAAGGCACCTTCCACATCGCCTTGTTCGATGATGCCGCGGGCGCGGTCTGCATGATGGGCCCAGACCCCGGCATAACAATCGGCCTGGAGCTCGACACGTACCGAGACGGCGTTGGCCTGGGCCTGGGACATGCGGCTTTGCGCGCGACGCGCCTGTTCGTCGACCCCGGTCAGGTGCTGGATATGGTGGCCGATTTCATGCGCAATGACATAGGCCTGGGCGAATTCGCTGTCGACCTGAAAGCGTTCGCGCATGACCTGGAAAAAACTGAGATCGATGTAGACCTTCTGGTCGGCCGGGCAGTAGAACGGGCCGCTGGCGGATTGGCCGGTACCGCAGGCCGTTGGCGTGCGGCCGGCAAACAAGACCAGCGTGGGCGGCGCATAGCTGGCGCCGCCCTGCTTGAACAAGGTGGTCCAGGTATCTTCGGTATCGGCCAACACGGTGCGCACGAAGCGTGATTCCGCATCATTGGCGGGCGGGGCGGAAGGGTCTTGCTGCACCGGGGCGACCTGGCCGCCGCCGCTCATCATGTCAATGACGGTGAGCGGATTGATACCAAAGAAATAGGAGGCAACCAGCGCAATGGCGATTGTCCCCAGGCCAATCGAGCGCCCGCCGAATCCACCACCGCCGCGTCGGTCTTCGACATTGTCGCTTTCCCGGTTGCCTTCCCATTTCATTGCTGTCTCCTTGGTGCGCGCTGCGTAGGTAAATTGCTCTCAGGAATTAGAGTGGGCCTTGTGCAGAGTTCGAGCTATCCGGTTGTCAGTGTAGCCCAAATGCCAAATTATCATGCCAAATGCGTCAAGGGCAGCAATATGGCCTGCCTGCATCAGGTGCTGGCAACGCGTATGCGCACGTCGCCCAGAGTAATTACCTGACCAGCGCGGATCTTGCAGGTCTTGCGCAGCTCGGTTTGGCCATCGACGGCAACCTCGCCTGAGGCGACCAGCATCTTGCCGGCGCCACCGCTGTCGCACAGGCCGGCGAGTTTGAGCAACTGGTTCAATTCGATGTAGTCGCCTTCCAGCGCAAAGTCGATTTCCTGCATGTCGTGTCTCCTGGGGTGCAAACTGGCAAGGCTCATGCCTTGCCGTCGGCTTGCAATGTCTGTTGCGCCTTGTCGATCCATACCGCCAGATGCTTGTGCAAATCCTCCTGGCTGAATGAGCAGCTCTCTTCGGTAAACAGGCTGCCCGCTTCGAGGCGGCCGAGCAAATCTTCCAGGACTTGCGCATAGCGCGGCGGTAACGCGGCCAGCAGGGCGGTTTCTCCGCGCCATTGCATACAAAAGGCGGCGATGCCGGTCTGACGGTTGCGCAGGGCGTCCAGCGATTCGCTCAGGGTGTGCAGTGCGGCGGTGTGATGCATGGGCATGGCGATTGTCAGATAGGGGGGGCAGGTGGACGGTCAGGGCTGGCGGGTCAGTGCGACTTTGAGGATATAGCCAAATACTGCCAGCGCCGCGACAAAGGCGGTCATTCGCACCGCTTTGGTTTTTCCGCGTTTCAGGGCAATGGTGCCCAGAACGATATAGGCGACGAGCGCGATCACCTTGGCTGTGAGCCATGGCTGTACGAAGGGGTACTGGCCGCTCCAGAACACCATGACGAGCGCGCTCCCCAGCAGCAGCGTGTCGACAGCATGCGGCACGATCTTCACCCATCGCCGCTGCAGCAGCGGCGATTCTTGCAGCATCCAGATGCCGCGCAAGGAAAACAGCAGCAAGCTTATGACTGCGCAAGTCATGTGGATGTGTTTGATGGCGAGGTAGCTCATGGGGAAGGGCAGTGCGGTACGTCAAAAGATGGGTGCCCGCATTGTAGCCTGAATGGCGCGCCGCCGGCTTAAGGCGGCAATGCGGTGCAGCGGCCTAGGCGAGCGCGACCTGGTTGCGCCCGGCGTGCTTGGCGCGGTACAGGGCCGTGTCGGCACTGGCGATCAGGGCGCCGGCGTCCTGGTCCGGCGCCAGGCTGGCCACGCCGAAGGACGCGGTAATATGCGGCAGCGCCTTGTGCATGTCGCTGAAAAAAACAGTGCTGCGCAGGTTGTCACACAGGCGTTGCGCCACGCCGGCAGCACCCTTGCCATGGGTGTTTGGCAAAATCACCAGCAATTCTTCGCCGCCGTAGCGCACCGGGAAGTCGCGTGGCCGCAGCGTATCGGTCAAGACCTTGGCCGCCACGCGCAGGACTTCGTCGCCTGCCTGGTGGCCATATTCGTCATTGAATTTCTTGAAGTGGTCGATGTCGAGCATGACCACGGAAAGGGGATTGTCGGCAACACGCGCCTGCTCGATCAGCAAGGGCAGGTTCTGGTCCAGCCAGGCGCGGTTTTGCAAGCCGGTCAAGCCATCCGCCAGCGACATCTGCCGATAAAACTCGCCGACGCGGTGGCGGCGGCGCAATTGGGCATTGACTGCGCGGATGCGAAACGACAGCAGGTGCAGCAAGTTGCGCGCGACCCCATTGGAGTGGTCGATCAATTGCCATAGCCGCCCTGCCTCGATCACCAGCAGGTCGGATTCCTGCAGTGCCTGAATCGTCGCTGCCTGTGCCTGCTGGTCCAGGACCGACAATTCGCCGACGCATTCGCCAGGCAGCAGGCATACCCCGGCGGTCTCTGCCGGGCCGCCCTCGAGGTCCGGCTGGGTGGCGCGCAGGGCGCCGCGCAACAGGATGTATAGCCGCCCCCCGGCAGTATTGTTGTTCATGACAACCTCGCCGGCCGCAACCCGCAGCACGGCACAGTCGGCCAGAAGGCCTGGCAGGGCCGGATCGGAGACGCCCGCGAACAGCTGCAGTTCGCCGATGGCATGGCGGTATTCGGCAAAGGTGTTCAACGATTCCAATCCATCCCCTCATAGGTAGCCATGCCGGCGACAGGCGTCAGGAGGCATTATGCCAACAATGTCGTGCCCTGCAAACCCGGTAGAGGCCCAAAAAGACGACAGGAGTGCCGCCTGAAACCAGTTATCATCTTTGAGCGGCAACCGGGCATCACCTGCCGATCTGCGCAGGTGAGCCTTTTCCCTCGAACCTCATGCAAGCAAAGGATACCGTCATGCGCAAGACTGTCATTTCGATGTTGATCTGTTGTACCGTGGGCTCCCCTGCGGCTTGGGCTGCTGAAACGATGAAGCCCGGCCTGTGGGAAATGTCGATGAAATCTGACGCATTCAAGAACATGCCGAAAATGTCGGCGGAACAGATGGCGCAAATGCGCAAGATGGGCGTGAATGTGCCGCAAATGCAGGACGGCGCCATGGTGTCCAGAGTGTGCATTACGAAGGAAATGGCCGAGCGCGAGCAGGCGCCGATGGGGCGCCATGATCGCGGTTGCCAGGCAAGGAACTTCCAGCGCAGCGGTAATGCCTACAGCAGCGACATCGTCTGCGATGGCCCCGACATGAAAGGCACGGGCAAGGTCAAGGGCACGTTTGCCGGCGATACCGGCTTTACCTCGACTTACGATTTCAAGGGGACCGCCCATGGCCGGCCAGTCGACAACCACCATGAAAGCAGCGGCAAATGGCTTGCTGCCGATTGCGGCGCCGTCAAACCGGTAACGCCAATGCAACCGGCAAAATAGGGCAGTCCGGCGCGCCGCCTTCTCAGGTAACTTCGACGCGGCGTTGCGCGCCGACTGTCCAGTCGTGCAGCACGGAGTAGCCGACAGCCAGCATGGTCGGGCCAATGAAGACGCCCAGAAAGCCAAAGGCAAGGGCGCCACCAAGCACCCCGAGCAGCACCACGATGAATGGCAGTCCGCCCCCCTTGCTGATCATGAGTGGTTTGATCACATTATCCACGCTGCCTACGACCAGCGCATTCCATAGCACCAGGAAAATTGCCCAGCCCAGCGCGCCCTGAGTGTAGAGCCAGATCGCCGCCGGTATCCAGATCAGGGCTGGCGCCATCGGTATGACTGAAAGAAAAAATGTCGCCAGCAGCCAGATGCCGGCGCCCGGCACGCCCGCCATCCAGTAACCGAGTCCGGCCAGCAAGGCCTGGACCAAGGCGGTGCCGAGGATGCCATAGACGACGCCCTTGACCGTGCCGCCCGCCAGCTGCAGCAGGTAGGGCCCGCGGTCGCCGGCAATGCGGCGTACCCCGCCCAG
Organism: Janthinobacterium sp. 17J80-10; assembly: GCF_004114795.1. Classification (NCBI taxonomy): domain Bacteria; kingdom Pseudomonadati; phylum Pseudomonadota; class Betaproteobacteria; order Burkholderiales; family Oxalobacteraceae; genus Janthinobacterium; species Janthinobacterium sp. 17J80-10. The sequence continues at coordinate 3,395,722 of NZ_CP035311.1, read as the reverse complement.
CAGCCATTCCAGGGCGACATGGCCGCCGATATAAAAGAAAAATGAAAAAATGATGCTCAGTGCCAGTTGCAGCAGGCCGGCGCCGGTGGCCGCCCCCAGGCTCAGCAGCCATTGCCCCAGTGGCGCGGCCAGGCGGCTGCGCAGGAACTCGGCAAATTCGGCGCCGCCATGCGTCAAGTCGTTCCAGAATTCCTGGATGCGTGCGCCGACCAGCGGCAGGCCGTGGATCCATTCAGGCAACGGCGGCACGCCGCGTTCAATCAGCCTGTTGGCGATTGCGCGAACTTCATCGGTCTGTCCGGCCAGGCCGAACAGGGCAAAGGCAAGTGGCCCGACGCCGCAGAGCAGGGCCAGCAATACCATGAAAATGGCTGGCGCGATGCGCTCGCCACGCAAAAGGCGCACCAGGCGCATATAAATCGGCCACGTGCAAAAGCTGATGATGGCCGCCCAGAGCAGCGGCGCGAAAAATGGCGCCAGAATATACAGGCAGCCGCCGATCAGTGAAGCCATTGCAGTGACCGCGATGACGCGCTCGATCAATCTTTCATTCTTTTGCATGAACATTGCATAGAGGGCAAAACACCTACTTTGAAGGAGGATTGTCTCGCTGGCAAGCCCAACGCTTTTGCCGCTGTGATGCAAAGCGACATATTTATTGCCATATTCCCTTGTTCTGCTGTGCTTTTGCTGCTGATCAATGTGCTGCAGTGCACGATTAGATATGTTTAGCAAGCTTAATTAAGAATTATCTGCGGAACTTTTTCATACGCAATGAAGTCTTGTTTTATCAGCAATGGCTCATTGTCATTGCAGTAAATGACAGATTCATTCTTTCTAGAGGAAATCATGGCTGAACACGCTCTCTCATCTCAGGAAAGCTACAACCCCAACCATTTGCTCGATTTTTTGCTCGAGAAAATGGCCTTGAAAAATGACGCTGCCTTGTCGCGCAAGCTCGAAGTGGCGCCGCCGGTCATCAGCAAAATCCGCCATCGGCGCTTGCCGATTGGTGCATCGCTCTTGATCCGCATGCATGAAGTCACTGGCATGAGTATTCGCGATTTGCGTGACTTGATGGGTGATCGTCGGACGAAATACCGTTTGAGCGATGCTCAGGGCAAGCCCAAGGTCAGCGAAAATGTGGGTAGCGTCCAGCAACAAGCCGGCTCGATGCATTAGACAGCTTGTTTTTGGCAAGGCAGGCTATTTGGACGGAAATGACGCAATGTTGTTCACCGGCGCCTTAGGGTTCGACGGTTTGATGAACAATGACGATGTGCAACATTGCGCTTCATTATGTGCTGCGTGCAGTTAAGCATCCCCTGCGTCTAGTTACGTGGGCAGGGGGAATGCTTGCACCGTTTTAAACAATTGTACGCACACTTCTTTCTAGCTAACCGGGAAAAACTCCACAGGCAAGTGGGAATAGGTGAGTACGATCAGTGCTGCGGGATTGCGCATGCCAGAAGTACATTGTCCATTTACGTCAGGCGGACGCGGTACTTCCCGATAATTGACTTCTATCCGTTCTGGACGCGTGTGGTGCCAAACGGATCGAATCTCGATATCGATACAGGGGTTGTTGCGCACTCCAGAAAAAACGCCAATGACCATCTGCTGGGCGAAATTGATGGGGGGCAGGGTGGGTAGCGGTACAAGGCCAATGGTGTGGGCACGCCACAAGCCGTCCCAAGCTACCAGGTCGCGCACGACGACCAGGCGACGGTCGCCAATGGCAGAATCTACGGCTGGCAATACATTCTGAAACGCAATGGGCCGGACGTCGTCATGTGGAAATTCATCAAACAAGAGCACTGAAACCGAAACACCGCCACAACCTGCCAATAACAGGCAGGCAAGTCCATACAGCCAGGCGTTAAACGGTTTTCTGAACATGGGCACTCGATTCCAACGTTCAGCGTAATGTGCTGAATGACCGATGCGCTAAATTTCCGCCGGTGAGGCAGCCGCCCACATCATAACGGCCCGTAAAAATTGTAGTACGTTTTGGCAGGGATGGCCGCCTGCCGTTACAACTCGTTACGCTCGCGATTCAACAGGCACGCTGGGACGGCATGCGGCATGTGCCCAGACGGTATCCATCGCCGAAATATGTTCCGCAAACCAGGGAGACAGCAAGGGTAAAATCTTGCGCCCCAGTTGGCAGTCCCCTGCCATTACACGAGATTGGGCATGGTGCAGCAAACGCAGGAGCTGGGCATGTTCGGCGCGATGTTGCTGCAGCATGCCCGTTTCCAGTTCGCCCATCCATTGTTCTTCGGTTGCAAAATCATGTTCCAGCTCAGCAACGAACTGCGGATAACGTACGCAAAACTGGGCATCTGAAGCGTCTGCCATGGCGTCCAGTTCGGAAAATAATTGCGGGTAAAGCTGTTTAATGCCAGATTCGTCCAGTGGCATTGATTTTGAGCGGCCATTAGCATGCATATTCGTATCCTTTACAAAAATCCTGCAAATCACCAGAGGGTTCGACGAGAATGATTCCGGAAAGAATCTATTTTTTCGGTAAGGAGTTACATTAAGGGAGCGGGATCTACGAGTATTGACGTTAGTCAAAACACGTGCGGCCATGCAAGTCATGATGTGAGCTTATGCACAGGCATGGATTTAGGGCAGTGCATAATTTTGTATTTTGGAAACATTTGGAGAAAGATTCATGACTCGCCCCGATTCGCTTTTTGAAGCTGCCAGCTATGATTTAAACAAATTCATAGAACGGCGCGTTACCGAGCGTCGCGCCGTTCAGCGCGATGCACTGGATCGCCGCCAGCAACCCAGTCTGCAAAATTGCAGCCCAGAAAATTCTCCTTCCGAAAATCTTCCCTCTGAAACGGCATCTCAGTCGCATTGATCCGGTGTCTGCCGGGAGCAATTTCCGAAACTGATGCGCAACCTTCTGATTGTCGCTTCGTCAAACTGATTTCCATTGTTGCAGGCGAAAGCACGAATGTCGCCACCAGAAAGCAAGGAGTTGGTCAGCATTGCTGCCGATGGCGTGGCCCTGGAAGGCATGCTCGAGATTCCTGCCAATGCATGCGGCGTCGTCTTGTTTGCACACGGCAGCGGCAGCAGTCGCCTGAGCCCGCGCAATAATCATGTTGCCACCGTTTTGCGCCAGGCCGGGCTCGGGACCTTGCTGCTGGATCTTTTGACCGTTGCCGAAGACCGGACCTATGACACCCGCTTCGACATTTCACTGCTGGCCCATCGCCTGGCAACGGCGTTGACATGGCTGCGCCAGGCAGGGGGCGAACTCGCCACCCTCCCGACCGGCTTGTTCGGCGCCAGCACGGGTGCTGCTGCAGCACTGCGTGTCGCCGCGACACTGCCACAGTGGGTAAGGGCGGTCGTCAGCCGCGGCGGCCGGCCTGACCTGGCGGGACTCAGTACGCTGGAACGGGTACAAGCCCCAACGCTTTTGCTCGTGGGCGGCAATGACGATACAGTCATCGCTTTGAACCGGATCGCCTATGGCCACATGCGATGTGAAAAACAATTGCGCATCGTTCCAGATGCTACGCATTTGTTCGAGGAGCCGGGTACCCTGGAAAGCGTGGCAATGCAGGCCGCCGACTGGTTTTTACATTATCTGGCAATGCCGAAATCTTAAGTTTTTTACCAAGTGTGGTGAAAAAGCCTGCGTTCCTTGTCAGAGTTTCCACGGACCACAATGATGTCGTAATGAATGTTGCACCGATGCTGTTGAAGACAATTTCTCTGAGGTATGATTTGAAATTGTCTGAGGTGAAAGTGCATGTTACTAAGAAAGTTGACAGGCCTATGGGGCCAAGGCGTCCAGCGCTGGATCAAAACGCAAAACAAGCGTAATACCAAGCTTGCCACACTCTTGCTTGCCAAGCCACCAACAAGTCGTGCGCCTCGGCCGCGCCGAACACGGGCAGTCAACGTGTCGTCCGCGCTTTCACCATCCATACCGTCAACGCGGCGTTCGCACCAGCAAGCAGGCAGCGTGCAGGGCCCGGGCCAATGGTTGAAATTCAGCCATCCCTTGAGTGTTCTTGAGAGTGGCCGGCCGGGCGCTACCATGAACTATTGGCTATACCTGCCTGAGACGCCGCATGTCGCCCGCCTGCCGCTCGTGGTCATGCTGCATGGCTGCGCCCAGACCGCCCGGCAATTCGCGCAAAGTACGCGCATGAACCAGGTGGCTGACAAAAAGGGATTTGCCGTTCTTTATCCTGAGCAGGCTGCCAGCAGCAATGCCGGCCGATGCTGGCGCTGGTACAAGAAGGAAGTGCGCGAGGGAGACGCCGAAGTCAAATCTGTCGTGGCGATCATCCAGAAGGTGGCAGAGCAATATGCCATGGATCGCAGCAGGATCTATGTTGCTGGCATTTCGGCGGGTGCTGCCATGGCACAAATCATTGCCATGAACCATCCGCATTTGATTGCGGCGGTCGGCATGCATTCCGGTGCGGTGTTCGGCGCTGCCGACACCCCGATGGAAGGCTATTCTGTCATGCAAAATGGCGCTGCAGACAGCCTGCGCCAGACTATCCGCCAAGCTGCCGCCCGGCAGGTGTACTTGCCTGCCATGCCGGCATTTTTGATCCATGGGCAAGAAGACAGCATCGTGCGGCCGGTCAACCTTGCCCAACTTGCCGAACAATTCCGTGAGCTTCATCATCTTGCCGGGTACCCCCGCGAAAACATGCTGGTAAAAATTTCGGAGAAGCTGGCGAGCCAGCGCTCAGGCCGGCCGTGCAAGATTTACGAGTATTACTGCGGCAAGAAGAAATTGCTGCAGATTTGCGAAGTTGGCGAACTTGGTCACGCCTGGAGCGGCGGCGATGACGCGGTAAATTTCAGCGATAGTCTGGGCCCGGATGCGAGCCGCATGATGTGGGACTTTTTTTCCAGGCACCAGCGGGCCTTGAGCGCGCAGGAGACGGACGCCACCGGGCCTGTCAGGTTCAACGGTACCGGCGGCGACTAGGCTAGAGTGTCTGGCAAATCTTGTGGAGTTGCTCGCGCACCCAACGGCACACAGTGTTCTGGTGATTCCGCTCTGGCATGGCCTTACTGTACGATCAAGTCGACACTACTACACCTCAATGTGTCTCGCCAGATTCTCATGCGGTCAGGATTCTTCTGCGCCTATGAATGTCCCAATTATGGCATCGCCACAGTGTGCGTTTTTCGTAATTCGTTACAGTGGTTACCCATATATTGTAAAAATCCCCGTGTATCGGCCTTGACTTCATCGCTCAAGGTTTCGGCAAGAAATTTTTCGCGTGCGATATCAAATTCCTTCTTAACCAGCGGCTTGTCTTTTTCCATCAACAATTCGGCACTGTAAAGGCTGATGTTGGCAAGATGCTGGAGTTCTTGCTTTAACTCCGGTTTTTTCACCCCGGTACTGCCAAATACATAAAAAGCGGCACAACGCAGATAGCGTCGCGCCAGCGCAGTATTGTCTTCGCTGGCAGCGTCCGCAGGAATAGCGGCTGTAGTCAGTAGCAGCATGATGGCCAGGCACATGCCTGAGTTGCGAATTTTCACCTGCATTTTGAGCTACCCTCGGATTTGATGAAGACCATGGTATCTGCAACTCCAAATATTGCCAAGTAGGAATAACGTCGGGAAGCCTTGTCGAGTAACCCATTACTACTCTGCCTGCAGTTTGGCTGAATGACGTACGCAAGACAAATTTTGACCAAATTCAAACTGTTCCATCCTATGCAGAAGAGAATGTATTTCAGCCGTGTACCTTGTAACCAGTCTAAGGCCGCAACGCATTCCAGCCCACTTAATGACAATTGGAGTCGACAAAGATGGATCATCCACAACAGATGCTGTCCGGCACCACCCTCGGTAAATTCATGTTCCCGGAAATAACGGCTACCAGCAATGGCCATGCCTGGTCCCTGGGAGATCAAGCTTACGATCTGGGGGATACCTTTGAAAGTGGGGTGGCCAAGGCCGCCAAGTCCGGTATTCGTCCGGGCTCGAATGAGTATGCAGCGTTTATCACGGCATTTTCACGCCGCCTGCGTTCCCGTCAGGTGGCCCCGCAAAAACGGCACGTTTCTTGACGTAACTCTGACTTTTTTCTTGAGCAATCGATGCATGCAACCAATATGACTCACAAGCTCATTACATGTCCCCAGCGGCATTGAAACGGCTTTTGTTGGTGCGCAAATACATACAAATCAAGCCGGGAATTCCGCCACTGCAAGCTGGTCATCTTTTATGGGCATGAAGGACCTTTGAAACCTGATGGGAGACGACATGAGCGATACGCAATTGCAAGATGGTTACCAGCCAAATCGTTTGCTGGATACGCTGATCAAGGAAATGCATCTCAAGAACGATGCGGCATTATGTCGTACTTTGCAAATCGGACCGCCGTTGATCAGTAAAATACGCCATGGCAGATTGCCTGTCAGCGCTTCGATTCTGATACGCATGCATGAAACGACAGGGCGCAGCATTCGGGAATTAAGGCAAGTGCTGGGTGACCGCAGGGCCAAATATCGCTTTGGCGACATCATGGGCAAACCAAAATCAGCCGCACCGCCCTCCGTCAGCGCACTACATGGGGCTGCCAGCATGGCTTCCTGAGCGCCTGGTACCTTGGTTGTGGTTTCCGCAGGCCGTTTTATGCCCCCGGCTTGCGGGATCAGTCTTTTCTCTTGTCTCATACGTATCGTTCAATAACGATACGCGGTGTTGTTCTGGATGCGGACCCTGGCACCGACTTGCAGATCATAGATATTGTCCTGAACCACCGTTTGATAAGCGCCGTTGTCTAGTCGCACGCCGATCTGATATTGGTTGCGCTGTACGCCATCTCTGCGTTTTTCAATTTCATTGCCGGCCAGTGCGCCGCCGACTGCACCCGCCACAGTGGCAGCTGTCCGTCCACTGCCGCTGCCAACCTGGTTACCCAGTACACCCCCGACGACACCACCAATAATAGCGCCTGCGCCAACCCCCTGACTGGCAGTTGCCGGCGACAATTGAATCGATTCCACGGTGCCATATGAAACCTGATACGGCTGGGAACTCGTGGGGTAATTTTGGCCTGTCGAAGGATATGGCTGTGACCCGGCAGGATTCGAGTAGCCAGTATTGGCACACGCTCCGAGCATTGTGCTGGTCGCGAGTGTGGCAATAAGACGAATAGATATGTTTTTCATGATCGGGCTCGCTGTGGCAATGCACTCATTACACACCGCGCACCTGCGATCGACCATATTCAATTCGTAAAGAATGCAACCAAATGTATCAAGACGGCGATTTTTGGCGGAAAAGTTGTGGAAATAGGGCGTTACATCGGCAAGTGTGTTGTTTGCGACAAATGTTGATTTATGGCAATGAAATCAATCTCTTACGGAAATATTTTTTATGTGAAAAACTTGCCTATGTTATATTTCACTTGGGAAATGTAAATAATTGTTTCATAGAAATAATCGGGCGCGGAAGAAGAATAATGGCTAAATTATCCAAGGCAATGTCGTTGGGTGTTCTCTTGATTGGAGTCACATTACTGACTGCGTGTGGTGGCGGAGGCGGAGGGCAAACCGTCAGTTTGAATGCTGGTTCAACCTCGGTAACTGCAAGTTCATCGACATCCTCGACCGCTGCTACGACTACGACGGTTGCCGGGCCAACCACGACGACGACCTTGCCACCCGGTGCACTTACCGTCCTGGATATAAGCAGCCTCGCCGGCGTTCAACAAAGTAGCGTGCCCCTGACGTTCGGACAGGTATTTGCCGTGGGTGACGTTCCCTCAGGGCAGACTGTCACTGGCAACCTGGATGGCGTTCCATTGACCCTGCAAATCGACGCAAAAGCGCGGCATACAGACGGCTCGTTGCGCCATGCAGTCATCTCCGCAGTTTTGCCGCAAATTAATGCCGGACAAAACAAGACGTTATCTCTCTCCAGCGTGGCGACTTCTTCAGGGGCGCCGCCATCGAATGCCCTGAGCGAATTGCTGGGGAACGGATTTACTGCCAGCGTGACTGTCACCGTTGGCGGGGTTCCTTACAGCGTGTCTGCCGAGACTTTGCTTGGCAGCGGTACGCCACCAAAATGGCTTTCCGGCCCTGTGGTCAATGAATGGCTGGTTTCGGCGCCATTGAAGACGGCAGGGGGCGTGGAACATCCGCACCTGAGCGCGCGCTTCGCGATTCGCTCCTACGCCGGCCACGACAAGGCCAAGGTCGATGTGATTGTCGAGAATGGCTGGGCTTACGAGCCGGGTCCGCAAGACTTTACCTACAACGTGCAGGTGAATGTCGGCGGCCAGGCTGTGTATTCGCAAAATGCGCTGACGCATTACCACCATGCGCGCTGGCGCAAGTCGTTCTGGTGGGGAACTGCCCCGCAGGCGCATCTCAAGCACCATACTGCTTATCTGATCGGCTCGCGCGCCGTGCCCAACTACGACCAGAGCGTGACTGTGTCCCAGGCTGCCCTGGCGAACCTGAAAAGTATTTTCGACGCGGCCCCGAATGGGCCGATGGGTAACGGGATTGCCACGGCTTATATGCCTAATACTGGAGGACGTCCAGACATCGGCCTCAATCCAGGTTGGGGCGCCATGACGATCTTGAGCATGGACAAGCGCGCCAAGGACGTGACCCTGGCCATGGGCGACCTGTCGGGCAGCTGGCCGACGCATTATCGCGACAAGGTCACCGGCCGTCCCATCAGCCTGGTGGATTATCCGAATATGACGCTGTATCCGGCCTCGGCAGATTCCTACAATGCGACTGCCAGCCGGCAGGAAGCCATGCCGAATTGCTCAACGGTGTGCAACAACACGAATGTGGTGGATACGTCGCATCAGCCTGCGTTCAATTATCTTCCTTACCTGTTGACCGGGGAACACTATTATCTGGAAGAGTTGCAGTTTTATTCGATGTGGAATGTCGGTGCCGGCAATCCTGTTTATCGTGACTTCGGCAATGGCCTGGTGCATTCGGACCAGGTCAGGGGACAGGCCTGGAGCTTGCGCAACATTGCAGATGCAGCGTATATCCTGCCGGATGCCGATCCCATGAAAGCCCATTTTGCGAGCATTTTGAATGCCAACATTGCCTGGTATAACAGCACTTACACCAACAACGCGGGGGCGAATCCTTTTGGCGTCCTGACCAACGGATATGCGTATTCCTACAATAGCGAAACGGGCATCGCGCCCTGGCAGGATGACTTCTTCACCTCCGTGATTGGTCGTGCGGCAGAACGTGGATTTGCAGGTGCGCCGGCCTTGCTGGCCTGGAAAGCGAAGTTTCCGGTAGGGCGCATGACAGCGCCGGGCTATTGCTGGGTGCTGGGCTCGGCCTATACAGTTAATTTGCGGGCGACTAACGCAAGCCCGCTGTATGCCTCGTTTGCCCAGATATATCAAGCGTCCAATAGCGTAGCCTTGCTGGCAACGGCGTGCGGCAGTGCCGCCATGGCAAGCATCTTGCAAACCGACACCGCAACGCCGATGGTGGCAGGTGCCATGGTCGGCTATCCGACTTCGCCCACAGGCTTCCCTGCCAACATGCAGCCGGCACTCGCCTATGCAAAGGATTCCGGGATTGCGAACGCCGCCAATGCCTGGAATCTCTTCGACCAGCGCCAGCTCAAGGCCGACTATCCGACTGAACCGCAATTCGCCATCATTCCCCGCTAATTGAACGGTTCCGTGACTTCTTGCAGGAAGTCACGGAACCGGCAACTTTCTGTTTGAACATTGCCATCAGGTAATTATGTGTTTTTCCTTGGGCAATTCTGCTTGACGGTCATATCAATTCACTACTAACAGTGAGACAATTGTGGCATGCAGGTAAGTAAAAATCTTTATCCTCGCCAATGACTCGACTGCGTCGCTCCTTAATCGTCACTTTTTTATCGTCAAACTCTGCAACTGCAATGCAGTTTGGCGTCACAGTCATTCTTTCCCGTCTGTTGACTCCGGCAGAGGTAGGAATTTTTTCGATCACCGCAGTATTCATCGGAATATTTCATGTGTTCCGAGATTTTGGTGTTTCAAATTATTTGCAACAAGAAAAAGATTTGACGCCGGAAAAAATGCGTTCAGCAATGGGCTTGCTGGTCACAGCATCCTGGTTGATCGCTACATTAATCTACTTTGCAAGCGATTTTGTCGCAGCTTTTTATGCACAGCCGGGCATTGGTTCCGTCATGCGCACCTTGACGATAAGTTTCGTATTGCTCCCCTTCGCTTCATTTTTTTATGCACTGTTGTCACGCGATTTGCAGGCGGAAAAGCAGGCGGTCGTCAACATTTTAAGTACTATTGCCTACGCAGTAACATGCATTTCGCTCGCGTCGATGGGCTTTAGTTACATGGCGTTGGCTTGGGCAAATGTAGTGAATATTGCGGTTACGATCCTGATTTATATCCCGCTGCGACCTAAAGGTATTTCATTCATTCCCACTTTCCGCGGCTGGGCTAAACCCATACAGTTTGGCGGCGGCTCGATTATTGGTCGCTTAGTGGAGCAGGCATACAATTCCATTCCTGACCTTGTGTTAGGCAAGTCCAGCGGCGCGCATAGCGTCGGGCTTTTCAGTCGCGCGAATGGCCTTGTCGGCATCTTCGTGCAGATTGCCGGCCCTACTGTCAATTACAATGCCTTACCTTACATCGCAAAAAATCATCATGCCCAGGTTTCATTGGGCCCTATCCTCGCTAAATCGACAAGCTATTTGACTGGTATCGCTTGGCCAGCATTTATTTTGATCGGAATTTTTGCAGAAGAAATTATCCTCACGCTTTATGGAAAGAGCTGGCTCGAAGCAGCACCCTTAGTGATTATTCTTTCTCTGGCAAGCGCAGCACGTATCGGTTACTCGTTATGCCAGACTGCCTTGACCGCGATCGGCAGGCCTTACTTGTCGATCATTTATTCGGGACTGGGTACGCTGGCGAGGATTGCACTTATTTATGCTTTTGGTGCGCGGGACATCACATCTTTCGCGTTGGGACTATGTCTGGCTGATTTGCTTACGACGCCAGTGGCTGCAATGCTGATGGCACGCTATTTGGGCTATACCCTGCGGATGTCCATTGCAGCGCATGCGGTAAGTTTTAAGGTGGGATTTTCCTGTTTGGCGGTAACGTTGTTTTTGAAATATGCCATGCCAGTCACGTGGCCGGATTTTCTTCGCTTGTCGCTGGCGATCATTAGTATGGGAAGCGTGTGGCTCGTCTGTGTTTTCTATTTCAAGCATCCCTTGAAAGAAGAATTATCAGCGCTTTGGCAAAGAATAGTATCTGGCAAAATCGTCCGCCGGTTATCAGGCATCGTCGAAATGGAGAAGACTAATGGGTGAATTGTCAGTGCAGGAAGGCGTCACGCTAAGCTTGGTGATACCTACTTATAATCGCGCTGATTTGATTGGCGAAACCATCGCAAGCGCACTTGGACAGACCCGTTCGTTTACCGAAATTATCGTTGTCGACGATGGCTCAACCGATAATACTCAAGAGGTGTTGCAGAAATTCGAAGGGCGCATCCGACTTTTGCGTACGCCGAATCAAGGCGTTCAAGCGGCACGCAATGCAGGGGTGGCTATTGCAACGTCCGAGTACATCAGTTTTTGTGATTCAGACGATTTGCTGGAGCCGGAATTTGTAAGAAAGGTCGCTGCATATTTTTTGGAAGACCCGCAATGCGACATTCTTTACTGTAATTTCATTCCCTTTACAGACCGGACGACGTTTCCCGATAAATTCTCAATGGCGCCGCCAGGATTTTTTTCTGGCGCAACAGTGCATGGAGAATTTCTGAGTGAAATCCCGGATTTGTATAAACGCTTGATCGATTTTCAACCGATGTTTACCGCCGGTAATTCCATGAAAAAGAATTTTTTTCATGCCATAGGCGGATACCGGGTCGAATTCAAGGGCATAGGCTCGGAAGACTTGGAATTTTTATTGCGCGCAGTCGGTGCCGGTAAGCTCAGCGTATCACAGTGCCCGCTTGCAAGGGTGCGGAAGCACGTAGGCAATGAGTCGGCCAATGCGGCGCGACAGGCACAAGGAGAAGCTCGCATATTAGAGTATTCCTTGGCCCAACACCCCCACGCGATGGCCTATAAAGATGCAGTTCTTTCCAGTGTCGAGGAACGGCGTTTAAGTGCTTTTCATGGGGCATTCGCAGAAGGAAATTTCGAACTTGCAGCCGAAATGCTTTCCTTGCTGCGGAAAAAGCCATCTGATCTGAAATTCTTACTTAAAAGGTTGATCCTCGCTTTGCCCTCAGTCTGCCGGTCCAATCTGTGGCGGATTGCTCAGGCGCGGGCTTGATGCGATCACAACAGAATTTATCCGCGCAGTAAATAGACCCATGCAAGTATTGCATCTATAAGCGGCTGGCCGGACTGGGAATGGCGCTATCGGACGTGCCGAATCTCCCCATTCTTGCTGTAAGTTTTTTCCCCTGGCTGATAAATACTTGCTCTACGTATCGATAGCTGAGCGAGGCCGCACACCAGGTCAGCAGTAAGGACAGTCCGATCAAGATTGCTGCATAAGGCAAGGAGTTGACCCCTTGCGTGGAAAATGGCCAAACTTTCTCTAAAAATCCTGCAGTCAGTTTTAGTATGGCGAAATGCAATACATAAGCACTGAAGCTGACCTTCCCAAGACGAACGATTGCAGAGTTGATGACGATGCGGTTTCCCGTCTTGATGACTAATACCAGCGCCCAGAGCATGAATCCCAAAGAAATCAACAAATGCGTGGGCGGCAACCCGCTGTGCCAATCGAAAAATTTTTGTTGCCCTTGGAAAGAAAGCGCAAAACAAACCAACAGCAGTAGGATGCTTGCTTTGCCGGTTGTGATTCTACTGTTGGTAATTGCAGTACGAATGCATTCATCTTTGATCAATTGATAAAGCAAAAATCCCATTGCAAATATCGCTAACTGATTGGGTGGCCAGAAATACAGGAAATTTTCACGCTGCTCTATTGTCAGTCCAGGGAAAAGGTGGTTACCCAGCGTAGATGCCGCAATCAAAATAAGCAGAGTTCCGACAAGAAAAATAAGTGCACGGCGAATCGATGTGATTGAAATGGCCAGAAATGGGAAAAGAAAATAAAAACAGAATTCGACCCCGATGCTCCAACCGCCTGGCACTGGCATCCAGCCTGGCACAGTAGGTATCAGATAAGGGCTCCAGGCATTGTAAAAACCCAAAGTGGCAAACAGTAGTTCGCTACTGAAGGCACTTACCTTATTCTGGTTGACTAGCCAGTAAAACACGATCGCCAGGTAATACAGCGGGGCTATTCGAAAAAATCGACGGGTAAGAAATTTCGTGCATCTCAAAGCAAAGCCATCACTGCTTCTAGTCCAAGACATGAGCAGCGTTAATGCTGATGCAATAAAAAACAGTTGCACGCCATAGACACCCAGCAATAACACGCGCTTGGCGGGCCATACAAGGCTTTGGATGTAAGGGGTTGCATGGACGCCAATCACGAGCAAGATGGCATACCCCCTGATTGCATCGATAGCCTGCAAATCTTCTTGCTGGTCAAAGGTCTTGATCGCAACTTGCATATACTTGCTTCCTATTGTTTTTTTGTATGTTCTCTTAACAGTCTTTCGCAGATTGTTAAAAATTTTTCTGCCATGGATTGGGTATTATTTTCTTGGGCAATTCGATAGCCGTAATCGCTCATTGCTGACACAAGGCGCGGATCGGAAAATAATTTGATAATGGCACCGGCAATTTCTTGCGGATCTGTGCCATTGACCAGCATTCCGGTTTTACCATCAATGACTGCTTCGACTGCGCCGCCTGCGCGTCCGCCGATGACTGGTTTGCGGCAGGCATTCGCTTCCCGGAAAACCAGGCCGAACCCTTCAGTATCTCCATCCGGCATCGTTCTATTCGGCATCAAAAAAATATCGCAAGTGCGTAGATAGTTCACTAATTCATCATCGGAGACCTTGCCGACCAAAGTAATGCAGTCCGATAAACGATGTTCTGCAATCAAATGCACAAGTTCGGCGCGGTAATCTCCGTCACCCACCACCAGATAATGTACTTCGGGGATTTTCTTGCGCACTTCGGACATGGCCATGATGGCCTTGTCCACGCCTTTGCGGGGAACCAGCCTGCCAACGGTCAGGATGATTTTTTTTCCAAGCAAATTATGCCGGGCAATCAGATCGGCAACTGGCGGGCCTGGCGTAAAACGGTCGGTATCGACGCCATTCTGAATAAGCGAAATCCGGTTCGGCGGCATGCTCATTTCATGGGTCAAGGCATCACAGGTAAACGCGCTGACCGCCACTACTTTGTCAGCCTCGGCCAGATAGCGCTGGCGCCGCATCCCATGCAACCGTCCGCCGGTTGCAGTAGTGATTTCCTCGCCATGTACATAAATAATTAACTTTGTTCCGAAAAATTTTCGGAGTGCGATACCTATCCAGCTGCCAGTAACCAGTTCGCCGATGCAAACGATATTGATATCATGGCGTCGAACGATCCTGGCTGCCTTTAGAAAAATCCGTGCATATAGCGGCACGTCCTTGCAAAGGAGGCGATATAGGGACACGAAAATGTTTGCCGGCGGCGGCATCATCAATGGGCGCAGCAGCTTGGTACGCTCTACTGGAAACGATGTCGCCTTGTCATGCTTATGCCAGTCGCTGATTTCACGATTCGTCAGATAATTGAACTTGGCAGACAATACCCTGATACTCCCCGTGGGCATTCTGGCGCAGAGATTTTCGTAGACGACTGCGGAGCCGCCATGTATGGGCGGGAATGTGCTGGCGATCATCAGGCACCTTACTTCGGATGCAGACGGCGAATTTCCGCCAGTTTTTCTGCCAGGAAGGTGCCAGGATTTTTTCACCATATTGCGCGCCAGCTGGTAAGCCATGCGGGCATCCGTGCTTCCCCAAGGAGAGAATCGCGGCAACTGAAATGGGTCGGACGATGCAGAAGCGACGCCGACATGCGTGGCAACTGCGGCCTTGTATCCGGCAGCCTTGACCATGTCGGCATGTTCGTTATTGAAATCCTTGCCCGGTCGTCCATTTGGATAGGCGAATAATGTGACTGGTCCACTGATGATAGCTTCGAGTTCTTCCCGGCAGCTGCCAATCTCAGCGATTGCTTCGCTGGTCGTGCATTCGTTGAGAATGGGATGGCGCACGGTATGAGCGCCTATTTCAAATCCATGGTTATGGATTGCGCGAACGGAATCGGCAGTGAAAGGGGAAGGATGCACAAGCGCTGACCGTCGCTGGGCTTCGAGCAAATCGATCGCGGCAAGACGTTCCGCGAGAGGAACATATTTAAGCCGTTCCTGAAGATCGCGCGTTAGTTTGATCCTGGATTCCAGCGTATCCAGTTGCGCATAAGTGCTAAAGCCGTATGGAAGTACGGCGCCCGTATCTGGCAACGCCCTAACTGCGGCAAGGATGCGCTCATGCCAGATGGCTTGCCCGGAGAGTTGTTCCGTCGTTATGAAAAATGTTGCCGGCAAATTGCGACGTAGTAGCGCCGGGCATGCTGTATCCAGCCAATCCGCATAGCCGTCATCAAAAGTGATCGCCAATGCCCTGCCTGGAAGCGTTCCCTTTGCCAAAGCGTCCACCGCCTCTCCCAAAAACATCACATGGAAATTAGCCTTAAGAAAATCCAGCATTGGTTCAAAGCGATCGATAACCAGTTCATCCGGCACCAAGGGATCGGCATTCGGCGGAATTTTGTGAAAGACGAGAATGGTCAATTTCCCCTTGACGCCATGCGGCGCCAGGAGGGAAAAGATCGCCTTGACAAGCGATGACTGATGAGTCGGAAAGCTAGCCAGGGGCGATTTGCAAGCGACAGTCATTTGGCCTCACTTTGTCTTGTCACCGTGGACGCACCCCGGATGCCGGGGAAACTGGTTGCGATTGCAGGTTTCATCATAAATACCTTTTCCAGCAATACGAGCAATGCAATGAAATAGTAATAAAGATCGTAGTAGGCAAGAGAAAGAAAAGCGCCGCCCACGGCATAGCCGATGATGCTAACCTGGAGCATGGCTGCCAAATTCGCGACATGTTTCAGTTCTTCGCGTCCCCGGCAAAATTGAAGAATGCGTGATCCGGTGCGCCACGCGCTTACCATTAACGCGAGAAACAGGCCCAGGCCAATGAATCCATGTTCGCCGAGAACCTGGAAATAGATGCTGTGCGCTACATGAAAGTCGATTGGGTCAGGGGCGTATGCCAAGAACATCGATGGGGTAAACGCAATGTACCCGCCGCCGAGGAAATGATCTTTGGCGACGTTGAATGCAAAATGCCAGGCATTCAACCTCCCTAGTGCAGACGAATCTTCTTTATAGTCGTCGATGGTTTCCATCCGAGCAAACCATTTTTCCGGCATGATTGCATATATGAGTGGAACCAATAGAAGAAGGATTGCGCCAGTGCGTAGCTTTTGTGAGCTCTTCAGCCAAAGAAAAAACAGCATCGCCGCTGCGGCCAGCAGGGCGCCGCGCGAATATGAGCCGGCGGCTGCAATCATGGTCAGGATGGCCAGCCCCCGCAATCCATAGCGCTGCCATTTTTTTTGCGCCTGCCCCTGAAGGTGCCAGATCAGGGGCAGGGTGGTAATCAATGCCAGGGCAAGGCAATTGTTATCCGTGATGTAGCTTCCTTCCGGGCCGAGAACGTGGCTCTTTCCTCCAGAAGCCAGGGTGAATATGCCGCCTTTCAAGCCATAGAATCCCAGTGAAAGGCCCAATACCCATGGAAAAGCCTTGATCTCTTTTTCCGAGTTCACCAGAGTCATGGCGAGAAATGTTACAAGAAATGTTTTGCTGACCCTGCTCCATTCTTCCCACGCCAATTTTGGGTCTTGGGCAAAAAGGGTTGTGAACGTTGTCCAGACCATGAAAACGATCAAGATTGCTGTCACTGGTGTCAAAGGCAAGTGTTTGCGATCTTTTGACATGAATGCGCTGATGATCGTGATGCCACCAATCAGCGCGGCAAAAGGGAAATCATAGGCGGCACCATATGTCAGACGATGCGGATTCATCAGGCTGATCCACATAAAGGCAAGAATGCCGACCGCCGGGCGCTTAAAAATAAATGGTATTAGGGCAAAAACAAGGCCAAAAATGAGCAAGTCACGCATGGCGCATGTTCTTGAAGAGGCCGATTGCCCTGGCAGCGTTCCCTTGCCAAGTCAGCTTTTGTGCAGCAATGGTTTTACGGGCATTATCTCCAATCTCCTGGCGCAGTGCAGCATCCCCACACAATCGGCTGATCGCCTGCGGCAAGCCATGAGAGTGATCCGGATCGAATAGCACGGCATTGTGGCCATCCGTCAGAATCTCCATCAGGTTGGGTTGCGCCGGCCCCACGATTGCCTTGCCCAGCGCCAGATATTCAAACAATTTCAGCGGCGAGGCATACGCCACCACCGCCGGCTGCAATGCAATGTCGAAGGCAGCCACGTAGCGCGCCACGTCGTCGCGCCCGACAATGCCGGTAAAGGTGACCCGTTGGCTGATGTTCTGGTCGCGTGCCTGCTGTTCCAATGCTGCGCGTACCGGCCCATCGCCGACGACCAGCAGATGCCGGCTCGACGCGGGCGGGTCTTGCGCGATCAGGTCAATCACTTTGTCCAGGCCATGCCAGTCACGCACGAAACCGGTGAATCCCAGCACCAGTTTGTTCTGCAAGCCGAGTGCCGCTTTGGCCGACTGTGCGTCGGGCGCCTCGGCAAAACGTTCTTCGTTGATCCCGTTCGGGATGACGACGATGCGTTCGCGCGCCACGCCATAGGATGCAACGATGTCGCCCAGCACCTGCGTCACCGGCAGGACATAGTCGGCATTGCGCCATGCGTAGCCTTGAGACCAGCGCGCCAGCCGTTTCAGGGAGAGGCCGTCGTACCGTGCGCGTTCTTCGAATATCGGCGCATTCACTTCCAGCAGCATGGGCAACTTGTATCTGCGCTTGAGCCAGATGCCGGCCGGGAGAAACAGGTTATAGCGTTCGTACAGGCAGTCGGGCCGGTGCAGTCTGACCGCCCTCGACAGGCGCCGGTAGGCAACCAGCGAATAGGCCAGCTCCATCAATTCATAGAACCATTTCGGCAAGTGGCGCTTGAGCCATGCCACGAGCCCGGCATCGGCGCCGAATGCTTCGCTTTCCGCGCTGGGCGGCGCAACGATAATGACCTCATGTCCTTGCTTGCGCAGGGCATCGATCATTTCCTCGATATGGACGTACTGGCCATCCTTGGAACGGGTGCGATGGTGATAGAGAATTTTCACGGGCGTGACGCTCCCAGTATCTTGTCAAACAGGCGCAGCTGTCCTTCGGTGGTGTCATCCCAGCTGAATTTTTCAGCGTAGGCGCGCGTTGCTGCGTGCGAGGGGTAATTCGCGCGCAGCCGGCGCACGGCATCGGCCACGCCTTGCGGGGTTCGCTCTGCCATCAGTACGCCTGCCTCGGGCGCGGCGACGACTTCCGGCGTGCCCCAGACATTGCTGGCGACGACCGGT
Source organism: Janthinobacterium sp. 17J80-10 (assembly GCF_004114795.1). Taxonomy (NCBI): domain Bacteria; kingdom Pseudomonadati; phylum Pseudomonadota; class Betaproteobacteria; order Burkholderiales; family Oxalobacteraceae; genus Janthinobacterium; species Janthinobacterium sp. 17J80-10. Next base: position 3,377,169 of record NZ_CP035311.1, on the reverse strand, counting down.
GTGCCACAGGCCATGGATTCCAGCAGCACATTGGCCCAGCCTTCGCGGCTGGATGCCAGCACCATGGCGTCGGCCGCCCCATAGTAATTGCGTAATTCGGTTTGAGGCAGCGCCCCAAGAAATTTGACCCGTTCTGCGACGTTGAGCTGCTGCGCCAGCGCTTCCAGCCTGGCGCGTTCCGGGCCGCTGCCGGCGATCAGCAGTTCGGTATCTTCCAGTTTTGGCAGGGCAGAAATGATCAAGTCGTGTGCCTTGCGGGGTTCCAGTAGTCCAACCGAGAGCAGGGTAAAGCCACGCATTCCAAGCGATGCACGCACCGAAGCACGGTCGACCGGTTGGAAACGTTCCAGGTCCACGCCGTTTCGCAGCGGTGTAACCTTTGCAGCATCGATACCCAGGCCTGCCATTTCTTCTTTTAATGCATTACAGACAGTGATCATGCCCTGTGCATGCCGGGCGGCCCAGAGTATCTGCTTGCGCGGGATGGCGTGCTGAGGAATCAGATTGATGTCGGTGCCGCGCGCGGTAATGACGACAGGTTTGTTGAAGTGCTTGCCCAACATGACGGCGGCAACGCCATCCGGATAAAAGTAATGGGCGTCGATCAGGTCGAAGTCGTAGCCTGACTCGATCATCCGGCGCATCGCGGGCTTGACTGATTGCGCAAGCAGGAGCGGTGCGAGGTTCATGCCAACCTTGGGCAGCAAGGCGTAACGCGGATGGTGCACCTGGATGCCGGAACGGGTTTCCTCTGTCGGCACTTTGGCGTAGCCGGCGTAGCGGCCAAAACGCGGATGCGTCGAGGGAAACCAGGGAACTGGGGCAATGACCCTGGACTGAACCTTGCCGCTGGCAAGAAGATAGCGCAGGCGTGTCTCTACGAAAATGCCATGACTGGGCTTTTCCGCGTTGGGAAACAGGGTGCTGAAAGTAAGCAATTTCATTCGGGCCCGTGTTCCGGCAATCGTGAAATTGCCGAGCAAGTACTGAAATAAAAAGTATTTACAATATTCTAATATTAAATATTTACTACTAGTAATTTATTAAGTATATTCGTTTCGATAAAATGTCGGCAAGATTGTTCATCAGACATGTTTGGATTTAAATTTTGTTAACATTTCGGTCCATAAAATCATGTGGTAATGCAGCTAATATCTGTCGATGTCGCGCATTGTTTCGGAAAACTCATTTATTCATTGCAAGGTCATATTTCTTTACGAATATCTCGTTGGCCTGGCGTAATTGCATCGTATTTCTGTAAGTCAATTATTGGAAGCTTGATAAATTCATGAAAATCACCATCATCGGAACAGGCTATGTCGGCCTGGTATCTGGCGCATGTTTTGCGGATTTCGGTAATAGCGTCCTGTGCCTGGATGTTGACGCCCGCAAGGTGGACATGCTCAAGGCCGGTAGCATTCCCATCCACGAACCTGGCCTGGACGAACTGGTTGCGCGCAATTCTGCCGCCGGCCGTATCGCGTTCACCACCAGCTACGATGAGGCAGTCGAACATGCCGAAGTGATCTTTCTCGCCGTTGGCACGCCGCCAGACGAGGATGGCAGTGCGGACCTGACCCATATCCTCTCGGCGGCGCGCAGCATTGGTGCGCGCCTGAACCGTCCCGTCGTGGTCGTCGATAAATCCACTGTCCCGGTGGGCACAGCCGACTCGGTGCGCAAGGCAATCTCCCAGGAACTGGAACGGCGCAGTGCGCGCATCGATTTTGCCGTGGTAAGCAATCCGGAGTTTTTGAAGGAAGGGGCGGCAATCGAAGATTTCATGCGCCCGGACCGCATCATCATCGGCAGCGACGACGAGCAGGCAACCCGGGTGATGCGCCAGTTGTATGCGCCTTTCAGCCGCAACCGCGACAAGATGATCGAGATGGACGTGCGCAGCGCAGAGTTGACCAAGTATGCCGCCAACGCCATGCTGGCAACGCGCATCAGCTTCATGAATGAACTGGCCAACCTGGCCGAGGAACTGGATGCCGATATTGAAGCAGTGCGGCTTGGCATCGGTTCGGACCCGCGCATCGGACCGCATTTCCTCTATTCCGGCATGGGCTATGGCGGATCGTGCTTTCCCAAGGACGTCAAAGCCTTGCTGAAGACGTCAGTCGATCATGGCCGCACGCTGCACCTGCTGAAGGCGATTGAAAACGTCAACGAGTCGCAAAAGGCGGTGCTCTTCGAGAAAATCGCCCGTCATTTTGGCGGCCGCGACGAGTTGCGCGGCAAGACGATTGCCTTGTGGGGCCTGTCGTTCAAGCCCAATACCGATGACATGCGCGAGGCGCCCAGCCTGGTGCTGATTCAACAATTGCTGCAGGCTGGCGCGCGCGTGCGCGCTTACGATCCTGTGGCCACGGAGGAGGCCGCGCGCATTCTGCAGACCACGGCGGTGGAAAGCCTGGGCTCGGGACAACTTGCTCTGGTGGCGTCGTCAAGTGATGCGATCGAGGATGCGGACGCCCTGGTGCTGGTCACCGAATGGAAAGAGTTCCGTGCGCCAGATTTCAGCCTGTTGGCGAGCACGCTGCGCGGCAAGGCTATTTTTGACGGGCGCAACCAGTATGATCCGGCAATTGTCCGTGCTGCCGGCCTGCGCTACTACGGCATCGGCCGACGCAATCCCTGGACTGGCCAGTGAGTAGCGGCAGTAAAACCATCCTGGTGACCGGCGCCGCCGGCTTCATCGGTGCCTTTGTCGCGGCCCGACTGGCCGACATGGGGCACCAGGTGATCGGATGCGACAATTTCAATGATTACTATACGCCGCAGCTCAAGAACGACCGGGTGGCGGCGCTGCTTGCGCCGCGCGGCATTGCTTGCCAGCGGCTGGAGCTGGCAGATGCCGCCGAGGTCGAGCAGTTGTTCGCGCAACACCGGCCAGCGATGGTGGTGCATCTGGCAGCGCAGGCCGGAGTGCGCTATTCACTGCAGAATCCTGCTGCCTATATCCAGTCCAATCTGGTGGCGTTTTCCCATATTCTGGAAGCTTGCCGCAGGCATCAGATCGAGCACTTGCTGTATGCCAGCAGCAGCAGCGTCTATGGCGCCAATGCGAAGGTGCCCTTCAGCGAGAGCGACCGTACCGACGAGCCGGTGTCGCTGTATGCGGCGACCAAAAAATCCAATGAATTGATGGCGTATTCCTATAGCCACCTGTATCGCTTTCCCGCAACCGGGTTGCGCTTTTTTACCGTGTATGGCCCCTGGGGCCGGCCGGACATGGCGTATTTCAGCTTTACGCAAAAAATGCTCAAGGGCGAGGCGATCCCGGTATTTGCCGGGGGCGAACTGCGGCGCGATTTTACCTATATCGATGACATCGTCGAGGGCGTGGTGCGGCTGTTGTTCAAGCCAAAGGCGCCGGCGGACGGGGGGGCGCCTCATGCCGTCTTCAACATCGGCAACCATCAGCCGGTGCGGGTGCTTGATTTCATCCAGACCCTGGAAAAGGTACTGGGCGTGAAAGCCCGCATCGATTTCCAGCCGATGCAGCCAGGGGACGTGCCGGCAACGTATGCCGATGCAGACGCGTTACGCGAACACGTGGGATTTGCGCCAGCCACGGCACTGGAGCAGGGGCTGGACCGGTTCGGCGCCTGGTATCGTTCCTGGGCGAATTAAGCAGTTTCCTTGCGCAGGAACGCTTCAAACATCAGGAGCATCCAGATAGGCGCGCTGTAATCGCGCCGCCCCGACTGATGCTGCTCGACCATTTCAGTGACGAAGCCCATATCGAATATCCCGCTGTCGGCCATGACCGGCCCCAGCAGCGCTTCGCGCACACGCTGCCGCAACGGTCCGCGGAACCAGCTGGCCAGGGGAATCGAAAAACCCATCTTGTCGCGATACAGGATATCGTGAGACAGCTGCGGCTCCAGCGCCTTCTTGAAAATGTACTTGCCCTCCTGGCCACGCAATTTCAGCGACGAGGGCAAGCCCGAAATCCATTCGACCAGCTGATGATCCAGCAGGGGCACGCGCACTTCCAGCGCATGCGCCATGCTGGCGCGGTCGACCTTGGTGAGAATATCGCCGGGGAGCCAGGTTTTCATGTCCAGGTACTGGATCAGCGATAAGGGATCGTCCGTGGGGGCCGCGCTGGCATGGCGACGCATGACTTCGGCAGCGCCATAGCCTTGCAGGCTGGCGCGAAAGGCGGTGCTGAACAGGCGATGCCGCACGCGATCCGGCATGACCGACACGCCATGGAAATAGCCATCCACCAGGTCGCGGCTGAGCGCCTCGAAAGTGGTCTTGGCGCGCAGGAAGCGCGGCGCCCGGTCGGCTTTCGGATAAATCTTGCCGAGCACGCCGAACAGCGGCTTGCGCAAGGCCAGCGGCATGGCCGAGCGCACCCGCTGTTCCGCCATGGCCAGGCGGTGACGGCGGTATCCGGCAAAATTTTCATCGCCGCCATCGCCAGACAGCGCCACCGTCACCCGCTGGCGCGCCAGCTGGCAGACGCGATAGGTGGGAATCGCCGAGCTGTCGGCGTAGGGCTCGTCATAGAGATCTGCCAGCGTGTCGAGCAGCGCGTAATCATCCTTGTCGACAGTCTCACTATGGTGGCGGGTCTTGTATTGCGTGGCTACCTGCGCTGCGTAGGCAGATTCGTCATAGGCCGGATCGTTGAAGGCGATCGAGCAGGTATTGACTGGTTCTTGCGTCAGGCCGGCCATGGTGGCGACGATGGCGCTGGAATCGACGCCGCCGGACAGGAAGGCGCCCAGCGGCACGTCAGCGACCATGTGCGATTGCACGGCTTCGCGCAGGCGTTCGTTCAATTCGCTGGCAGCGTCTGCTTCCGTAAGCGTACCCAGCGGGAGGAACGGCACATCCCAGTAGGGCTTTGGGGAAGCCATTGAGGCGCCCACCCGCAGCGTCAAGGTGTGTCCGGGTTCCAGCTTGAATACGCCCTGGTAAATGGTGCGCGGCTCGGGCACGTAGCCGTAGGCGAAGTACTCTTCGACTGCGCAAGGATCGATCGTGCGCGGCAGCATTGGATGCGCCAGCAATGCCTTCAATTCGGAGCCGAAGATGAAACTGCCGTCGGTCGTCTGGGCGTAGTAAAACGGCTTGATGCCGAGGCGGTCGCGGGCGACGAAAAAAGTCTTGCTGTTGCGGTCCCAGATGGCGAAGGCAAACATGCCGCGCAGGCGCGAAACGCTCGCTTCTCCCCATTCTTCCCAGGCGTGCACAATGGCCTCGGTATCGCTGTGCGTGCGGAATACATGGCCAAGTCCGACAAGTTCGGCCATCAATTCGCGAAAATTGTAGATTTCCCCGTTGAAGACGATGACGACGCTGTTGTCTTCGTTGAACAGCGGTTGCTGGCCGGTCGACAGGTCGATGACGGAGAGGCGCCGGTGGCCGAGTCCGACGCCGGTCTCGATATGCAAATCGCCTTCATCCGGGCCGCGATGGTGCTGACGCTCGTTCATCGCGTGCAGTACAACACGCTCGATTGCCTGTTCGCCGCGAGGGTCGAAGATGCCGACTATTCCGCACATGATGCGATGGTTCCCTTGAAAGATGTTTTGTTGGCCAGCAGCGTGTCATACAGCGCGACATAGGCATCCAGCATGGCGTGCATGCTGTATTGCCGCTCTACGCGCAGCCGGCCGGCCGCGCCTGCTGCGCTGGCCTGTTCCGGCCGCGCCCGGAAAGAAAGCAAGGCGGATGCCAGTGCCGGTGCATCGGCAGGCGGCACCAGCAGGCCGGTGACATTTTCTTCCACCACTTCGGGCAGGCCGCCGACCCTGGTGGCCACAACCGGCAAGCCGGATGCCATGGCTTCCAGCACGGTGACTGGGGTGCCTTCGGCCAGCGATGGCAGCACGAACAGGTCAAGGCCGCGCATGATATCGGCGATATCGCTGCGCGCGCCCGGCAGCCAGATGCAATCATTCAGGCCGGCTGCGGCAATTTTCTCTTTCAGTCCTGGCAGGAGCGGACCGTCGCCGACGATTGCCAGGCGCAGACTGGCATCCTGCGGCAGCAATTGCCGCAAGTGGGCGAATGCCTCGACCAATCCTTCATGGTTCTTGACATCCTGGATGCGGCCAACAGTGCCGATGACGAAGCAGTCGCCGCCAAAGGGCACTGGCTGCGGCCGAACGGCACCTGAGGGGCGTTCGGGGGCAGGATGAAACTGGCCGGTATCGACGCCATTGTGGATCAGTTGCACCTTGGCGGCAGGAATGCCGACCACATTCTGCAGCCAGCGCGCGAGGTCGCCGGAAACCGGCACATAGCGGTCGATGCACGGCACGAGCAGCTTTCGCAACAGGTTGTGCCTGGGATTGCGGCCTTCCGGGTCGGCGGCATCGCGCCCGTGTTCGGCATGGATGCGGATCGGCACTCCCGCCAGCGTAGCGGTGAAGGCATACTCGATCGCCGCCAGGTTGTACGTATGCAGGATGGCGGGCTTCAGCTTGCGCAGCAGGCGCCAGAGCTTCAGGTGGGTCGAAAGCCCCAGCCCTGCCGGCTTGTGCAGGGCGTGCAGCGCCACGTCGCGGTCACGGATTTTTTTGGAAAAGATCGTGTAATCGGTCAGGCAGACTACCGCATGCCTGTAGCGATCGTGCGGCAGGCGATTGATGCATTCAACCAGCAGGGTTTCCAGGCCGCCGAAATCCAGTCGATAGACCAGGTGTACGATGAGTGGGCGCTTGTCCATTGCGGCTCCGGATTCAGGGGCGCGCCTGGCGGTTGGCTGCCAGCACTTGCTCGAGCGGCGCCAGGTGTTCAGCCAGGAAGTCACGCAGGCTTGCCCGTGTCTTTTCCACGTCCTCGTCCACCGGTGCATAGATCATTAGCGATGCGCCGTCGTCGCTTTGCTGCAGCAGACGGACTTTCGCCTGCAGCAGCTTGCCAGCATAGTCGCTGACGATAAAGCCGCCATCGACCCAGTACCATTGCCAAACGAGAAGCTTGCCGGAAGCGCCCTGCAATTGGGCCTCGCGCATTGCCAGGGACCGGCCGTTCAGCATTTCCTGGCGGGTGGTGCTGGAAATACGGCGCCAGTTGGGGTCCTCGTCGCTGACCAGGCGGTTTTGCGTATTGATCAGTTCGGAGTCGTCATCCTGGTTGCGGTAATACAGCAATGTAAGCCCGGCTTGCTGGTTGCCTTTGCGGAAAAAATGGGTGAGCTCGGCATTGGGTTTCTGGAAGTACGGCTGCCACCTGGTAAACGGCGTGCCTTCTTCCCAGCGGGGCTGAAACCCCGACAGATTTGCCTGTTCCTGTTTTGCGCCGGTGCGCTCGATGTAATAGCCATAGGCAGGCCAGAGGGCCATGCAGGCAATGGCAGCGACGGCGGCGCCAGCAATGCGGCGAGTCTGTGCCGGGACGACGCGTGCACCTTCGGCGGTATGCGGTGCAGGGCTGGCTGGCGCCGGCGTGTCTTCGCGCCAGAAACTGCCGATCCAGAACATCAGGAACATGACCAGGCCAAAGAACAGCCAGCCGTAGATCAGGTGGTCCACGCCGACGGCCAGCTGCATGCCGCTGAAATGGCCGATCATGACGATCATGAAGGCGCGTAAGCCATTGGCGAGAATTGGCACCGCGATCGAGACCAGCACGAAGAGCAGCCGCCGCTGCCATGAACGGTAGGTCAGGTAGGCATACAGGCAGCCCAGTGTCACCGAGGAAATCAGGTAGCGTACGCCGCTGCAGGCTTCCACCACTGACCAGTCGCCGGAGGGCAGGGAGAAGTTATTGCCTTGACGAAGAATCGGGATGCCGGTCAACTCGACCGCTGCTACCGTGAAATTTGCCGTCAGATTGATCAATGGATCGATGAAGGCGTCGCCAAACGGTACCGCGAAGAGCAGAAACGTCAAAGGGAATGCCAGTTGCCAGGACAGGCGCAAGCCCAGCACGGCCACGGCAGCTACCGGGATCATGGCGACGAATGCATATTGCCGCACAACCTGGACGTCTCCCAGGGATGCCAGCAGCCAGCCAAAGCCGCATGCGGCCAGTACTGGCAATGCCGGCCACCAGGGCGCCGGCGTCAGAGGTGCCAGTCGCCCGCGCTCGCGCCAGATCAGCCACAGGCTGATGGGCAGGATAATGTAGCCGTGGGTAAAGGTTTCGGAACTGTTCCAGATCGAAACGATCGAGCGCGCGGTCGCAAAGTAGATGACGAAGGGCGCGAGCATCGCCGGCATGGCGCAGGCGATCCAGAGTCGCGATGGATTATGGACGGTTGAATTCACCGGGCAGCCTTTCGTTGCGGGTAGGCGGATGCCTGGGGTGTCGTGGAAGTGTGCGGCCCGGCTGTGGTGTCGCCGCCTTCCAGCAGGGCTTCGACGGTTGCCAGGTGGGCTGGCCAGGCATATTGTGTCAGCACTTTTTCCCGCGCCCGGCTTCCCAGTCCGGGAACCGGTTGCGCGAGCTGGCGCAGCAGTGCGGCAATGAACGCTGCGGCATCCGCCGCCAGCAGCACTTCCTCGCCAGCACAGGCAACAATGCCTTCCAGCGCCTGCGGCGAAACCACGACTGGCCTGGCCATGGCCATGGCTTCCAGCACCTTGTTCTGGATGCCTCTGGCGATGCGCAGTGGCGCCACTGCTGCAGCTGCATGGGCCAGATAGGGGCGCACGTCCGGTACCGTGCCGGTCACGCGCACGCCCGGCTGGCTGGCAAGCGCCTGGACCTGTGGCGTCGGCCGGCTGCCGACAATATAGAAAACCGCGTGCGGGCGCTGCGCCCGCACGCCGGGCAGCACTTCGCGCACAAACCATTGCACGGCATCGACGTTGGGCCAGTAATCCATGGCACCGGTAAAGACCAGTGCCTCTTCAGATGTTGCGAAGGGGGTGGCAAAGTCGTGCGCTGGCGAGAAATAATCGGCATCCACGCCATTGCTGAAGTAGCCGATCTTTCCAGCGCTTTCCGGCGCCATGGAGCGGAACAAGCCCGCTTCTTCGGGTGAAACAAACAGAGATGCATCAAAGGATGCTGCCACACTGCGTTCGTATTCCAGCAACTTGCGGGCTTCGCGCTGGTAAATCCATTTCATTGGCCAGGATTTGCTGGCGGCGTACTGCGCCCACTTGTCGGAATCCACATCGACGAAGTCGATCACGCGCCGGATTTGCCGGCCTGGCGATGCTGCCGCTGGCACTGGCGGCACGAATTGCGCCATGGCAGAGGAAAATACCAGGATCTTGCTGACCTGCCCGCTTTGCAGGGCCTGGCTGACCCACGATTGCAGGCCGGTGTTACGGTAATAGTCCAGCGTCAATGGGCGGCTGGCGAGCAGGCCGCCCAGGCTGCGCAGCCGTGCCTGGCGCGGCGCGAGGGCGGCAAAGTAGGTTGATGTGCAGACCTTTTTGACCGTGTCGATGTATTGCCAGTCATTGACATCATCGACGAAGCTGCCGAGGTGGACGTGATAGCGCTGTGCAAGTTGCCGCAACAAATGCCAGGAACGGATTTTGTCACCCTTGTTGGGGGGGTAGGGAATGCGGTGTGCCAGGAAGAGAAGATGCTCCATGCCTCACCCCAGGTTCTTGACAATGTGCGGGCCGATCCGGTTGGCCCAGGCCAGCGGCATGCGCTGCCACATCTTGATGAACAGCTGGTACTTCGGATTGAGCGGGTTGGTGTCCGGCACCGCTTTCGATGCATGCAACTGGTACTCGTAATGCAGGGGCGCAGGCTCGAAACCCCAGTTCTTTTTGAAATCGTATGAGCCAGTGCCGAGCTTGCTGCGGCCAAAGTCGAAAATGCGGTAGTGCCTGGCACAGGCGCGGCGCATCAATTCCCAATACATGAAATCGTTGCCTGCAACGGCGCGCGCTTCATCGGTGCCGCCGCCATAGTAGGGCAGGACTTCATCGCGGAAGTAAAAACTCATGACGGCACATACCGTGCGGCCTTCGTTGGTGATGACCAGCAGTTCGCAATCGTCGGCGAAAACTTCCTTGAGAATGGCGAAATATTTTTTCGAGAATACCGGCGTGCCGAGCCGGTGCACGCTGGTCGAATAGGCATGGAAGAAGCGTTCGATATTGCTGTCGGTTTCACTTTGCAAGCCAGCCTTGATCCCCTTGCGTACCATGGCGCGCTGCTTGCGCGGAATCGCCAGCATGTTTTTTTCTTCGTCCGGATCGATTTCCTTGCGAAAGGTTACGTACAACGGCTTCGCCGTCCAGTCCGCATGCCGGGGTTCCAGGTTGCGATATTCAAGGTGACCGACGCGCAGCTGTGCAGCCAGCTGTTGCGCTGCCTCGTCGAGCATCTGCCGGGCAGCGTCAGTCGCAGCGGCAACGCCGCCATAGACACAGAACGGCAGCGAAGCGAGGGAATGTCCGAACAGGCGGCTGTTGATCTCTGCCAGCGGCAAGACGCCCTGGATTTCTCCTGCCGATTCAACGAACAGGAAATGGGTATGGTGGCCGAACGCGCGTTCGATGACGCTTTTCCAGCCGGCGCGGTGAAAGAAAGTCGCTTCCGGGCAGTTTTGCACGAAAGCGTCCCAGCGCGCCGTATCGGCCTCCTGCAGCTGCCGCAATTGCAGCGCGGAGCTGCTGTCAGAGTGGGCAATGGGGGCGGGCGATTCTGGGGCTGAAATCAGGGCGGCGTTGGCTGTATTCATTTTTGTGTCAGAAAAATGTTGTCCATGCGATCCCACTGAAAATCACGTGTCAAGGTCTGCAGCCGCTGTTCCATGCGGCCAAGGTTGATGTAATGGCGAAAGCGCGTTTTCATGCCGATGCCTGCCTGGCGCGGCTGTTCGTGATCCAGCTCCCATGGATGGAAATAGAAAATCCCGGGCTTGCGGTCGTCGCGGTTGACCTTTTGCAGGAACCAGCGTGACAAGGCATATGGAAAAAAGCGGAAGTAGCCGCCGCCGCCGGCAGGAAAGTTGCGTTCGAACATGCGCACCGTCGTGACGGGCACTTCCAGCAACGTGCCAGGACCATTTGGGTAGAACGAAAAGCGCGGCGCATCCGGCATGCCGTAATGGTCATGCCGGATCGGGTAAATACTGGAACTGTACTGGTAACCCGCTTCCTGCAAGACATCCAGTGCCCACAGGTTGTTGCTACCGATGGAAAAGCTCGGCGCCCGGTAGCCCAGCACCTTCTGGCCGCCGATATCCTCGAGTATTGCCTTGCTGCTGCCGACATCTTCGCGGAACGCTGCTTCGCTCTGGTCAGAGGCGCGCAGGTGGCCGTAGCCATGGCTGGCCAATTCATGGCCACCGGCGACGATGCGCCGGACCATGGCTGGATAGCGCTGGGCGATCCAGCCCAGCGTAAAGAACGTCGCCTTGACATTCTGTTGCTCGAACAGCGCCAGGATGCGGTCGATGTTGCGCTCGACCCGGCAGGGCAGGCTATCCCAGCTTTCTCGCGCGATGTGCGGCGCAAAGGCTGAAACCTGGAAATAGTCCTCGACGTCCACCGTCATTGCATTGCGTATTGCTGTGCTCATGTCAGATCAAGCCTCTTCTTCGGGGGTCTTGCGTGCACGCGGCGTCGAGACGATTTTCTTGACTGCATCCAGGATCGACACGACCGAACGTTCCATTTTCGACAGGCGCTCGTTCATGTTCTCCAGCACGGGAAGGGTTTGCACCGGTGCGGGAATTGCCGTTTCGTTACCGACGCCATGTTGCTCTTGTTCGGGGGGGGGCGCCGCATCTTCGGGCAGGGCAAATTCCTGCTGGATATCGGCGATCACCGACGCCACTTCAGTTGCGTCGAATGCGCCCAATTCTTCCAGATAGCCCATCAGGAACAGGCGGTCGCACAGCGTATTGATGCGACGGGGAATGCCGCCGGTGTGGGCATGGATGGCAATGAACGCTGCATCGCTAATCGCCGGCGTGCCTTGCCAGCCCACCGTCTGCAGCCGGTGTTCAATATAGGCTCTGGTTTCTGCGGCGTCGAGCGGCCCGAGATGATAAGAGGCGATGACCCTTTGTACCAGTTGCTGCATGCCGCCGCCAAGCAGGGTCTTGCGGAATTCCGGCTGACCGAGAAGGAAGGTTTGCAGCAGCGATGCCTCGCTGGTCTGGAAATTCGACAGCATGCGCAATTCCTCGACGGCGCGCGGCGTCAGATTCTGGGCTTCATCGACTACCAGCAGGGCGCGCTTGCCTTGGGCGTGGCATTGGCGGAAGAACTGTTCGAGGCGATTCAGCAAGACCGACTTGCTGGCGTCTTCGAAGGCCAGGCCGAACGCGCCAGCGACCATGCGCAGGATATCGTCGGAATCGACATGGGTGGTGACGATCTGCGCCGCCTGGATCTTGTCCGATTCCAGTTTGGCAAACAGGTTGCGCATGAGCGTGGTTTTGCCTGCGCCGATCTCCCCGGTGATGACGATGAAGCCTTCCCCTTGCGACAGGCCATAGTCAAGGTAGGCCATGGCGCGCTTGTGACCCTTGCTGCCATAGAAAAAATGCGGGTCCGGCTTCAGCTGGAAAGGTTTGGCGGACAGACCGTAATATGCTTCGTACATGGTGCCTCGTGCCGCTAGAAAGTCATTAATAGGGAAGCGGTGACGGCGTTCTCGCGCACGTCCCGTCCAGGCTGGTTGAACTCTTGCTGGAGACGGCGGAACTCCAGCGTGCCTTTCAGCTTGGGATGGTAGCGCCGCGTAAGGGCCACTTGCCAGGTGCGGGTATCAGTGACCAGGCCAGTCGAAAACGACTCGGCCCGTGATTGATTCGCCCCCAGGCTCAGGCTGCTGCGCGATGTCGGATGCCAGTTCCAGATGGCGCCGATGCCGCGCTGGTGCGTGTTGTCCTGCAACGCGACGTTGGCAGTGCCCAGCAAGGCGCTATCGATGGTGCTGGCGGTAAGGGCATTGCGGTTCGTGTCAAACACGCTTAGCAACAGGGTGTTTTTTGCGCCATTGAGCGCGACCGAACCTTGCCAGCGCTTTTCCAGGAATACGCGGTTGGTCAGCGAATTGATCGGCGTTTTCAGGAGTGCAGTCAAATCCGCAAGTACTTGCGGATCCAGCCCTGGCGTTTGTTCCAGCTGCGTGATGAATCCCTGGGTTTCCGGCGTGACCGGCATCTGGAACTGGGTTTGCGTGGTGCTGACCTGGTCGCTGAACCCCAGACTCCAGACTGTCCTGCGGGTCCGGTGCCTGGCCGAAAGTGAATACGACTGGCCGTAATAGCGATGCCCGCCGCTTGCCTCCAGATTGGTTCTGCTTGTAGGGGCCCAGGAAACGCCCGCCTGCCAGAAGCTGCCTTGCGGCTTGGTTCCCAACGACAGGTAATTGCTTTTTTCGTAGCCGACGCTGGAGGTCAGGGCAAAGCGAGACGTCAGCAGGTAGCGCAGGCTCGCTGCAGTTTCTTCGGTACGCAGCGAATTGGCGTTATCGTAGTCAGTATCCTGCCTGCTGTAGCGCCAGCCCCATCCAACAGTACGAAAGGCCGTGCCGCTGTCCACGCTGAGACGGATGCTGTCGCTGTTGCTGTCCAAAAGTCCGCCGGCATTGCTGGTCGTCGAGTCATGGCTGTAACGCATCTCTGCAACCGCTGCGCTACCGAGGCGATGGCGCAGGTAGGGGCTGACACTATAAGTCCGCACATCGGTGCGGTTGCCAATCTGGTTGGCATTGCTGAATGCTTGGGTATCAAACGGCGAGATGGGTTGCTGGCTGACGGATGCCTGGCCGTTCAAAAAAAAAAGTTGATCGACCAGTTCTGCGTCAGCGACGCCGCTGAACTGGTGGTTGCTGCTGAAATTGCCCTGCCTGCCATAGGCAAAATTCTGCATCTCGTAGTTGGCACGAACTTGCAGTCTGGGGCCGTCGCCGGTGATCGTCAGTCCCGGCGTCACCTGGGTAATGAACTCGCTTCTTTCCGTGCCGGCGGGGGTCAGTCGCACGTTGTCGCTATAGATTTCCGTCAGGCCCACGCGGGGCGTGAACTTCCATTCTGCTGCAGTGGCATGGGGCGAGGCGAGCAGGAGCAGCGAGGCTAGCGCCGATGCAGTCGTTACTTTCGGCACCGGGAGCGTGCTCCGGATATGGCCTGGATTAGTTATAGTAGCGACCATAATATTCTTCGCCTGAGAATCCCCGGGACTTGTTGTAGATCAGGTTGACGTTATCCTGTGAACCGATCTGGCGCAACACCGCCTTGACCGCATGCTGCGTGGTTTTTTCGGCTTCCACAACCATCACGATCTGCCCCATCTGGCTGGCGAGGACACGCGATTCGGTGGTCAGGAGGACTGGCGGTGAGTCGAAGATGACGATCCGGTCAGGATAGCGCCGGGCAATCTCATCGAGCAGGCGGCTCATGGACTGGCTTGCGAGAAGTTCCGTCGCATGCCGATGGCTTTTGCCGGCGGGGAGAAATGTCAGGGAATCGATATTCGTCCTTAGCATGACGTCGGCCAGATCGAGTTTGTCGTCGAGCAAGACATCCATCAGTCCGGCGTCATTTTTCAAGCCCAGGAAATGGGGTACTGAGGGGCGTGCAACATCGGCATCGACCAGCAATACCGTATGATCCATTTCCATGGCAATGCTGATTGCGAGATTTACTGCGCAGAAGGTCTTGCCTTCGCCAGGCAGCGAACTGGTGACCATGACGAGGTTGCCGTGACCGGAGGCGATCCCGCTCGAGCGGTCGAATGCCTTTTCGATCAGCGGCCGCTTGATGAGGCGGAATTCCTCTGCGATCGGCGTTCTGCCGCCATCTGGCGTGACCATGCCGAGGTTGTGCAGGCGCTCCAGGTCGATGTTGACACGTTTCGAAGTTTGCCTGGGTTGCGTATTGACGGCGGGTGCCGCAGGCACGTCGTCGACTGCGGCGGCTTGAACAGGCATGGCAACAGCCGCCTTGGCTTCCGGCGGTTTTTTCTGAGCCTCAGCGGCGCTTACAATGATCGGCGTACGCGGCGCTTCTTGCTTGCCTTGCCCGAGCTTGCCGATCGCTTTTTCGATTATGCTCACGCTAAATCCTCATAGTCATCGCCGGCTGCATCCAGGCAGCGGCGCGCATCGTGCATTGAATTCTTTTGGTTGGACTTCGTCGACACTAGGACCGCAGGAGCGCAAGCGACAGCGCCCCGCCATACAAGACAAGCAGCGCGGCAAACGACATGCCGAAGGCAATCAGCCTTTTCTTGCGGCGCTGCTGTTCTTGCTTGGTCCAGATCATTGTCACCGTCCCCAGTATCGGCAATCCGGTCTCATTGCGCAGTTCGTTCTGGCTCAGGAACGTCGGCCGGATCTTGCTCATCAAAAAGGCAAACGCTATGCCGGCTGCCAGCGCACCTGCCAGCAAGCCCGAAAACAGCAAGGCCCGCTTCGGACCAGTAGGTTGCAGCGGCAGGGTAGGCGGGTCGATCACCCTGAAGGTCATCATTTCCGTGGTCGCACTCAATTCGCCTGAAAGCTTGGCAGCTTCGCGGCTGCTGACCAGCTTTTCATAATTGTCCTTGTTGACCTGATAGTCGCGATTCAGCTGCGCAAGCTGGGTTTCGATTTCCGGCGCCGCCATGCTCATTTCCTTCAGGCGCGCGACACGTGACGCATATTCATCCACGCGCGCGCGCATCGATGCCGCCCTGGCTTCGGCGGCGGAGAGCGATACTTTCAGCTGCTGCAGCATCGGACTGTAATTGGCCCCGGGATCGCTACTCGTTCGTCCAAGTTTGGCTTCCTCCGCCTTGCGCGCTTCCAGTTGGGCGATCAGGCGCCTGGTTGAGACGATGTCGGGATGCTGCTCGGTAAATTGCAGGCGCAGGGAATCCAGGTTCTTGTTCAAGGCGATGATCCGTTCGTCGATTTCCGGATTGGCCAGTGGGGCCGTGGCCGCAGATGCGCCGCTCGCGCCTGTGTCGCCGGAGATCTGGCGCTTGATCGCATCTCTTGCCTGTTCGGCTTCCCGTAATTCCAGGCGCGCCTGGTTCAGGCTCTCCGATACCTCAAACAGCTTACTGCCATAGTCGCTGCCCTGACGTGGCAGCAAACCCATGTGCTTCAGTTTGAAATCCTTCAGCGCATTTTCCGCTGCCGCGAGCTTTGCTTCGTACGTCTTGATTTGCTCATCGATGAACTGGATTGCCTTGTCTGAATCGTTTTTTTTGCCGCCGAAACTGCCTTCGACAAAGATGGTGAGCAAGGATTGGACGACGTCCTTGGTGAGCCTGGGATTTTCCCCGGTATAGGAAATGGTATAGATGTCGTTCTGGATCGTGCCGTTGATCTTGATCTTGGCAATCAATTCATTGATCAGCTTTTCCTTTTCCTTGTCGGCGCTGGTCTTGATATCCAGATCGACCATGCGGATTACCCGCTCGACATTGGGTCTGCTGAGGAGGGTGCGGCTCATGATGGAAACTTGCTGCTCCACATTGGGCACGCTGGTCATGCCGGACAGCAGCGGCTTGAGAACGCTTTGCGTGTCGACGAAAACCCGGGCTGAAGACTGATAAGTATCCGGCAGAGTGAAAATGACGACGCTGCCGGCGATGGCGACCAGCCAGGCGATAGCCATTGCATACCAGCGGTATTTCGAGACCCCTTTTACCACGGTCATTAGCTGCGATACCAATTCGTCCATCTTGCCAGATTCTCCGTAAGGGACAGGTCACTACCCATGTGCCACGGCGGACGGTTCGGGCTCTGGCAGGTTGTGCCATGTTCCCGCGCACGCGCGTTCTGATGAATAACGGTGTTGCCAATTTGAAATCCAAATGTCGCCGAAAATATAACATTTTTGCAGTAATGCAATTGTGTAATTTTGCATTATTTATCAGTTTTTCTTTAATTTCCTACTCTGTAGACTGTTAAATTTCCATACGGAAAGTTAATTGTAATTATTTGACTGAAATTCACAATTTGCGACAATAAAAAATTGGAATTTCATGTTTTCTAGGAAATTTTTATCTTATGTTAATGGTAACATCGTGTTGTAATACTATTGCCAATTGGCATGCGCGGACAGATCGTGTCTACTCTCCTACCGGAAAAAGGAAACTCAAGTGAAAGTGCTTTTTCATGACCTGTTGAAGTTGCTGGGCACGGCGTTGGGCTGCCTGGTCATTTTGGTTGCCAGCGGTTGTAGCAGCGCTCCGCAATTGCCTGCTTCCGCGGAGGCGGCACCGTCCGCTCCGCGCGATTATCTGATTGGCCCGGGTGATACCGTCAGCGTTACCGTGTGGCGCAATCCGGAAGTGTCGATGTCGGTATCGGTGCGCCCCGACGGCAAGATCACGACCCCCCTGGTTGAAGACTTGACCGCCAGCGGCAAGACGCCAACCCAGCTGGCAAGGGATATCGAAAAGGCCCTCGCCAAATTTATCCAGCAGCCAGTCGTGACGATTATCGTCACGGGCTTTGTCGGCCCGTATAGCGAACAGATCCGCGTGATCGGCCAGGCGGCCAAGCCGCAGGCACTGCCTTACCGGCAAGGCATGTCCTTGATGGATGTGCTGATCGCCGTGGGTGGCGTCACCGAGTTTGCAGCCGGCAATCGTGCCAATATCATCCGCAACGTCGACGGCAAGCAGCAACAACTTGCCGTGCGCCTGAACGATCTTATCCGGGACGGGGATATTTCAGCCAACGTGCCGGTGCAGCCAGGCGATATCCTGGTAATCCCGGAAAGCTATTTTTAAGGGGGGTGGGGAGGTGCCGGTTGCAGTCTAGACCAGTACTTCCAGCGCCTTCGGATGGCTGAGAAACCCGGCGGGGCTGGCGCTGGCGCCATAGGCGCCCGACTGGAAAACGACGATCAGGTCGCCGGGTTCGGCGACCGCCAGTTCCATGCGTTCTGCCAGCACATCCAGGGGTGTGCATAGCGGACCGACGACCGAAACGCATTCCTGCGCCTGTTCTTCCATCTTGTTGCCGACGGCGACGGGATAATTCTTGCGGATGACTTGCCCGAGATTGCCGGAGGCGGCGAGGTGGTGGTGCATGCCGCCATCGACAATCAAAAACACCTGGCCGCGCGACACCTTGCGATCGATGACGCGAGTGACATAGATGCCGGCTTCGCCGGCCAGATAGCGGCCGAGTTCCAGCGCGAGCGCCGTGCTGCCCAGCTCAGCATGCACGCGTGGCAGCCAGCGGGCCAGATTTTCCGAAACCAGTTGCAGGTCCAGGGCAGTTTCACCGGCAAAATAGGGGATGCCGAAGCCGCCGCCAATATTCAGCAGGCGGGGCGCCTGGCGGGCATGGGGCGCCAGCTGCAGGGCCAGTTCAAAGGTCCGGGACTGGGCCTCGGCAATGGCGGAGGCATTCAGGCTTTGCGATCCGCTGAAAATATGCAATCCATGCCAGTCGAGGCCGTAATCGGCGATACGGCGCAGCAAAAGCGGCGCCTGTTCTGCATCCACGCCGAATTGCTTGGGGCCGCCGCCCATTTTCATGCCAGATGACTTCAACTCGAAATCCGGATTGATGCGCAACATGACTTGCGGCCGCAGCCCCAGCGACTGGCCAATGCGATTGACGCTTTCCAGTTCGCGTGCCGATTCCAGGTGGACCAGAGCGCCCGCGGCAATCGCTTGCGAAAGTTCAGCGTCGGTCTTGCCGGGGCCAGCAAAGCTGATGCACTGCGCCGGCATGTTGGTATCCAGGGCAACGCGAAGTTCGCCGGCGGACGCCACATCGAGGCCATCGACAAGGCCGGCCATGTGCTGCACCACTGCCGGCATCGGGTTGGCCTTGATGGAATAATGGATGCGCAGATCCGCGGGCAGCGCGGCGCGCAGTTCCTTTACGCGTGTAGTCAGCAGGGCGCGGTCATAGGCATAAAAGGGCGTGGCGCCAACCCGCTGGGCCAGTCGCGGCAAGGAGACACCGCCGATGTGCAGGCAGCCTTCGCGCACCGGGAAGTGCGATTGCGGGGCATGCCGAGGTTTGGTGCTATTCATGCCTGTGCCTCATTGTCAAAAAAGCCGGAGAACGTGGCCTGCAGCGCCTTGCGGTCGATCTTGCCGTTGGGGTTGCGCGGCAAGTCCTGGTCGTCCAGGGCAATATGCGATGGCACCATGTAGGCCGGCAGCCGGCGCCGGCATTCCTGCAGCAGAAGCTCCGCGGTGACGCTTGCATCGACGGGCTTTGCCGCGACCACGATCGCCTGGCCGAGCGCCGGATGGGGCACGCCGAAGGCGGCTGCTTCCGTCGCCATCCCAAGCGCTGCGATGATTTCCTCGACTTCGTTCGGGCTTACGCGGTAACCGGAGACCTTGATCATGTCATCATGGCGACCGACGAAATACAGGAAACCTTCGTCATCCATCCTGACCTTGTCGCCAGACCACACGGCCATTTCCGGCAGTGGCAGGCCGCAGCCCTCATGCGGCAGGGGCCGGAAGCGCTCCGCTGTGCGCGCAGGATCATTCCAGTAACCGAGTGCGACAAGCGCGCCGCGATGCACCAGTTCCCCGGTTTCGCCGGCCGCGCAGGCAGAGCCGTCCGGGCGCAGCACCATCACCTCGGCGTTCGGAATGGCGCGTCCGATCGAGTCGGGACGGCGGTCCAGTTCATCCGGTGGCAGGTAAGTGGAGCGGAATGCCTCGGTCAGGCCATACATCAGGAACACCTTCGTGGCCGGCAGCGCCTGGCGCAACAAGGCCAGCGTCGCCTGCGGCATGGCGCCGCCCGAGTTGGTGATGTAGCGCAGGGACGCCTGTTGCGGCCAGGTTTGTCGGGCCAGCTGCATCCACAAGGCGGGAACGGCTGCCAGCCCGGTAATGCCATGTTCCGCCACCGCAACGGGAATATCGCGCGGCAGCAGATAATTCATGAGGACGGCAGAAGCGCCGACCTGAAAAGCCGTTGTCAGTTGATTGAGGCCGTAGTCGAAACTCAATGGCAATACCGACAGGATGCGGTCATCGCGGGAATTATCCAGGTAGGTGGCAACGCTGTCGGCGCCGGCGACAAGGTTGCGGTGCGAAAGGATGACGCCTTTGGGCTGTCCGGTGCTGCCGGAAGTGTAGAGGATGGCTGCGATGTCGCCATCGATCATGCGGTGCGCCTTGCGCTGGCCTGCGGCGGCGCCGGCCAGCAGGTCGTCCCAGGCGAGAACTTCGGTCGATGAAGCGCGGCGCGCGGGCGCTGTCGACCCTGTGGTCACGACAATACGCAGCTCGGGGCAGGCGATTTCCACGCCCTCCAGCATGGCCAGCCGCTCGGGGCTTGTCACCAGCATGCGCACGCCGCAGTCGCGCAATATATGGGTCAGCTGCGCCGGCTTCAGCAGCGGGTTGACCGGTACGAATACGGCTCCTGCTGCAGCGGCGCCAAACATGGCTGCCACGCCTTCCAGGCGTTTTTCAAGATAGACCGCGACCCGCTCGCCGCGCTGCAAGCCCAGCCGGAGCAAGCCTTGCGCAAACGCCTCCAGCGCGGCGCCAAGCTCGCCATAGTTCCAGCGCTGCTGGACGCAGGCCAGTGCCGGCGATTGCGGGGCATGCATCGCATTGTGAAGGATCGCGTCGTGCACAAGATGGAACATCGGCATGGCTTGCAGATTTTTCTATAGGGCCAATGGCGCCGGCAACGCGTGGCCTCAAGCCTGCTTGAGGCCGTGGCGCGTCATCAGGTCGTAAATGGTCGGCCGGCTCACGCCGAGTATTTCGGCGGCCTTGACGATATTGCCGTCGGTTCGCGCCAGGACCTTCACCAATGCCTTGTATTCGGCTTCGTCACGCACCTGGCGCAAGTTGATCGGCTCTTCCGTCGCAGCAGTGTCCGCAAGGCCGAGGTCGTCAGCGGTAATTTGCGGGCCGTCTGCCATGATGACGGCCCGCTTGATGCAGTTTTCCATTTCGCGCACGTTGCCGGGCCAGGCGTGGCTTTCGATCATGGTCAGGGCATCGGCGCTGAAATTCAGGCGCGAGCGCCCCTCCGCTTCGCTGAAGCGGTTCTTGAAATGGTGGGCCAGCAGGGCTGCGTCGCCGATACGGTCGCGCAAGGGTGGAATCGTCACCACGATCTCGCTCAGGCGGTAATACAGGTCTTCGCGAAACTTGCCGGCGGCGGTCAATTCCTTGAGCTTCTGGTGGGTAGCGCAGACGATGCGCACGTCCACGGGGATTTCCTTGTGCCCGCCGATGCGCTCGATCACGCGCTCCTGCAGGAAGCGCAGCAATTTCGCCTGCAGCGCCATTGGCAAGTCGCCTACTTCATCGAGAAAGAACGTGCCTTCGTTGGCCAGTTCGATCTTGCCGATGGTTTGCTTGACGGCGCCGGTGAAGGCCCCCTTTTCATAGCCGAACAGTTCGCTTTCCAGCAGGTTTTCCGGGATGGCGGCGCAATTGATCGCCATGAAGCGCTTGTCGCGGCGCGGGCTCAACTGGTGCAGGGCGCGTGCCATCACTTCCTTGCCGGTGCCGGACTCGCCCAGCACCATCACGGTGGCCGAGGAGGGCGCGACTTTTTCGATGTTGCGGCACACTTTCAGCAGGCCCGGGTCGCGGCTGATGACGCCACCCATGGGGGAGTCTCCCTGGGTTTGCAACAGCTGCCGGTTTTCCTGCTGAAGTGCATGCAGGAAGTAGGCACGTTCGATTACCAGTCCGAGCAATTCCGGCTCGAAGGGTTTTTGGTGAAAGTCGTAGGCGCCCATGGCGATCGCCTTGACTGCATTCGTGCGCTCCTGGTTGCCGGATAAAACGATGACTTTGGCGTCTGGCGTCAGCGCCAGGATCTGCTGCAGGGTTGCCAGCCCTTCCGAGGCGCCATCGGGATCGGGCGGCAGGCCCAGATCCATGGTGATGACCGCGGGCTCATGGCGCCGCACTTCGGCCAGGGCGCTTTCGCGGTCGCCTGCCACCAGTACTTCATACGCGTCGAAACTCCAGCGCAATTGCTTTTGCAGGCCGGGGTCATCTTCGATGACGAGCAGTTTTTTCTTGATTTGACTCACGTAGTCCCTTTTGCGCTGGTCGCGCCCTTGCCGGTGCGAATACGGTGATATTACGCCGCCATGTCGGCCGCGCTTCGTTCATCTTCCTGCAACGGCAGGCTGATGCGGAAAGTCGTGCCATGGCCCGGCATGCTTTCCACCTCGAGCCGCCCGCCCAGTTCATTGACGTATTCCCGGCTTTCGAACACGCCGATGCCCATGCCGCCCGCCTTGGTCGATTCGAAAGGCTTGAACAGCTTCTCACGCACGAATTCTTCACTCATGCCGGCGCCATTGTCGCTGACCAGAACCACGGCGGAACCGTCATGCCTTTTCAGCATGACGCTAACTTTACCATCCTTGGGGGTCGCTTCGATAGCATTCTGGATCAGGTGGCCAATCACCCGTTCCAGGCGCGCCGGGTTGGCAAATACGGCGAGCTTGCTGTCAACGACTTCGAGTACCGGCTTGGGGCCTGTGCTTGATTTTGCTGCAATTGCCTGCCGCAGCAAATGTTCGAGCTGCAGGGAAGCCGGTGTTTCGACCGAGATGCCCCGGGCGAGCTTTTGCAACAGCAGTTTCATTTTTTGCACCGAGAGTTCGACGGTTTCCAGCATGTCTTGCTGGAATGCGGGATTGTTTTTGTGTTTTTCCGCATTCGACAGCAGCAGCGAGAGCTGGAATACCAGATTTTTCAGGTCATGCACCATGAAGGTGGACATGCGGTTGAACGATTCGAACTGCCGCGCAACCATCAAGGCATTGGCCGCTTCCTGCTGTGCCAGATAGCTCGCTGCCTGGCTGCCGGCGATTTTGAGCAGGTCCAGTACTTCCCAGTTAAGGGCGACGCGGCTGCGCGGTTGTGCCAGCACCATGAATCCGAACAGCTTGCCCTGCAATAGGAGCGGGACGACCAGCCAGGCACGCGGGAATTCCCGCAACCATTGCGGAATGGCGGCGCTGGCATCGCCGGTGCGGGCGGTGCGTTCTTCCTGAAGGTCGACTACCCATTCCTTGTTTTCCAGGAAGCGGCAGAATTCGCTGTCGGCCGACTCCGTTGCTGCCGGCGGAGTGAGGTTCCAGTGGGCGGCTAGCTCGCATTGCCCGGACTCGCGCACGATGTAGAGCGCGCCCGCCGGACTTTCCACCAGGTCTGCAACAGCTTGTATGGTGCGTTCACCGAGTTCCGGACCCTGGCGCGAGAGCGTGCGGGTAAAACGCATCCATTCTTCCCGGTAATCGTAGCCGTAGCTGTAGAAATGCTTGCTGATGAATACGCGAAGCCAGGCGCGGCAAGCGCCGGAAAACAGCACGGCAAGCAGCAAGAGCATGGCACCGGACAAAAATACCGCCTGCACCACGCTGCCCCAGTTGCCACCGAAAAAACGCAGATAGTAACCTGCGGCGGCCATCGCCAGAAGATAGATCGCCGAACCAAACAAGGCTGCCGAATTGTAGAGTACCCGGCGCGAGACGGAAATGCCTGGCGACCACTTGGGATTGCGCGCCGCCGAGATTGCCAGCAGGGGCGCGGCGAGCGCATTGACGCCGCCGCGTGCCGCCCAGATTTCAGGATTGATCTGGCGGAATAGCATGGCATCGCTGTAAAGATAAAAATCGAAAGCGAACATGCCACCGATGCCGAGGCAGGCGAATTTGATCCCCCAGCGTTCGCGCGGCGGAGTGTTCCTGAACAATTGTTCGACAAGCAGCATGCCTGCAATTGCCATGGCGACCCGCGCGAGTGGGTTGGCAGTCAGTCCAAGCAGAACATAAGGCAGTTTGGGCAGCAAGAATAACAGCACGGCCATGACTGTGATGCCTGCCAAAAACCTTTTGCTTTTAGCGACTGCGAGCAATCGCGTGCCGGCCGCCGGTTTAAAGAGTACAAACAGAAAGGTGCACCAGGCCACTCCGCGCAATAATTCCATGCATTGGGATAGCAGGGAAAACGGCGCTGCGGTCGCTGCTTGCCAGGCCAGAGACGCTGCCCATCCTGCGCTCAGCAGGCAGGTGGTGGTGATTGCCATGCCGTGCAAGCGGCCACGCCAGCTTGTCAAAAGCAGGAGGCTCAAAAACAGGAATGCCAGCGCGGCGCTGGCATAGCTTGAGGCGGCTATCGTGGTTAGCATGAAATATACCCTGCCATCTTCACCGAGCGCCTTTGCCCAGCAAGACAACCTGCAGGGTATCGATCAGGATCAGTATGTCAAGGAACAGGCTGTTGTTCTTCACGTAGTACAGGTCATACTGCAGTTTTTGTACCGCATCTTCCACCGAGGCGCCGTAGGGATAGCGTACTTGCGCCATGCCGGTGATGCCAGGCTTGATGCTATGCCGGACGTTATAGTACGGGATCTGTTCATTGAGTTGCTGCACGAAGAAGGGGCGCTCAGGGCGCGGGCCGACAAAGCTCATTTCTCCTTTTAATACGTTCAGGATCTGCGGCAATTCGTCTATGCGCAGCTTGCGAATGATGTTGCCGATACGGGTGGTTCGTGGGTCGTTCGACTGTGCCCATTGCGGTTTGCCGGCTTTTTCTGCGTCGTTGCGCATGCTGCGAAATTTCAGGACCATGTATGTCTGGCCATCTTTGCCTACGCGTTCCTGTTTGTAGAGAATGGGGCCCCGATCTTCGAGGTAAATGCAGATGGTCGTGACCAGCATCGCGGGAATTGAAACCGTAAAGATGATCAGGCTGACAAACAGGTCGAAACTGCGTTTGCAAAAGGCTCGCAGGAAGCTCTGGTCGAATCCTGTACCGAACACCAGCCAGCTCGGCTGCAGCGAATCGACCCGGATCTGGCAAGCTTCCCGCTCAAAGAAAGTGGCGGCATCCGTTACCTTGATACCGTTGAGCTTGCAGTCGAGCAGATCCTTGATGGGTAGATTGCCACCCCTGCGGTTCTGTACCGAGACGATAATTTCCCCGACGTTATGGCTGGCGGCCAAGGCGACAAGCGACTCGCCTCCCGGCAGCAGGGCAGAAGCAGGAATGCAGGTGTCTTCATCGGCGACCGGAACATAGCCGACGATATGGTACTTGTGATAGGCAATATTATGTTTGGCCAGGGTTCCGCATTCCTTGGCCAGGGAACCACTGCCCAAAAAAATCAGGCGTGACTCGAGCAAGCCAAATTCGGAAGACTTGAAGATGAGCACGCGTGTCAGCAAGATGCCGGCTGCGGAAATAAGAATGACCAGGCCCAGTATGCCGCGGCCAAAATACAGGTCGGGCAAGAGATAAAAAAGCAGGGTCAAGATCCCGAAGCCCAGCGCAAACGCCGGCATCAGGCGCAAGAGCGTATTGCGCAGGCCTTCGCGATACTTCAGCTGATACATGCCCAGCGCACTCATGCTGAAGAGCATGGTTACGGTAAAGACTGCTGCGGGCAAGAGAACGCGGTCGAGCCCCGTTGCAAGGCTGGTCTGCGCGGTGCCGAAACGGATGCTTGTGCCAAGATAGACGGACACGAGCAAGACAAGAACTTCCACGAGAAACAACACGGAGATGATCTTCGATACGTGGTGATTTGAGATTCTTAGCATCGCCAGTCTGCAGGAAAATTGCCTAATTGAAAAAAAGGCTAGTCAAAAGATTACTACAATTTGTCAACATTTCCCATAGTCAAAAAGTAAAAAATGGGAAAAATTCAGTTAAAGACGGTTAAATGTTTCCATTGGGAATTAAATCGTCATATTTCTGCCTGAAATGTGAAATTTGAGGATGAAAGTCCTCTAGGCCTCAATAACGCTTCCATACGTAAAAAACCCCGCCTTTCTTTAAAAGACGGGGTCTACTGGTACAAGGAAGAAGGATGCCTGACGTCAGTCCCCTTGGTTCCTGCCGGTTTGTGACTGTTTACACTGGCTTTTTGCGGCGTGCAGCGCCTGCCAGGCCTGCCAGGCCAAGGCCCAGCAGGGCCAGCGAACCAGGTTCCGGAACACTGATGGACTCGACATACACCACCATGTCCTGGTAATCGTAGTCGGAACCTGCCAGCGGCTGGTCTTCCCAGGCAAGGATGAAGCTCGACGAACCCCAGATGGCAGCAGGCTTGGTCGGCAGTTTGATTACGTCGCCGTCACCCTGGAAGGCGACCATTTGATCAGCGCCGCCATTCAGGCTGGCCTGGGAGTAGAACGTCGGACCATTTGCAGTGCCCAGGTAGTAGCCAAACAGCGAGCTGGAAAATTGCACGCCGGTGCCGAAATTGACGGCAAACTGAAAAGAGTCATTAACGCTCAAGAGTGCCTGACCGCCGCTGGAAGCAGCACCGCTGAACAGTTGCAGGTAGGTGGTCGGATTGTAGATGTCATAGATACCGAAAGTGTTCGTACCCGCATTGCCAGCCACTTCAATGATCATGGTGGAAACCGAACCACCGGAAGCTTCAACCTGGAAAATCCCAATTTCCGCAGACTGGTTCAAGTTGACATTAGGCGCTTGTGCCAGCGATGTGCCTGCGTTGGTGTACAGACTGTTGATTACCTGTTGCAAATTCGGATTTTCCCCGCCGGCCAGATTGACAGGGGTGGCGAAAGCGGATGCTGAGGCGAGAAGTACGACGCCAGCCAGCAAAGTTTTCATCGATTTCATGTTGATCTTCCCTTTAAGAAGGTGAGCATTGGAAATTACTGTTTCGGCAACAATAAAGCAGTTAGTGTGCCAAGTAATAAAATCAATGACTTACGGAAGATATGGGACCTTGATGTAAAAAAACCTGACACTTGACAAGTAACCGAAAGTTCAATCGAGTTCCTTGGCAAGGCTCGAGACTATTGGTGAAAAGCTAACTTTGTATGGATGGGACGGATTTTTGTATAGCGCCGTTACTTTACGAACGTAATTTTGTGTCTCCGCATACGGGGGAATGCCGCGATGCTGTTCGACAGCCCGTTCGCCGGCGTTGTAGGCGGCAGCAACAAACATGACATTGCCCTTGAAAAATGCCATGAGCCATTGCAAGTAAGCCAGGCCTCCCTTGATGTTCTCTTCAGGGTCAAAGGCATTCCTTACCCTGAATCGCTTGGCCGTATCCGGCATCAATTGCATCAAGCCCTGGGCATTTTTTGGCGAAACTGCTTGCGCATTGAATGCCGATTCCACTCGGATGATCGCTAGCGCCAACAGGGGATCGATCTGGTAGCGGGGCGCCAGTTTGTGGACCAGGTCGTAAATGCGCCCCCGGGGATAATCGGGCGCCCGGGCTTCTGAAATGCTTGCGGCGGGTTCGCCCGCCTGCAGGCAGGCTGCCGGCGGTGGCGATGGCTCGGCAGGCAGATGGTGCAGCATTGATTGGGCCTGGCTATGCCCCTGTCCTGCCGCCATCTCGAAAAAATATCTGGCAATGCCATCATCTTTGGCAATGCCACGGCCATGCGCGTACATCCAGCCGAGTGCATATTGGGCGCCGGCATGCCCGCTGGTCGCAGCCGCGCAGTACAGGGACTGCGCCATCGTGTAGTCGCGTGGCACACCCTCCGCATGCTCAAAGCGCGCGCCCAGCGCCGTCTTTTCTTCGGCAGTAAGGGTTTCGATGCCGGCAAGACGATTTGGCATGACGCCGCTATCGGCGCGGGCTGTGCCGATCGCAAGGCTGGCACCTGCAAGCAGCAAGCCCAGTATGCGGCGCATGAGAGCAGTCATGGATGGGCGAGCCTCAAGGCGCTGATTCTGCAAGTCTGGGGGAGAGAAATGCCTTGTGGAACAGGTGCCGCGCCAGCAGCAACGGCGGCATGCGCAGCCAGCTGGCGCGTATGTACAGCATCTGCCGGGCCAAGCCACTCAGGCGGTCGGCGCAGCTTGGGTGCTCTGGCAAGAGGGCGCGCGAAAACAACGCATCCATCAGCGCCAGCGTGGCATTTCCTGGGTGACCGAAGCGCGTCGCCTGCGCCAGCGCCTCAGTGGGCACGTTGGTGTGCAGCAGGCTGTGCGTATAACGCAATGCGTAAAACAGCGGCCGGGTCAGTTCCAGTGTCCTTGCACGTTCGATCAGCATTGGCCAGAACGATGGCTGGCTGCCGAAGTGGCGCAGCAACCTGTCCAGGTCCACCAGGTCGCGCAGGCCATTGTCCAGTTCGCCATCATGGAACAGGTGCACGGCGCTGTGCAAGACCATGTCGGCCGGTGCTAACGTCAGCAAGCCGGCCTGGCCTTCGACGGGGCAAGCCGATGCGCGCAGTTTGGCGGGATCGGGATAAACGGGCGCAGTGTCCGGCACGATCGCGTGGTGCACATCGATGACGGTCATGCGGCGGATGTGGCGCATTGGCGGCAATTCGTGCATCCAGGTGCGGTAATAGCGCTGGTCATAGGCATCATGGTGCGTCGCTGCCCAGCCGTGCAGCATCAGCGCCGCTTCAACCTGGTCGAGCCTTTCCTTGGGCACCAGGATATCGATATCCGAAAACAGTCGCCCGTGCGCGCTGGGCAGCTGCGCCATCACATAGGCCGCGCCTTTCAGCAGGATGACTGGCACAGCGCAGGCTTGCAGGGCTTGCCGGATCAGGGAAACTTCCTGGCGCACCGCCAGCATGTGACGCTGGGCAAGTGCGTCGGCCCAGGCGAGGTGCTCGCGTGGCCCGGCGGGCGCTGCGGCAAGTACACTCCGCTCCTGGAGTAGGACGTGGAGACTGGCCAGCAGGTTGGCTTTGCGGGCCTGGCGAATCAGCAGGTCCCATTCAGCCGGATCCAGTGCGCTGAGCTGCTCCGGCTGCCGGAACGCTCGCAGTATGAGTGGCGGCGGGGTCATGATAGCGGCACCTGGGGTTGCAGTCGATTGAAGGTGTCGATCGCTTCGTCAAGATTGCTGTAGGTGAATTCATGGCACGACGATGCCTCGATCAGTGCCGCGAGGCTCGCAAATCCCCGTTCGCCCAGCAGGCTGTAATTGAAGGCATTATCGGCTGCCCGCATGAACGCACGCGCTTTTGGGGTGTCGGTCAGGCGCGTGCCAGCGCCGGCCTCATAACGAGGGAAAATGACCCAGCCGGGGCGTGCCGGCTCGCCGGCGCGGGCGACGCTGTCTGCAGGGGCCTGCATGTGCGCCACCGTGCCTTTCATGGTGTCGCTGACTTTGCGGCTGAAGACAGCATCGGGCGCGTAATCGCGCATGATATCGATGGAGGCATTCTTCAGGCTCACAGGGCGCGGCAGCGGAATGACGTTGCCATCGGCAATGCGGACGAGCGCAAGTTCATCCGACAGCAAGCGCCAGCCATTGCGGGCAAGGGCGGCGCACAAGGTGCTTTTGCCGGAGCCGGGTGGCGCGGGCATGATGACTGCATGGCCGTGTTTTTCCAGGACGGCGGCGTGGATGATGAGGTAGCTGTGGGCGTGGCTCGAGACGCACCAGTTCAGTCCCCATTCAAACATGGGAAAGGCCTGGTCAGCCGGGAGCGGCTTGAACGTGCGTGTGCCATCGAAAAGAAACAGCACTTGCGGCTTGATCCAGCGGCGCACGCCGCGCGGCAGGGCAAGGCGGATATGGAAATCGGCGAAATCGTCTTCGTCAGCCACGGGATAATCGGCATACAGCAAGCCGATGCCTTCGACAGCGGCGGTCAGGGAGGTGTGCACGCGCGTCACGAACGGGCCAGTGCGGATGCACAAGCCCTGCTGATGCAAACGTTGTTGCAACTGGACCGGGCTCAGCTCGGAAATCTTCAAGGTGCTACCGGAGTAATCAAGGAAATGCCGGCAAGTTCGGCGAGCATGGCGTCGACTTGTTCATGCACCAGTTCAGCAGGCGCTTCCGGCCAGAGCTGTGACAACGCCTGTGCAATGACGGTGGCATCTGCAGGAGTATTCGCAACTGTTGCCAGAACCCGGGCAGTCACGGTATCAAGCAAATGCGTATTGCCGGATGCTGCGTCGTAGACCACCACTTCGTTATCCCAGGTGCGGGCGTGGAGTGCTGCGGGGTCGATGACTTGCCATTTCATGAAAGGAGGCATGCGCTTACGGGCAGGGCAATCCGCTGTGGGAAAATCGCGGCATCAAGCCTGTGTGGCTTTAAGATAATTCACGATGTCCGGGGCAGTCCATTGCACGGTGGCGGTGGGTGAAAAAGTGCCCTTCGACTGCCACTCGGAAAACATGGCGATGATGGTCTCGGTGGTAAGGAAAGGTGTCCAGCCGCTGACGGCATTCAGGTAGGCTGCGACCAGGTGCATGCCCAGATTGTGCTTGTCGTCTTTCTGTGGCGTCAGGAGCTGAAGCAGGGTGTATTTTGCATATACCGAAGACGATGGCGCCGGGAATACGCTGCTGAATTGCGTATCCGTCGCAACTGGCCAGCTGTTTTCATGGTTTTTCCAGTAACCTGGCGATCGTCCCTGGCACACTGGCTGCGGACCATGTGTACTGGCATTGCCAGACAAGAATCCGGAAGGGGATTTGCAGACAACATTGCCCAGTACTGGCCGGCTTGCCAGGCTCAGGATGACGCCTGAAATTCCCAGGCTTGCTTTAGTGAAATGCCGCCGTGACGGATTGGCTGAATTTAATTGCCCGGAGGCAGCATGAGACGCGGGAGTATTGCCGGTTTGTTCCTGACTGTCTTTTGTCGTCATGTCACGTTCCATCGGGAGCTCTCTTTGAGTATTCCGTATTGTTTCAATTGCAAGCAGTAACTGGTGCAAGCCTAATGAACTTTCCTTAAGCAATATATAGACCAATCCTGGTCAATTTGCCAATTGTACAATAATAATCAAATGCTTAGCGCATTTGGACGCCGCGGCAATTTTCCGCAATGAAAATTTTTTATTCGAGTGTAAAAAAATCTGACAGCAAAAATTTTGAACGCATTGCTCCGTCGCTCCCTCAGTACCTGCTTTACCAGGAGCGGATCCAGTCCGTGGTCCATTGCGCCACTTGATTGCGCCAGGCCTCCTGTGAAAAAGTGTGATTGGCGCCCGCAAGCTGATGCTGTTGCACGTTTGGGCCACGCAAGAATTTTTGCCATTTCCGGGAAGTTTTTGCGAGGTCTGAAAACTCTTGCGCGGTCATATCGTTGCCGCTTAAAACCAGCAGAACTTTGCCATTGAAGCGACGCAAGCCTTCGTGCATTCTTTCGGGTAATGCCGGAGCGCCGCCATGACCGGTTCCCCAGGGGGCTATTTCCCCGCCATTCTGCTTGACCGGGCGACGCACGGTCTCCAGCATAGTCCGTAGTGAACGCCAGGCAGCTCGCCCGTCGAAACGACCCTGCATGATTTTTTTCCAGAGATCCGGGTCGAATGCCCGCTTCAGGTAGTAATGTTTCAGGTAGGCGCGGGCAATGCCTTCCTCGGTACGGACCCAGGGATTCAGCAGCACGAGCCCGCAAATACGGGAGTCCGAAGCGGCATAAAAAATCGCTGCGGAAGCCGCATCGCACAACCCCCAGATGACCACTTCCTGCAATCCCGGCGACTCTGCAAAAAATGCATCGACCGCCGCGCGGATATCGTCGCTGATCTCCTCAAAGTCGCGCACATTGCCCTGGCTGTCACCCATGCCGCGGTAATCGAAACGCATTGCAGGGATGCCTTGTGCCGCCAGGTGCCGGGCAAGCAGGGTAAACTGCCGGTGGCTGCCCACACGGTATTGCGGACCGCCGACGACGATCAGAACGCCTCGTGCGGCTGGCGCTGCCGGCAGGCTCAGAATGCCATACGACCAATCTCCGTGACAGGAAAAAACAAGCGGGCGTTCCACGATATTCATGCGGGAGGTATGCCAAAGCGGGCGCTTGTGGCAGTAATGAGTTCCGGGCAATCGTCACTTTCCTGCGCCAGCCAGAATGGCGGGCATTGCACCCGGGTGATGATCGGCTTGGCGCCGTGCTGCGCCCAGGATGAAGCGAGGCGACTGGTCGCCGGCGACAGCGGGCGCTGTGGTTCCTGCGTGAGTTCGAACCAATGGGTTGGTTGGCGCGGCACGAGGGCAGCAGCGTCGACGGCCTCGATCCCTTTGGCGATTGCAGGCGCGATCCTGTATCCGGCAACTTCCACGCTTTCGCCGGCGTAGAGTTTTTCACGCAGCTTGTGCGTGCCCGATTCGCCCGGCGCCTGGCCGGCAAGCATTTCAGCCGCTGTTTGAATTCGAAGAAATTGCGTCAGGTAGGCATCGCCCCGCAAAACAGGCTGCCATAGCAAGAGGCTTTGAATGTCGCCCTGAAATTCATGGGCAAAATCCAGCGCCAGCAATGCACCGAGGCGCACGCCCCACAAACAGATCGGCGCAGCAATTTCGCGGCGGAGCCAGGCGTGGGCTGCCGCCAGGTCAGTTTTCCAGATTTCCCAGCGTGCATCGGCAAAATCACCGCTGCTGTCCCCGCATCCGAACAAGTCTATTTGAAGGACTGCATATCCCTGTGCTGCCAATGCCCTGGCCTGGCATGCCGCAACGCGCCGGGATTTGTTCATTTCCTCGGCAAACGGGTGAACGTAAATGAACGCACCACGGCATCCGGTATGCACGTCAGCTGCGTGATAGAGACAGAAACGCGTGCCGGGAGCGGCATCAAGGAAAAATGGCCGTGCGGGAGCAAGCACTGGCGGCTGAGTCATTGCGCCAGTTTGCTGTCGACAAATGCCGTGAGGCTTGCCACCGTTTCAAAGGTGCTGGCACTGATATCGTCATCCTCGACAGCAATGCCGAAATGTTCTTCAAGTGCAGTGATCAGGTGAAGGACAGCCATGGAATCGAGCTCTGGCAGATTGCCCAGCAAATGCGTGTTCTGAGTGAGGTGTTTTCCGCGCTCTCCAAGATGGAGGGTATCGATCAACAGAGCTTTTATTTCTTCGAATGCTTGCATGGTTGATTTTCTGTGCGGAAGAATAAAAACTTTAGTTTCCAGGCTGATATTTTTCAGGTCGTACCGGAGCGCGTGGCTTACGGAAGTGCCGACTGGCATTTTTATGATGATACCTTATCAATACTTGAAAAGGGAGCCGCGACGTGGACGTAGCAATATCGAATTTGTCTTTCTCTAAGGATATGGTGGTCCACAGTTCTGCAGCGTTTCCTAAGTTTTACCGTCAGCGGCTGTGTCGGATGATTTTACAAATCTTGACGATTGTTTAATTAAAAAAATATAAGTTATTGAATTTAATGGTAAATAAATTTTGGCATGGATTTCGCTTAACTACTTGCGGTAATTGTTTTTTTGAAATGTTTTCGAAAATAACGTAAAGGGAGTTAACCATGAAATTTTCCAAATTCAGCGCTCTTGTCGCTGCTGTGACCATGTCGTTGGCTGCAAGCTCGGCAAGCGCTCTGGTCGTTTCCGCCAGTAATGATGCTACGGCATTGGCAAATGCCTTGGGTGGTTCCGGCATCTCGATCAGCAACGCCACGTTGAGTGCAGCCAGCACGACGGGCGCCGGCACCTTCACCGGTGGCGCTGCGTCGGTTGGTTTCAACAGCGGCGTTTTGCTGACTACCGGCACCGTGAATTGCGCACCTGGCCCGAATACCAGCGCCAGCTGCGGCGGCGGCGGCACCACAACGTCCCTGAAATTCGATTTCACGAGCGACACTGGTGATGTTTTCTTCAAGTATGTGTTTGCATCGGAAGAATATAACGAGTACGTGGGATCTTCCTTCAATGACACGTTCGAACTGCTGCTGAATGGTGTGAACATCGCTCTGCTGCCGGGCGGCGCTGGTGTCGTTTCCATTAACAATGTCAACAACTCGACCAATTCCGCCTTTTATCGCGACAATACGGTACTGGGCCTGGATACCCAATACGATGGTTTGACCACCGTCCTGATCGCGCAGGCAACCGGCCTGACCCTGGGCAGCACCAATACCTTTGAGTTCCGTATTTCAGACCTGGGCGATTCGATCCTGGATTCCGGCGTGTTCATCGAAGCCGGTACGTTCTCCAGCTCCAACCCGGTTCCGGAACCAGCTGGCATTGCCCTGTTCGGCCTGGGCTTGCTGGGCTTGCTGGCTGCCAAGCGCAAAAAGGCTTGAATCCGTAAGCGTTAAACGGACTCAGCGTCAGGAAAGGCAGCCCGCGGGCTGCCTTTTTTCATGGCGCCGATGTGCCCGATTTTTGCTATCCTGTGCGCTCATTACCAAGAGCAAGTCATGGCTATCGAAATCGAACGCAAGTTTCTAGTAAGCGGCGACGCCTGGAAAGCGGCTGCCGCGGGCATCCTGTACCGGCAAGGTTATCTTTCCACCGACAAGGCGCGCACCGTGCGCGTGCGCATTGCCGGCGAGCGGGCGTTTTTGACGATCAAAGGCTTGGCAAAAGCACTGGCGCGCGCCGAATTCGAATATGAAATCCCGCTTGCCGATGCCGCCGAAATGCTCGATCAGCTTTGCCTGAAGCCATTGATCGAAAAACGCCGTTATACGGTCGATTGGCAAGGCCTGTGTTGGGAAATCGATGAGTTTTTGGGCGACAATTTTGGCCTGGTCGTGGCGGAAGTCGAACTCGACAGTGCAGACCAGGTGATCGATTTGCCGGAATGGGTGGGGCAGGAAGTTTCTGACGACGCGCGCTATTTCAATTCCAGCCTGATCGCCCATCCCTTTTCCACCTGGTGATGCAACGGGGGACGAAATGAGCCGTTCCAGGCGGCCCAGGCCGGCGCCGCCTTTGCCGGTGCGCGACGGCATTTCGCCGAGTTACCTGTGGCTGGACGCGGGGGAGTGGGCCAACATGCTGGAATTCCTGGTTGCACGGTTTCCTGGAGTGAGCCAGGCCGAGTGGACCGCACGCATGGAAAAAGGCGACGTGGTCGATCTGGAAGGCATCCCCGTGCGCGCTGACACATCCTACCGGCGCGGCGCGTGCATTTTCTATTACCGCGAGCTGGCGCACGAAACCCCGATTCCTTTTGCCGAAACCATCCTGTTCCAGGATGAGCACATCCTCGTTGCAGACAAACCGCATTTCTTGCCAGTGATTCCCACCGGTCGTTTTGTGCGCGAAACACTGCTGGCACGGCTCAAGCAGCGCACAGGCTTGCAGGATTTGACCCCGATCCACCGACTCGACCGCGAAACTGCGGGGGTGGTGCTGTTTTCGCATAACCGTGCCACGCGCGGCATTTACCAGGCCCTGTTCCAGCAGCGCGCCATGGACAAGGTTTACGAAGCCCTGGCGCCGACGCGGCCGGAGCTGCAGTTTCCCTTGATTTATCGCAGCCGCATGGCCGAAGGCGAGCCATTCATTTGTATGAAGGAAGTGGACGGCGAGCCGAACGCGGAAACGCACATCGAGTTGCTGGAGAATTTCGGGCCGGTGAGTTTGTACCGCTTGCGCCCGATCACAGGGAGGCGGCATCAGCTGCGCGTGCACATGGCTGCATTGGGCATGCCGATTGTGAATGATGCTTTTTATCCCGTGCTCCTGCCGTGCAAGGGAGATGATGTTTCCAAGCCATTGCAGTTGCTGGCGCGTGAAATCGCCTTTACTGACCCCTTGAGCGGTCTAATGCGGCATTTTGCCAGCGAACGAACGCTCGAACCTGCGCGGTGACGGGCATTGCGGCATACAATGCCGTTTTTCCCGCAAATTTCAATTGATCCCATGAGTACCCGTTTGAGTCTGGACCGCATCCTGCAGTCACAAGGATTTGGCAGCCGCAAGTATTGTCGTCAACTGATCGACGATGGCGAAGTATCGATCGATGGCGCTGTCGTGACGGATTATCGCGCCAGCCTCGATACCGCCGGTTTGGTCCTCACCGTCTTTGGCGAGGAATGGGTCTATCGCGCAAACGTCTATATCGCCCTGAACAAGCCGGCTAACTTTGAATGTTCGCGCAAACCCAGCCACCATCCGGGCGTATTGACTTTGTTGCCGGAACAAATGAGCTGGCGCGACGTGCAGCCGGTTGGCCGGCTGGACCATGACACCACAGGCTTGCTGCTGATGTCGGACGATGGCGCCTTCATCCATGCGCAATCCTCGCCGCGCCGCCATGTGCCCAAACTATATGAGGCAACGACCCACGATCCGGTGACGCCGGAATTGATTGCGCATCTGCTGGCAGGTGTGCAATTGCATGATGAACCGGCACCGCTGGCAGCTGTCACCTGCAGGATGCTGGATGCGCACCGGCTTGAAATCGTGCTTGAACAGGGCAAATACCATCAGGTCAAGCGCATGCTGGCCGCGGCTGGCAACCATTGCAGTGCACTGTGCCGCACCGCCATCGGTAGTCTGACTCTCCAGGCGCTGGATCTGGCGGAAGGTGAATGGTGTTACCTGGAGCCGGCGCAACTGGCATTGCTGGTGCCCGCACCTGCCGTGGCCTGATCGGGGCGCGCGGATGACGACTTCCTGCAATTCCGTGGTCACTGTGGTGGGAGGCGGGCCGGCCGGGTTGATGGCGGCTGAAGTGTTGAGTGCGCGCGGCATGCAAGTCCATGTGTATGACGCCATGCCTTCTGTCGGCCGCAAATTCCTGTTGGCAGGAAAGGGCGGCATGAATCTCACGCATGCCGAGCCCTACGAAAATTTTTTGTCCCGCTATGGCAGCCGGCGCGCGCAGATTGCGCCGTTGCTGTCGGCCTTTGATGCCGACGACTTGCGGGCATGGGCGAAAAGCCTGGGCATCGATACCTTTGTCGGTTCGTCGAACCGCGTCTTTCCGGTGGATATGAAGGCCGCCCCCTTGCTGCGCGCCTGGCTGCAGCGCTTGCGCGCGCAGGGGGTGCAGTTTCACATGCGGCATCGCTGGATGGGCTGGGGTGCCGGGGCAGGCACGCCTTGCTTGCGCTTTGCCACGCCGGCGGGTGAAGTCGACGTGGCCAGCGATGCGGTCGTGCTGGCGCTGGGAGGCGCCAGCTGGCCCCGGCTGGGATCGGATGGCGCCTGGCTACCCTGGCTGATGCAGCGCGGAGTTGACGTTGCGCCGCTGGTGCCTGCCAATTGCGCTTTCGAAGCAGACTGGAGTGCACATTTCCGCGAGCGCTACGCCGGTCATCCGGTGAAACCGGTGGCATTTTCCTGGACCGGTGCCGACGGCGTCATGACGCACCGCCAGGGCGAATTCGTGGTCAACGCCAGTGGCATCGAGGGCAGCCTGGTCTACGCGGCGTCGGCCGGACTGCGCGACGAGATTGCCCGCAGCGGCAGCGCCATGGTCCATATCGATCTTGCACCGGGCAAATCGCTGCAGCGTGTGATCGACGAAGTCGCCCATCCACGCGGGTCGCGCTCGCTGTCCAGCCATCTGCAGGGCCGCGTCGGCATTAGCGGCGTCAAGGCCGGCCTGTTGCGCGAATGCCTGGACAAGGAAGCTTTTGCGGATCCCGCCCGACTCGCAGCGGCCATCAAGGCATTGCCGCTGCGATTGCGTGCTGTCCGGCCGATTGCCGAAGCCATCAGCAGTGCCGGTGGGGTACAGTTCGAAGCGCTGGATGCGGGCTTGATGGCGCGTTGCTTGCCGGGCGTCTTTTGCGCAGGTGAAATGCTTGATTGGGAAGCCCCGACGGGCGGGTATCTGCTGACGGCTTGTTTTGCCAGCGGCCACAGGGCTGCGGCAGGCGTCATGGCGTGGCTGGCGAGTCAGAATGATGCTGGCTGTGATTAAAAAATTACAATCAAATTGATGCGCCGCACAAAATCGGCGTTGAATCCGCCGGCATGAATCCGGTCTCCTAGAATGGGCTTATCCGTCACAGCCGATTTGAAGGGGTAACAATGTTTACGATCCGTGATCATTTTTCAGAAGCCAGTCAAAGCAGTGCGGAACTTCAGGTCGACCTGAACACCGCCCTGGGTGGAAAGTTGCTGGAAAGTGCGCAAAAATTTGCGAACCTGAATGCGCGTGCGGCAAAGGTGTCGCTGCAAGAAGCTGAAGATACTGTGCTACAAGGCATACGGGCAAAAACGCCGCAGGAATTTGCGGCGGTCGCGGGTGCCCGGGCCAGGACATCGTCCAGAAAAGTGGCTTCGTATGCCTGTAATGTTGCAGGGATTGTTGCTGGTACGCAGTCGGAGCTGCTGGGATTGCTCGGCACCCAGCTGTCTGAAACCAATCTTGAGGTTGCCGAGCTGGTGGCTGATGTTTCTCATGGTGCGACGGCAGGCTACCCGCGCTTCGGGCATGCAATCCGCATGGGGTTTGATCATGCGAATGCCAGCCTGGAACAAATTACCCACGCCAGCAGGCAGATTCTCGATGAGATGGAAACCAGTTTTATTGCGGCAGCAAAGCAGCTTGATAACGCTGCC
The DNA here is from genome assembly GCF_004114795.1 of Janthinobacterium sp. 17J80-10. Classification (NCBI taxonomy): domain Bacteria; kingdom Pseudomonadati; phylum Pseudomonadota; class Betaproteobacteria; order Burkholderiales; family Oxalobacteraceae; genus Janthinobacterium; species Janthinobacterium sp. 17J80-10. The sequence goes on along the minus strand of NZ_CP035311.1, from coordinate 3,339,093 downwards.
CGGCAAGCCCGGACAAGGTAAACGGTCGGCACGCAGAGTTCTCCGCGGGTGCCGTTCAGCCTTGGCTTCACGTGGCGGGAGTGCGTGCCATGACACAAGCCTGGTTCCGCTTTTATGCAGAGCTCAACCGGTTCGTATCGCCGGCATTGCGCCAGCGCAGCTTTGAACGTCGTTGCGCTCAGGATGCCAGCGTCAAGCACATGGTCGAGGCCCTCGGCGTACCGCATACGGAAGTCGCACTGATTCTGGCGAACGGGGACCCGGTCGATTTTTCCTATCGCTTGCGCGAGCAGGATCATGTCAGTGTCTATCCGCGCTTTGCCAGGTTGCGGGGCGATTCTCAATCCCCTGCATCCCTGCAGCCACACGGTTTGCCTTTGTTTGTCGCCGATGCGCATTTGGGGCGCCTGGCGCGCGACTTGCGCATGCTTGGATTTGACGTTTTATATCGCAATGATTTTGCCGACGACGAGATTGTCCGCATAGTCGTGGAGGAACAGCGGATCGTGCTGACGCGCGACCGCGATTTGTTGATGCGCAAGCCGATCGTGCGGGGCTGCTACCTGTACGCTACCGGCAGCGACGCGCAATTGTCGGAGGTGATGGAACGGTATGATCTGGCCGGGCAAATACGGCCCCTGTCACGCTGCCTGAAGTGCAACGGCGTGCTGGAACCGGTGGCAAAGAATGTGGTCGAGCATCATTTGCCTGTGCGTAGCAGCGCATGCCAGCAGCATTTTCAACGCTGCACGGCCTGCTGCCAGGTCTACTGGGACGGTGCGCACGTGGCGCGCATGCGCAGGCGCATCGCTGCCTTGCTGGCGACGATGCGCCCGGGCGGGGCTGTCACCTGATCTTAAAAATTCACGCGCATGCCGAGCACCAGGTTACGGCCGGCCAGCGGTGCGCGATCCTTCAGCACCGCGGTCGATACGCGTATGTCCTCATCCAGCAAATTCCGCACAAGCGCAAACCAGGTCACGCGGTAACCGCCATGGCGCTGCGTCCAGGCCAGGTTGGCATCGACTTGCGTGTAGCCGGCAGTGGGCGTGGTTTCAAACGCCGCCAGGCGGTCCTGTCTTTGCGCGTGGAGCAGCGATAGCCCGCTGCGCCAGGCACCCTGGCGATAGCCGACGTCGACGCCGAAGCGCGTCGCCGGCTGCAGCGGCAGGTTGCCGGCGCCTTTCAGGCGGCCACGCGAGGTATCGGCGAAGCCACGCACCGACCAGCCCTGGCCGCGCAAGTTGTAACTGACTTCGGCTTCTGCGCCGTGCACGGTGGCGTCGCCTTGCGACCAGAAGCGCTGCGTGAATTCGCCAGCCGGATCAGGCGCGCCGTTTTCATCGACACTGACGCCGGGCATGCGGCCATAGACGAAGTTGTCGACCGCATTCTGGAACAGGTTGGCTTTCCAGCGCACCAGCCCCGCGGTTTTCTGCAGGGAGATTTCGAGGTTGCGCGAAGTTTCCTTGGCGAGGGAGGCATTGCCGACATCGAAGGTGGCGGTCGACTCGTGCGGGCCGTTCGAATACAGTTCTTCGGTGCTGGGCGCGCGTTGCGCCAGCGACCAGGTGGCGCCGGCACTATAGCCCGGCATGAATTGCCACAGGCCTCCCAGCGACCAGGAAGCCAGGTCGAAGCTGCGCCGCGCCAGGCCACTGGGTGTATCCGGCGCGCGCCTGACCGATTCGAGGCGCAGTCCTGCGCTGGCCCGTAATGGACCGAAATCGCGCTCTTCGACCAGGAAAGCGGCCAGGAAGCTGGACCGGGTTTTGGGCACGGTATCGGGTCTCCCGGTGTCGGCAGCCAGCGCCGCGTAGTTGCTGTGTTCGGTTTGCAAGCCAAAGTTGCCGCGCCAGCCGGCCAATGGCAGGTGCGTGGCTTCGAAGCGGGTTTCCAGTACGCGATTCAGGAAGTCGGCGGCTGGCGTGCCATCCTGCGCCTTTTCCGTGTGACGGTAGTCGGTATAGCCGAGCTTGAGCTTCAGCGATGCCAGGCCGGGCAGCGGGTTTCTGAGCAGGCCATCGACGTCGTAGCGGCTCTTTTGCAAGTCGATGAAGGCGCGTTCATCGGTAGGGATGCCATAGCGGTCGTCAAGCATGCCGGCCGATGCGCCGATGTGCCCCCAGTCGTCCACGTGCGATATCCCCACCCCGAGGCTGTGCTGGTTGGTAAAGGAGTTGGGCAGGCGGCCGGAGGCAGAGTTCTGATCGGCCGGCGCGGCTAAACCGGGAATGCGGTAATCGCCCGTGTCGCGCGCCTGGGCATCCAGGTGCAGGCCGGTCTTGCCGGCACTGCCGTCGACTGCCAGTGACATCGCCTTGCCGCGGTCGGCCGAACTCGCGCGCAGCTCCGCTTCGCCGGTCGCCTTGGGGAGCAGCTGGGTCGGGATACGCTCATTGACGACATTGACGAGTCCGCCGATCGCTCCCGAGCCATACAGCAGTGCCGCCGGGCCGCGCAGAATTTCAATCTGGCGGGCCGTGGCGAAATCGGCTGCAACGGCATGGTCATTGGACAGACTGGAGACGTCGGATACCGACATGCCGTTTTGCAGGATTTTCACCCGCGGTCCTTCGAATCCGCGAATGATGGGGCGGGAGGCGCCGGCGCCGAAGGCCGAGGCCGATACCCCCAGTTCGCGTGACAGGGTATCGCCAAGTGTTGCGCCCAATTTGTCGCGCAATTCGCTGCCGGCCAGGATTTTTGCCGGCGTAAGAATTTGCGCATCCTCGCTGGCGGCAAAAGGGGTGGCGCTGACGATCACCGGCGCGAGGGTTTGCGGGTCTGTCTGGGCGTGTGCCGCCAGCGGCAGGCTGGCGGCACACGCCATGATGGCGTGCGCCATGGGTGTATGTTGCAGTTGCATTTTGATTTCCTAAAGAATGCTGCGCGAGCGCTTCCCCTGCGTGCAGGAGGGCGCTTCACGAAATTCGGGTGAGCGGCAGGAAATCAGGCAAGCGGCGGCGCGCGGGAGGAGAAATGCAGCAGGACCGGCGCATCCCAGGAAGCAAAGGCCGTCCAGAGCGCCAGTATTTTTGCACCTGGCAGGACGGCCAGGCTGACGGAGGGGGAGTGGAGTGCGGTGGCGAGTGCGGCGCCATCGAACAGGGCGCAGTTGTGTTCCAGTGCCTTGTCATATCCCGCGCTATCGCCTTGCAGGGCGGGCAGGTTGACTTGCGCTAGTTGCGTCGCCTGCGCTGGCCTGCCGTGTTCGATGCGGTGGGCCAGGCCAAGCCATTGGGCGAACAATAGCATTGCCACGAACACGATGGCGCTCGGGGCAAGGCGTTGACGCATGATGGCAGGCGGGCAAGTCATGAATCTAAAAAAGAGCCTTCAATTCGGGAAAAGAGGGGCGCCCGGATCCGGACGTCACTGCAATTTTAGCAGTTGCAACGCCCGGCCGCTCATCCGGGCACAGGCACCCGCCCTGGTGTAAACTCTGGCGCTTTGCGTTCCCAGGTTAAATAGAGCATGGGCAATCACCTTTCGCGTAGCCGATCCTTGTCGTCCCGTATCCGGATGTTTTTGCCGCAGGCAGTGTTCATCAATGGCAAGGAGCGCTTGCGCGCCTGTGCCGGCGCCTTGTTCGGTATCCTCTTGACAGGCCTGGTGACCCGGCTTGTGCTGGGGCCCAGCGCCAGTATTCCGCTCCTGATTGCGCCGATGGGGGCATCCGCAGTCCTGTTGTTTGCGGTGCCATCCAGTCCCCTGGCACAGCCGTGGTCCGTGATAGGCGGCAATAGCATTGCGGCGCTGGTGGGGGTTGCCGTGGCATCCTGGATTCCCGATCCGCTGTGGGCTGCGGCGGTCGCAGCAAGCCTGGCGATTGCCGCGATGCTGGCTTGTCGCTGCCTGCATCCACCGGGTGGCGCCATTGCGCTTACCGCCGTGCTGGGCGGCCCGGCGATCAAGGCGCTGGGTTTTGGTTTCGTGCTGATGCCAGTCGCACTCAATTCCCTGTTGATGCTGTTACTTGCACTATTTTTCAACAATGCCACCGGCCGCCGTTATCCGCATGTCTTGCAAGCCGAGCATGCCAATATCCATCACACGGACGATGCACCGCCGATCGACAGGGTCGGCTTCACGCCGGAAGACCTGGATGCAGTGCTCAAGCAATACAACCAGGTCCTGGATATCAGTCGCGACGATCTGGAAGACTTGTTTCTGCAAACCGAGCGTCATGCCTTCCGCCGCCGCCTTGGTGAAATCACTTGCGCGAATATCATGTCACGTGACGTGGTTACGGTTGAATTCGGCACGACGCTCGAAGAGGCGTGGAATCTGCTGCGCTGGCACAACATCAAGGCGCTCCCCGTCGTCAATCGCGCTCACCGCGTGATCGGCATCGTCACCCTGGTCGACTTTATGAAGCATGCCAACCCGGATCGGTTTGGCAGCGTCAACGACCGGCTTCGTTACCTGGTGCGGCGTGATGGCGAGACGCACTCGGACAAGCCGGATGTAGTCGGCCAGATCATGAGCAAGGGCGTCATGACTACCAGTGTCGATACCCATATTGTTGAACTTGTCCCGGTGTTTTCGGACAAGGGCAAGCACCATATGCCCGTTGTCGATGCTGAGGGTCGCCTGGCCGGCATGCTGACGCAATCGGACATGATCGCTGCGCTATATCGAGGGCAGTTGCTGGATAGCAGTACACTTCCTCCATTGTCTTCGAAGTAAAGACCCGGAATGGTTCATTCTTTCCGGATCAAGTCAAATGCTGCGCTGCCTGACACTGGCTTGCTAAACAAATAGCCTTGCATCGCGTTGCAGTGCCACAGCTTCAGGAGATCGAACTGCGACTGGGTCTGTACGCCTTCGGCAACCACTTGCAGGTTCATGGAATGCCCCAGTGCGATGATGCCCTGGGCGATGGCAGCGGCATCCCTGTCTACCGTAATGTCGCGCACGAAAGACTGATCCACTTTCAGGGCTTGAATGGGAAAACGCTTCAGGTAGGACAGGCTGGAATAGCCGGTGCCAAAGTCATCGATCGATAAGGTGATGCCCATGTCATGAAGCTTGCTCAGCGTTGAAATCGTCTCTTCCGCATTGCGCATCACACTGCTTTCGGTGATTTCCAGCTCCAGGCACTCAGGCGCCAGGCCGGTTTCCTTCAGGATCTCGGCGATGTGCTCGACCAGATCTTCTTTCCAGAATTGGCGCGCCGATAAATTCACTGCCATGGTCAAGTCGCTGTAGCCTTGCCGTTGCCATTGCACCAGCTGTTCGCAAGCGGTGCGCAAGACCCAGCTGCCGATCGCCAGGATCAGTCCTGAGGATTCCGCCAGAGGAATGATTTTGTCCGGACTGATCGTGCCCCGCACCGGGTGTTCCCAGCGCAGCAAGGCTTCAAAGCCGAGAATGCGGCCGGTCGATACGTCCAGCTTGGGCTGGTAATGCACTTCGAATTCATTGCGCTGGATCGCGCGCCGCATGTCATTTTCTAGCGTCAGGCGCTCCAGCAGCTTGGCGTTCATTTCGGGCGAGTAGAAGCAGATTTGCTTGCGGCCGAGTTCCTTGGAACGGTACATCGCCGTATCGGCATTGCGCACCAGTTGCGAAATGGAGTCGCCATCCTTTGGGAACATGGCGATGCCGATGCTTCCCGCCACGGAGATTTCCTGGTTCTTCAGGACTACCGGTTTCTCGAGCGCTTTCATGATTTTACGGGCGATCGCGACGGCATCTTCCGTGGATTCGAGCTCCGAGAGGACAATCACGAATTCATCACCGCCAAGACGCGCCACCGTGTCGCCAGCGCGAATGGTTTCCAGGAGACGCGCTGCGACTTCGCACAGCAGGATGTCGCCCTGGTCATGCCCCAGACTGTCATTGACCATCTTGAACTGGTCGAGATCCATGAAGATGATGGCGACAAGCTTGTGCGTTCGCGTCGATTGGGTAATGGCCTGGTTAAGGCGGTCTTCGAACAGGTTGCGATTGGGCAGGCCGGTCAGCGCATCGTGATTGGCCATGTACAGCAGCCTTTCTTCATTTTTCTTGCGTTCGCTGATGTCGTCAAGCGTGCCGACAATCCCTTCCACCGTGCCATGGACATCCAGGTTCAGCGCCATGTCGGCTTCCATCCAGACCGGCACGGCATCCTGTTTCAGGAGGCGCGCTTCAAATCGCAGGCTATCCTGTTCCTGGCGTAGCAGCTGGGTCATCATGTCGAAGCAACGCGCCCGGTCTTCCTCGTGAATGAATGCGTGCAGCGGTTGTTCGAGGGAGCCCTCGGCCGGGAAGCCCAGGATCTTGGTCCAGGCCGTATTCAGGAAGGTAAGGCGGCAATCCGTGTCAATCCGGAAGATGATTTCGCGCACGGACTCTACCACGGTGCGCAGCTTTTCCTCGCTATCGCCGAGCGCCTTTTCAAAGCGCTTGCGTTCAATTGCATAGCTCAATGTGCGTGACAGGAGCTGGGAATCGACACGGCCCTTGATCAGGTAATCCTGTGCCCCCGCCTTGACAGCGGACAGGCCGATACTTTCATCGGTGGTCCCGGTGAGTACCACGATCGGGATGTGCGGCGCTTGCCCATGCACTTTGCTGAACGTGCTGAGTCCCAGGCTGTCGGGTAGCGACAGATCCAGCAAAATCAGGGAAATCGGCCTGGCCTTCAGATGCCCGAGGCCAATGGACAGACGGTCCGCATAGACCAGCTCGAACAGTGGCCTGTCAGCCAGCATGTCGGCAATCAGTTCGACATCGCCTGGATTGTCCTCTATTAGCAGGATTTGAATAGCGTCACGTTTCATCTGTTTCGTTTGGCAGGGTGACGACCTTGAGCCAGAAATGATTGATCGACTGGATTACTGACATGAATTTTTCGAGATCAACCGGCTTGCTGACATAGCAATTGGCGAAATGGTCATAGCTTTTCAATACATCCGATTCAGCCTTGGAACTGGTGAGAATCACGACAGGAATGCGCTTGAAACGCGGATCCGATTTAATGAAATTCAACACGTCATGGCCGCTCTTTCGCGGCAGATTGAGATCGAGAAAAATGACGTCCGGATAGGGTGCTTCGATAAAGGGTGGCTTGCATTCCAGGAATGCCAATGCTTCCACGCCATCCCGTGCCCAATGCAAGCGGTTACGTACTTTTCCTTCGAGGAGCGCTTCCTTGGTGAGCAGTACATCACCTGGATTGTCTTCAACCAAAAGAATTTCCACTTCCCGCAAAGTGCCTGGTGTTGCTTCGCTCTGCAAATTCATAGGGCTTCTTTCAGGGTGAAATAAAAAGTCGCGCCCTGGGCCGGGTGTGATTCGACCCAGATATGCCCGCCATGCCGGTCCACGATTTTTTTACAGATGGCCAGGCCGATTCCCGATCCGGGATAGTCCGTACGGCCATGCAAGCGCTGAAAAATCACGAAGATGCGATCGAAGTGCTCTGGCTCGATACCGATGCCGTTATCCTCGATAGCGAATTGCCAGTAGTTATCTTTCTTTGTCACGCCAATATGGACAAGAGGAATGTTTTTGCCGCAAAATTTGATCGCATTGCTGAGCAGATTCTGGAAAACCTGGGTAAGTTGCGTTGCATCACCCATGACCACAGGAAATGGATCGTGGCTGATTTTTGCGCCACTTTCCTGGATTGCGGGGCGGAGATTCAGCAGGGCAGTGCGTAATACGCTTTCGATGGCAATTGGTTGCAACTCCTTGCCGCGTGTGCCAACCCGGGAAAACATCAGCAAGTCATCGATCAATTGCTGCATGCGCTTGGCGCCATCGACGATATAGTGCATGAACAGCAGCCCCTTCTCATCGAATTTATCGCTATAACGCTTTTCCAGTAATTGTGTGTAGGAGGCAACCATGCGTAATGGTTCCTGGAGGTCATGCGAGGAAACATAGGCAAACTGTTCCAGTTCGGCATTGGAGCGCGCGAGTTCTTGCATATTGTGTTTGAGAGCAAGCTGAGTCTGTTTTCGTTCCTCAATCTCTTTCTGCAATGACTCGTTAAATGCGATCAAGCGCGCATCACGCTCCTGAATATGGGCAAGCATTTGATTGAATGCATCCGTCAATGAACCAATCTCGTCATTACTGTATTTGGCAGCGCGCAGGCTGTAATCCTTGCGGTCGATAACGGCTTGCGCAACGCTGGCAATTTCCAGTATTGGTGTGGAAATCAGTTGCTGCTGCCTGGTAGAGATCCACCAACCCGCACACAAGGAAACAAGCATCACCAAAAATACAATGCCGCCATAACGGATGGTGCGTGTGATTTGTTGCAAGTCGGCACGCAGGTAAACCGTCCCGGCCGCTTCGCTACTTTTTGGCTGCAAGATCAAGTGGTACAACTCCACTTCACCGCCGTGAATCCGGTAGCCGGGACTTTGCATCTTCGGGAGAGTGGCCGGCGACCCGGCCTTGGTATAGCTGGCGAACAATTTGCCATCGGGGCGATACAACGCACCGGCGGCGATGCTTGGCTTGGCCTTGAGCGCGGCCAGGTATTCGGTTGCCGCCTGAACGTCATTGAAGCTCAGCGCGGCAATGCTCGTCTGGCCAACGACCTGGGCTTGCGTACGCAAATCCTTGATTTTCTGTTGCGCGTAATCGTACGAATCGTAGACCACGATGGCGATCATTGCGAGCAACAGCGCGACGCCGCTACTCAAGAGCATCATGCCAAGCAGCTTGCGGCGTAGCGGCAGGTCGCGGAATCGCTTCATTTCATTTGCCTCTCACGGTTCTTGCCACACCCAGCAGCTTGGAGCTTACTTTCAAGCCGGCTTGCTCGACCTGGTCGAGGTTGACATCAAAACGCACCTTGTCGTTGTCTATGACGAATGCAATGGCGATTCCCGGGTGCTCAAAATCGGCGACGGTCAATATATTCCTGTCCTGCAGACTGGCCAGGATCGCTTTCAGGTTGTTCCTTTCGGACTGGCTGATATACAGGATATGCGCATTGCGTGCCTCCTCTGCCTTGGACGTGCGTCGCACCGTGACTGTACGGCCGGCGATGGCGCGTCCCTTGCCCAGTTGATCGAGCATCGGACCGAATGGATCGTCGCCGAGAACAGTAATCAGCAACGGCGTATCCGTGAAGGGAAATGCGCTGGCCGGCCATTCGACAAAGTCGCCGAACTTCAACAGGTAGGCACCCTTGACCGAATATTCAAGCGAACCCTCGGCAGCCACACCGGCACGGCTGTCCTGGAACATGCTTGTCCATGCCAGTAACAGCACCAGGACGAAGGTCGCGGGGCGCAGCGGAGCAGGGATGATGGTCGAAGCTTTCACGAGATTCTTGCTGCCCTGGATAGTTGCCTGCTCATGCACGCCATCGCCTAGAAACGACTGACAAGTTTGACAAACAGGCTGCGGTCGAATTCGCTGCGCGTTGTTGCATCGCCATATTCGGCATGCCCGCCCCCCAGCAGGTTTTGTGCAGTGACCGAGAACTCCAGGTCCGGGCGCACTTTCCAGCCATAGCGCAAGTCCACCGTTGTGTATTCCGGTACGGTCGGGCTGGACAGCGCGTCGACGTGGCGCACGATCATGTCCAGTTCGCTGGTGCTGGAGAGATCGACAGAAGCGCGCAGCATCGCCCGGTAGCCCGGATCAAGACCCGTGGCATTGACGGCCGCGACATCGATACTGCCAGGCTTGAGACGCAGCCGTTCGCGCAGCATCGTCAGACCGCCCGACAGGCGCCACTGACGCGAGGCTTGCCATGTGCCCCATATTTCCATGCCGCTGGCCTTGCCTTCCATCTGATTGCCAAAGAACACGAAGGTCTGGCTTGGCGCGAGTTCCTGCGTGCGCAAGTCATCGTAGCGGTTATGGAAGAGCGTCAGCGAGTAGGACAGGCGGGACGTCGGCTGGCCGCGGTAGCCGATCTCGAACACTTTCGCGACTTCAGAAACAACGTTGGAGCCGCCGTCGAGCAGGAAAGGGGGTCGGCCCGGCACGTAGGCGTCGCGGTCCAGGCGTGACGGTGCGCGCACGGTGCGCGATGCGGCGGCCCATGCCAGGGACGTCGGGGTGGTTTTCCACGCCAGCCGCGCCGATGGCAAAAATTCGGTGCCGGTGTAGTCGTTGCGTTCCATGCGCGCACCAAGGGTCAGCTTCAGATCATCGCGCAGCGTAATTTCATCCTGGGCGAACAGGCTGGCCCAGCGCTGGTTGAGATTGGCGGGCAGAAATGCGAAAAAATCACTGTTGGTGACCCGGTCCATGCTGTAACGGTAGTTGGCGCCCCATACGATTGCATGCGCTCCCAGCGGCTTCAGGGCATGCTGGAACTGGACATCGGCAATGTCGAGGGTTTCTGCGAAGAAGGGTGGGATGGCGCGCTTGGTGCGGTCATAATAGGCCTGCACATTGACGCTGGCGCCACCGTCAAGGCGATGCGTCCAGTGCGACAGCAGATTGAAGCCCGAAACGCGGATGTCGCCAAGAGCCAGGTTCGGCCCCGGGATGACGATCGAGCCAGGCGCCGGCTGCTCCTGCGCGCCCTGGTAGACATTGCCTTCGACGGTCAGCTGGTTCCGTGCGCTGGCCCAATCGGTACGGAAGCCTGCCTGCGTCTTGTGCGAGGCATCGTTGACCGGGTTGCCATTTTCCAGCGAGGTATTCTTGCGATCGGCGTAATTCAGGTAGATCCGGTAATTGCCGTCGGCGCCGATCTTTCCGCCGTGGCGCAACGACGCATTTTCCTCGCGATTGCCTTTCCCCGCTGCTGCGAGGGTGCCTTGGGTATCTTTTGCCGGCCGGGTGATGATATTGATGACGCCGTTGACGGCATTGACGCCCCACAGCGTCCCGGCGGGCCCGCTGATCACTTCGATGCGCTCGACGTCTTCCAGCATGACATCCTGCACATCCCAGAAGACGCCGGAGAACAGCGGCGTATATACCGAGCGCCCATCGATCAGGACCAGCATTTTATTGGGCGCGCTGGTGTTGCTGCCATTGAGTCCCCGCGCACTGATGGCATACCCATTGGCGCTGGCTTGTGCGACGTGCAGGTTCGGTGCCAGACGCAAGGCATCGGGCAGGCGGCTCACGCCGGAGCGCCGGATATCATCTGCCGTAATGACAAATACCGAGGCGGCCGCATCGGCAAGCGGTTCCGCCTTTTTTGAGACAGAGATAACCTGGATGTTGGCAAGTTCTTCCAGCGACAGGGTCCCTAGATCCGATGGCGCCGTGGCGGCCTGCGAAACTGGGGTGAGGCAATTCAGCAGTACGCCGACCAATGCCGTGCAATGCGGCCGGGCCCATCGAGCAATTTGCAAACTTTGCAACTTTCCCGGGGAGCGGGTAACGCCCGCGGTCTTGTAGAAGGGATTGCAAGTTAATTGAAAATTTCCAAGTAACTTACATTGCCTTTGTTGCAAAAATATCATTGCTTGCACCCCGTGTGACCCGTGGTCGATGGGGAACTGTAATGCAAGCAATGCAACTAACTTTGCGCTTTGTCAAAGTATTGTTTCTTCTGCGCAATAGTTAAATCTAGCTCAATATTTCGTGTCTGTGCGTCGATGTTCGTTGTAAGGTCGCATGGCATGAGCTGCCGCTGACCCAGCAATGCAGGCCAGCGCCGGGCTTTTGCATGATGCAAACTTACTTGCGCCCGGCCTTCGATCCCATGCCCGTGGCTCTGGATGCCTGGCGTTGTCCAGGCTTGCGCGCAATTGCCGCACCGTCGCGCGGCTTGGGCATGCCAAATTTCTGGGCAACCTTGGCTGGCCCTGGTGTTTCCTTGCGCCGCTCGACCGCCGCCAATCCGGGTGTCGGCGCGGTATTGCGCGGCACTAGGCAGCGATCGCCACTGCCGATCAAATCGGAACGGCCCATCTTTTGCAGCGCTTCGCGCAGGATCGGCCAGTTTTCCGGATCGTGATAGCGCAGGAATGCCTTGTGCAGCTTGCGTACCTTGCCCAGGCGCGGCGTTTCCACGACCTCGGAATTTTCCGTGACCTTGTGCAAGGGATTCTTGCGCGTGTGGTACATGGTGGTTGCCAGCGCCATGGGCGTGGGCATGAAAGTTTGCACCTGGTCGAGGCGGAAATTGTTTTTCTTCAGCCAGAGCGCCAGGTTCAGCATGTCTTCATCGCGGGTGCCCGGGTGGGCGGCGATAAAGTAGGGAATCAGGTATTGTTCCTTGCCTGCTTCCTTCGAGTACTTTTCAAACAATTCCTTGAAGCGGTCGTAAGCGCCCATGCCGGGCTTCATCATCTTCGACAGCGGGCCTTCTTCGGAATGTTCCGGCGCGATCTTCAGCAAGCCGCCGACGTGGTGCGTCACCAGTTCCTTGACGTATTCAGGCGAGCGTACCGCCAGGTCGTAGCGCAGGCCGGAGCTGACCAGGATTTTCTTGATGCCCGGGATGGCGCGTGCCTTGCGATACAGCTGGATCAGCTTGCTGTGGTCGGTGTTGAGGTTGACGCAAATGCTGGGGTACACGCATGACAGGCGTTTGCAGCTTTCCTCGATGTTCTTGTCCTTGCAGTTCAGGCGATACATGTTGGCGGTCGGTCCGCCCAGGTCGGAAATGATGCCGGTGAAGCCCTTGGTCTTGTCGCGGATGTTTTCGATCTCGCGCAAAATCGATGGCTCCGAGCGGCTCTGGATGATGCGCCCCTCGTGCTCGGTGATGGAGCAAAAGGTGCAGCCGCCAAAGCAGCCGCGCATGATGTTGACCGAAAAGCGGATCATGTCCCAGGCCGGGATTTTCGCCTTGCCGTAGGACGGGTGCGGCGCGCGCGCATACGCCATGTCGAACACGTAATCCATGTCTTCCATCGCCAGCGGCAGCGGCGGCGGATTGAGCCAGACGTCGCGTTCGCCATGCGCCTGCACCAGCGCGCGGGCGTTGCCGGGGTTGGATTCGATGTGGAATACGCGCGAGGCATGCGCATACATCACCGGATCTTCCTTGATCTGCTCGTAAGAGGGCAGGCGCACCACGCTCTTTTCGCGCTGTTCCTTCAGGGCCGCCTGGCGCTCTTCGCGCGTCATGATCCTGATCGGCTTGACTGCCGGCGCGGCGTCGGGATTCTTGCCGGTGGCGCAGTTCTCTTCCCCGGCCGGCGTCATGGCGTACGGGTCGGTGTGGGCTTCCACCTTGCCGGGCGTATCGACGCGGGTCGAATTGACTTCAGTCCAATCGTCCGCCGGTTTCCAGCCGGACGGCACCATGAAGGCCGTGCCGCGCAAGTCGCGGATGCTCTTGATCGACTCGCCTGCCGCCAGCCGGTGGGTGAGGTCGAGCAGGGCGCGCTCGGCATTGCCAAAGATGAGGATGTCGGCCTTGGTATCCGGCAGCACGGAACGGCGCACCTTGTCGGACCAGTAATCATAATGGGCAATGCGGCGCAGGCTGGCCTCGATACTGCCAAGCACGATGGCAGTATCCGGGTAAGCTTCGCGCGCACGCTGCGCATACACTGTCAGCGCGCGGTCCGGGCGCTTGTTGGCTTCGCCATTGGCGGTGTAGGCATCTTCGGAGCGGATCTTGCGGTCAGCCGTATAGCGGTTGACCATCGAGTCCATGTTGCCGGCGGTAATGCCGAAATACAGGCGCGGCTTGCCCAGCGCACGGAAGGGCTCGGCGGAATGCCAGTCCGGCTGGCTGATGATGCCCACGCGAAAGCCCTGTGCCTCCAGCAAACGGCCGATCAGCGCCATGCCAAAGCTGGGATGGTCGATGTAGGCGTCGCCCGTCACCAGGATGATGTCGCAATATTCCCAGCCGAGCGCATCCATTTCCTTCTTCGACATCGGCAGGAAGGGCGCTGGGGCTGGACTGGACCCTTTCGGGACATAGGCAGTCAGGTTTTTCGGGGCTAGCATGATGGGGCGGATTGTACAGGATTCAGGCCAGCGCTACCGGCTGCAGGGTCCGGCGATATTGACCCTGAGTACGCCTTGGCGTATCGTGCCACAGTTATTTTTTTGATCAGGAAGACCAGCATGGATGAGCAATACGAAGATGGTTTGCAGGTGCGCAAGCAGGTAATGGGCGATGCCTTTGTCGAGAAGGCCTTTGCCAATGTCGACGAATTCACCAAGCCTTTGCAGGATTACATCACGCGCAATGCCTGGGGCACGGTGTGGTGCCGGGACGGGCTCGATTTCAAGACCCGCAGCCTGATCACGCTATCGATGCTGACGGCGCTGGGGCGTTCGCATGAATTGAAGGGCCACGTGCGCGGTGCGCTGAACAATGGCGCGACCGTGGAAGAAATCCGTGAAGTGCTGCTGCACGCCACCGTCTATTGCGGCGTGCCGCTGGCGGTCGACGCTTTTCGCGCCGCGCATGAAGTGTTGAAGGATGCCGGCAAGGTCTGATCAGGTCTTGTCGGTCCAGACGACTTTGTCGTCAATCGCATACAGCTTGCAGGGCTGGGCGCTGTTTTTCTGGCAATTGGACAAGGCACGCGCCGCCGGATCGTCGCCATCTTCCACCCAGCTCCAGGCCCCCGAAGGGGAAAGTGCAAAGGCGCGCGGCTGGGATTTGCTCAGGAAAGTGCGGTATTGCTCGCGCCCTTGCTCGCGCAGGTAGGGTACGGCGCCGGCATCGTCGAGGGCGGCAAAACCGCTGTGGGGCAATGCTGCCGGTTCGGCGATCTTGAAGATTTCTTCCGTGGGCATACCGATCCGGCGCAGGAATTTTTCCGTTTCCGGCCACCAGATGCGCACGCCGTCGCGGCTGCCGCTCATGCCATGGGCATCATGCTTGAACGCGCCGAACTTGACAAGGGTCGCCTTGCCGCCTGCATCGGTGTATGCCTGGTGCATGCGGTCGGCCAGTTCGTGGTTGAAATAGCTGTCGTTTTCACCATAGAACCAGAGGCTGGGCACGCGCGACTGGCTGCCAAAGCTGCCGAAGGCGCGCACCAGTGAGGCTTGCCAGGGGCAGCCCTGGGTGCGCAGGCCGCCGGCAAAGTTCAGCACACCTTTGACGCCGGGAAAGCCATGTGTGGCAAAGGCCATGGCAGTCAGGCCACCATAGGACTGGCCGCCGACCAGGATGCGATCCGGGTCGACCCAGGGCTGGCGCACGGCATATGCCAGGACATCGTGCAAGTCATTGGCCTGGATCTGGCCATTGGCGGTCATGTCGCAATGCTGCTCGACGTAGTCGCCGCTCGACTTGGAAAAGCCGCTGCGCATCGGGATCACCACGACATAGCCGCGCTTGACGAACTCGCGGCTGATGGCCAGGAAGCGTGCGCGTTCCTGGGCGCGCGGATCGCCCAGGGCCTTGCCGTGATTGAGTACCAGGAGCGGGAACGGGCCTTCGCCGGGCGGCATGAAAATCGTGGTTTCCAGTTCGCCGTTCCAGCCGCGCGGGCGTGCAGCTTCTGCGACTTTGCCGCCTGATCCGGCGACATCGCCGCCGCTCGACTTGACCTGCTTGCTACTCCATGGCATTGAGCGCGACTGTGCCGGGATCATGACGATTTTTTCGTTCAGGTCCTGGTCGAGGGTGGCGGCGCTTTGCGCAATGCAGCCGTTGGCAATCAGGCCGATCGCAGGAAGGGCAGCGAACGCAAGCGTGACGGCGAGGCGACGCGGCGTAAAAAGACGGGAAACCTTAGGCAATCGAAGCATACGGGCAATCGGCTTTGCAAAATCAGTACAGGTCTTGCGACGGCCCGGGGCGGAGCACGGGAGCGATCTGGAAGTGTTTTGCGGCCCGGTGGAAGCCTCGGGCACACAAACCTTTTTTCCCAGCAATTTTTCCCATTGTAAAGAGCGGTTTTCCGCAGTTCAATGCCAAAGAGGAACAACTTCAAAAGAAATTTTCAGACGGATATAAAAGCAATATCCTTTAGGGAAAAGTTGCTGTGAGGACGGCAAGAAAAAAGATGTCTGTCGCGCAAAAAAATGAAAAAGGAGATGGTTTCATGTCAAAAACTCACGAACAGTTGCGCATGCTGTTGTCGGAACGCAATCAATACCCGGAGCGCGCCGCCAGCATCGACCGGCAGATTCACCAGCGTTTTAGCTGCAGGCTGGCGCCGCTCGTCCTGGACATGTGCGGCTTTTCGCAGATGACCGCAGAACATGGCGTGATCCACTTCCTGGCGATGGTGCGGCAGATGGAGGAAGCGGCCTGTCCTGCGGTGCTTGGCAATGGCGGCCAGGTGGTCAAGCAGGAAGCCGACAACCTTTTTGCAGCATTCGCAGAGCCCGCCGCAGCCCTGGAAGCGGCGCTGGATATCCTGCGCAGTGCCGAGGCGATGAATGCGGTATTGCCCGCGGAACGCGCCGTCCAGGTCAGCATTGGCATCGGCTATGGCGATACCTTGCTGATCGAGGGCGAGGATATGTTTGGCCACGAAATGAACGTCGCCTGCAAGCTTGGCGAGGATGTGGCCGGAAGGAAGGAAATTTTGCTGAGCGCGGCAGCTTTTGCCGCCTTGCCGCAAGGGCGCTATGCCTGCGAGGCTGCCTCGACGTTCATTGGTGACGCACCGGTGACGTATTATCGTTTCATGGCTTGCCTGTAGCGCTGCGAAGCGCAAGCCGTTCTAGAGGCTGCAGACGCGGTTGCGGCCGCTTTCCTTGGCTTGGTACAGCGCCTGGTCGGCACGATTGAAGAGGGAATGACGATCGTCTCCGGGGCGATATACCGTGTAGCCGACGCTGATCGTAATCGAGCGCTGACCGGCGCAGGTGTCAAATGTCCGGGCTTCGATGCTGCTGCGGATGCGCTCGGCCAGCTGGACGGCGCCTACCTGCCCGCACTTCGGCAAGATCAGGACAAATTCTTCGCCGCCATAGCGGCATGCCTTGTCGGACTGGCGCGTATGCTTGCCGATTTCACATGCCAAGGCTGCCAGTATGTCGTTACCCGCCGCATGGCCGTTGGTATCGTTGAAACGCTTGAAATGGTCGATATCGATCAGCGCCAGGGCCAGCGGCTCTTGCGCGCCGCTGAATGCAGCCAGATCCAGCAGCTTGTCCAGTTCCTGTTCAAAGGCGCGGAAATTCAACAGGCCAGTCAACTGGTCGGTCGACGCCTGCGTTGCCAGCGCATCGACTTTTTCTTCCAGCATTTCATTCAGATGGCGGATTTCCAGCACCTGGGCCTGGCTGGTCGCATACAGCTTGCTGTTGGTGATCGCCGTGCCGAGGAAGGAGGAAAGATGGCCCAGCAGGTGCAGGTCGGCATCGGACAGTTCGACCTTGTTTTCCAGGCTGTAGAGCGCGAATACGCCAATCGGCTTCTTGTGATGGCGGATCGGCGTAATGAAAAGGGTACGCGCCGTGCCCAGAATGGACAGGCTCTTCTTGTCATATCCCGCCAGCGGCAGGTGGCGGATTTCCTGGAAATCCGGAAATACCATGGCTTCATCGCGCAGCAATACATAGACCAGGCCACTGGCGGTCGGATCCAGCGGGTAAGGCGTTTGCCGCAGATGATGTTCCCATTTCTCGCAGACAGGCTCGAACTTCGGTTTGGCGGCGATGGCTTTGCCGATCTGCAGGCGATCGTTTTCGACCAGGCAAAAGCTCGCCAGGTCGAAGGGCATCTGTCGGAACAGTTCGGCGGCAAACAGTTCGTAAATCTTGTCGACCGAGGTCAGGCTGTTCATGTCATCGAGGAATTGCAGCAAGCGCTTGTTTTCCGCCACTGCCGCGGTTGCTTCGTCGTGCAATAGTTCAAGGTGCGACAGGCGCAACCAGCGTGACAGGCTGGCATGAAACAGGTTAATGATCGCCTGCACTTTGGCTATTGCGTCTTCAGGGATGGCGGTGCCCTGGTTGAGCAAGACCAGCACCCCGATGGGATTGACGCCTGCCGCCTCAGGCAGGCACAGCGGCAAGGCAACCATTTCCTGGATTTTCCAGTAATTCAGGATGGTGTTTTCCTCGTCGCTGGCATTGCCAGGGTTGACGCGCACGATTTCCCGCGTGGCCATGGTGCGTGCATTGAGCTGGCCATTGTCCAGCGGGATCTTGTAGCCGAGATAGGAGCGTTCCAGGTTCTGGAACTCGGCGGGATAGCGGATTTTCAGGCAAGTGAGGTAATTGCCGGTCGCGTCCCGCATATTGACGAGATAGCCATCGGCGACCCCGAGCGCGTTGATTTCTGCACCTAGCAAATCCAGGAGATCGTCAAGACGCTCGCAATTGACGATACTGCTGACGATCTGGTATGTCCGCTCGGGAGACAGCAGGGACATTTTGCTCCTCGTTATTTTTTTACTTGCTGTTACTTTACCTCGCTTTCAAATTATCGGCCAGTGGCACGCTACCCACATCCCTGGCGAAAGCGCCGGATAGCGGAATCGACCATGCCTTCAGCGCTGCCGGTGACGAGATATTCGTTGCGCAGGTAGCTTGCATCGCTGCCCTGATGGCTGGCCTGGTACAGGTGTTCCAGCGCGGCCGTGCAGCCCAGTTCGCTGGCGTGGGGTTCCATCTGGCGCAGCGTGGTCAGGATATCTTCGCGCAGCGACAGCGTTTCATGGGTTTTCGGATGCACGACGTTGCCATCCAGCCCGAAGCGGCAAGCCTGGAAGCGGTTATAGTTGTAGACCAGGTAATCGTCCTCGGCCGGGGCAGGCTCTGCGCGCTGCAGCAAGTGGCGGCACAGCGCCTGCAGGTAACATGCCAGCGACGCCGCCCGTTCGACGCTCAAGGGTGTGTCGCAAACGCGCAACTCAATGGTGCCGAATTCCGGTTTGGGGCGGATATCCCAGTAAAAATCCTTCATGCTCTTGACCACGCCGGTGTGTTCCATGCGCGCGAAATAGCCGTGCTCGAATTCCTCCCAGCTTTGCAGGAAGGGCGCACGTCCGCTCAGGGGAAAGGCCGAGACGGAATTCAGGCGTGCCGAGCTGAACAGGGTGTCTTGTCCCTGGAAATAGGGCGAGGACGCCGACAGGGCAATGAAGTGGGGCACATACCGGTTCAGCGCGTGCAGCAGGAACAGCGCGTCGTCGCCGGAGGCGCAACCGATATGCACATGCTGTCCGAACACGGTGAATTGCTTGGCCAGGTAACCGTACAGCGCCGAGACTTCCTTGAAGCGCGACTTGGAAAATATCCGGCGCTCCGACCATTTCTGGAACGGGTGTGTGCCGCCACCGCAGATGCCGACGTTGAGCTTGTCGGCGGCATGCACCAGGGTGTCGCGGATACGCTGCAGTTCATCCACCAGGCCGGCGTAATCCGTATGCACGCCGCTGTTTACCTCGATCATGCTCTCCGTGATTTCCGGCGTCACATTGCCCGGAAAGGGCTTGCGCGACAAGAGGTCCAGCATGTCGGGACTGGCGGCCACCAGGTCGAAGTCGGACAGGCTAACGAGCTGCAATTCCAGTTCGACGCCCATGGTCAGCGGCGTCGAGGTATTAAAAGTTTCTAATGGCATGTCAATTCTCCTCGTTCGAGGTTTCTCGCGCCCAGACCAGCGCACGCTGGGTCAGGATCGGGCCGAGCACTTCCATGACCAGCACCATCGCCGCCAGCGGGGCGAGATGGCTTGCCAGATCGATTTCCAGGTAGCGTGTCTGCTCCAGGATCAGGATCACGAATACGGATGCGGGACTGAGCGCCAGCCCCGTCAGCAAGCCCTTGCGCCATGAGATGCCGCTCACGCGGGCAAACAGCGTCACGCCGACAATCTTGGTCAGGATGCGCGCGATGATGATCAGTAGTCCCAGGCCGATGCCCGCTACCGCCTGCTGCCATTCCAGCGTCGTGGCGACGAAAATGAAGAGCGGAATCACCAGCAAGTCGCCCAGCACACCGAAATTGCGCTGGGTCTGGCTCAGGGTTTCGCGCCGGTGACGCGCCACCAGGCCGAAGGTCAGGGCGGACAGGATCGGCGAGAAATTCAGGACATGCGACAGTGCCACCAGCAAGATGACGCCGATGGCAAAGCCGACGGTCGCATCGGTGCCGACATTGCCGAGGCGCCTGCGCAGGGCCGGTACCAGCACGCCGAACACTGCCCCCAGCAAGGCAGACAGCATCAACATGACCAGGCTGTTCCAGCTCGCCTTGAGAATGCTGCCCGAGCTTTGGAATAGCCAATAGCCGATGATGACTTTGAAGGCGAACACGGCCATCACCGAGTTAAGCGCCGACAGGTGCAGGGTCCTTTCAGTCACCTGGCCGGAACTCGACTTTTCGTTGATGACCCGCAGGACGCCCGCTGGCGAAGTCGACATTGCCAGCGATGCCAGCAACAGCGCTGTCATGGTCGAAGTGCCGTACCAGGCTGAAATGAAATAGACGACGATGAAAGTGCCGAGCGCTTCAGCCACGCTGGAAACCGCAATCCAGGGGTTGACCTTCAACCAGTGCAGATTGATGCGGTAGCCTAGCTCGAACAGGATCAAGCCGAACGCCACGTCAGCCAGTACCAGCATGTTACTGTCAGCAGCTTTCGGCAGGAAGCCGGTTTGTGTGCTGGCCAGCAGGAAACCAACCAGGCCGTAAAGGCTGATGCGAGGCAAACCAGTCCAGCGGTGGCCGAATTCGCCGGCCACCCAACCGATGGCGATGGCAAACGGCCAGACCAGTTCCGGCGGAATCGAAAAAGATTGGAGCATGCGCCCTCCTGTATAAAATTACTGCGATTTTGCTTGCCTGGGACAAGTGGCGTGGCACGCTGGATGCTGCCGTCAGGTGCGGGGCTGGGCCCGTGCTACCCCGGGGCTTCAAGGTAAACATGCGGCGTCCCTGATGACTTTCTGATCGGGCACATCAATCAGGCGGCATTCGTTCGATTGAACCGCACATAAGAAATTGCATGGAACTTGGTTCAGTTCAATGTGCAGGCGTTGAAGTGCGGAGAGACAATTCTATATTCGGCAGCTTAAGGGGCCCTTAAGCAAGCTTTTACCAATCCTGAGCTGCGTAGGGTAGGGTATTGACGGCACCGGAGCCGAATGGAGGCATGGCGGCAAGACCGGTTCGTTTCGGCAGGCTGGAGGCCGGTCATTGAAAGGGTATCTGGCGAACATCTTCGGTCCGCCAGACTATCCATTATTTTTTGGCGAGCGTCTGATCAATGCTCGGTGTGCCGGCACCGTATTTGACGAACAAGAGGAAGCCCCCGGCCATGGCTAGGTTTTTCATGAAATTGTTCATCTGGCCTGGATCGGCAAAATTGGTATGCGCAATGAATGCTGAGCCAACACTGAACAGCGCGAGGATAGCGGCCACCCAGCGCACCTTGAAGCCAAACAGCAAGGCGAGACCGCCACCGAGCTCGATCAGGATGACAAGCGGTGTCACCAGTGCCGGCGCCGGCAAGCCGAGCGATGCGAAATAGCCCTGCGTGCCGGCGTAGCCGGTCAACTTGCCCCAGCCGGCAATGATGAAAATAAGCGACATCAATACCCGTGCAGCGATTTCGAGTGCTTTGTCCATTTTTCTCTCTCCTTTATGACTACGCCATGGGCTGGACTGTGACAGACGTAAATCCAGCTGCATTTGAGACTAGTCAATAAATTTCAAGATTGCAATTTTTTTACGGCACCGCACTGCGGGCCGGCTGATGCCAAGGTCGCGAAGTTGAATCTTATCAGGCTTGCCTCAAGCTCAAAAAGATTGGTGGCCTGAATACAAACAGGGAGCCAGGCGCTTGCGCGATGGCTCCCTGTTTAGGGCTGCAGGCCGGGGTCTTCAGGACCACAGCGGCTGCACAGGCATTTAGGCGAAATTCTTTGCAACGAATGCCCAGTTCACCAGGCTCCAGAACGACTCGATGTATTTCGGACGGGCATTGCGGTAGTCGATGTAGTAGGCATGTTCCCAGACGTCGCAGGTCAGCAGGGCCTTGTCGGCGGTGGTCAGCGGGGTGGCGGCATTGGAGGTGTTGACGATATCCACGGAGCCGTCCGCTTTTTTCACCAGCCAGGTCCAGCCGGAGCCGAAATTGCCGATGCCGGACTTGGTGAATTCTTCCTTGAACTTGTCGAACGAACCCCACTTGGCGTTGATGGCGTCAGCTAGGGCGCCGGTCGGTGCGCCGCCGGCATTGGGAGCCAGGCCGTTCCAGTAGAACGTGTGGTTCCAGACCTGGGCCGCATTGTTGAACACGCCGCCGGAGGATTTCTTGATGATGTCTTCCAGGCTGGCGTTTTCGAATTCGGTGCCCTTGATCAGGTTATTCAGGTTGGTGACATAAGCCTGATGGTGCTTGCCGTAGTGGTATTCCAGGGTTTCCTTGGAAATGTGCGGTTGCAGGGCATCGAGTGCATAGGGCAGGGCCGGCAGGGTGTGTTCCATGAGCTTATCCTTTCTTGGTTTGCAAGTAGTGGTTGTTTTGAAAACCCTTTATTGTATGCCGGATGCCGCAAGATTGCAGGGGAGCCCCTGGCGGCGCCCTACTCGAGGCCTGGTTGTACTGAGGCCACACCAATGTCCACGACGCCTTGCGCCAGGCGCAGGGTGATATTTTCGCGGGGATGTACTTGCGCAGGGGCGCGCACGATATTACCCCGCGCATCCGTCACCATGGCATAGCCGCGTTCCAGGGTGCGTTGGGGGTTCAGTAATTCCAGTTGCGCCGCCAGGCTCGCCAGCGCCAGGCGGCGCTGGGCCTGCACGCTGGCCATGCCATTGTCGAGGCGGCGCGCCTCCTCCTGCAACTGGCGCCGCAACCCCGCTGTTTGCGGCAGCCTGGCCGACAGGCGAATGCCCGCCTGGGCCAGGGCATGGCGCGCACGCGCAACAGGCATGCGGGTGGCATGCGCCAGGCGCGTCTGCCATCCTTGCAACTTGAGCCGTTCATGGCGAATCATCGCGGCCGGGCTCGTCAGCCGGTGCGACAGCCAGTCGAGATTTTGTGCGCAATCGGCAAGGTGGCGCCGCAGCGTGCGGGTGAGATCATCTGCATGGGATTCAAGGGTTGCCAGCCAATCGGCGCGCGCAGTGGCTGCGAGCTCGGCGGCAGCGGTGGGGGTCGGCGCGCGCAGGTCGGCGGCAAAATCGGCCAGGGTAAAATCGGTTTCGTGGCCGACGCCGGCTATCACAGGCATGGCGCATGCAACAATGGCACGCGCGACGCCTTCATCATTGAACGACCACAGGTCTTCAATGCTGCCGCCGCCGCGGCATACCAGCAGCACATCGCATTCGGCACGCGCCGAGGCCTGCCGGACCGCCGCGGCGATTTTTTCTGCGGCGCCTTCTCCCTGCACAGGGGCTGGATAAATGACCACCTGTATATGCGGCGCGCGTCGCCGCAAGGCCGTCAGCACGTCTCGCAGCGCGGCTGCCTGGAGACTGGTGACAATGCCGATCGTGCGGGCAAACGCCGGCAGTGGGCGCTTGCGTGCCGGATCGAACAAGCCTTCCCGTGTCAGCTTTTCCTTCAGTTGCAGAAATGCTTCATAGAGGTTGCCCAGCCCGGCGCGCCGCACTGCTTCCACATTCAACTGGTAGTCGCCGCGCGGGGCATACAGCGTCACCAGGGCGCGCACTTCGACGCGGTCTCCTTCTTTCGGAATAAAACCGGCGTACTGGGCGCGGCCGCGGAACATCACCGCGCGCACCTGCGCACCTTCGTCCTTGAGGGTGAAGTACCAGTGCCCGGAGGCGGCCCGTGTGAAATTGGAAATTTCTCCAGAAACCCATAGCAGCGGAAAATTTCTTTCCAGCATGCGTGCGACAGTGGTATTCAGTGCGGAAACGCTCAAGACTGGCTGAGTGGGTTCAGTGCTGTCGGGGAAATTCGTTGAACTCATATGTTTTTGAACGCTGGAATCTGTCCACAATGCTACGGATTTGTCACTATTTGCCAATAGGATATTGTGTTGCTGTTTGTTAATTTCAACCTATTGATTTATATAGGAAATATGTTTTGTCTCAATGCCAGCCCTTCAGAATGGTTGACTTGAATCAATCTTCTCCATTTAGCCTTGGGAAATACCCACAAACTTATCCACAGATAACGTGGTCACAAGGCGCTATGAATTCTGCATTCTATGCGTCAGGCGTACCGGCGCGCGCATGCAGGCGAATCGGCTTTGCTGGAGGGGTGCGAACGGCGGGCTTTTTCATCAGGATTTCCAGCGTCACGCCATCGAGCACACGCAGATACGCGGCAGTCGCCTCGCCAAGCACGCCTTTCAGGGTACAGGCCGCCGAATAGGCACAGCCGACATTGTCGGCATCAAAGCACTCCGCCATGAAAAAATCGGTTTCGGTGGAGCGCACGACTTCACCGATATTGATCTCGGCTGGCTCGCGGCCAAGCCGAAGCCCGCCGTTACGGCCCCGTATGGTCTCCACCAGCCCCAGCAAGCCCAGTTGATGTACCACCTTGGTCAGGTGGTTTTTGGCAATGCCGTGCAGATCCGCGATGTCCTGGATGGTTACCAGCCTGTCCCGGTTGACGGCAAGGTACATCAGCGTACGCAAGGCGTAATCGGTATAAGTAGTCAGTCTCATGGCAAGGGCATGGTCGGTTCAATCAAGCTTAAAGCGCCATTCATTCTATAGGTTTATTGGAGATCCGTGATGCAAGTCAATTTTTAAGATGCATTTTGTTTGCATGTTCAGAAAGATACATCTAGAATGCATCTTATAGGAAATTTTTTATTATTTTTAACACCACAACCAAGGAACGGCCATGCACGCTACACGCAAACTATGGACTTGGCTCGCGATTATCTGTGTCCTTTCATTCTCTGTACTGGGATGGGTGGGGACGGAGATCTATCTCGCGGCACCGCCAATTCCCAAAAAAGTCATCAGCAGCAACGGGGATGTCATATTTTCAGAGGGGCAGGTTACACATGGCCAGCAAGCCTGGCAGGCAGCAGGCGGCCAGCAGGTTGGCTCGGTCTGGGGTCATGGCAGTTACCTCGCGCCGGACTGGTCGGCCGACTGGCTGCACCGCGAAGCGGTGGCGCTGCGCGATATCTGGGCCAGGCGCGATCATGGCAAGCCTTATGCAGAGCTGGATGCAGGCCGTCAGGCCCAGCTCGATGGCTTGCTGAAAGCCGAAATGCGCCGCAATACTTATGACGCGCAAACCGGACAGATTTCCCTGAGCCCGGAACGTGCCCAGGCGGTGCAGGAAGTGGCCAAGCATTACGCCGACCTGTTCGGCGATGAAAAGTCGCTCGACGGCTTGCGCGAGCAGTATGCGATGAAGACCAGTTCGCTTGGCACAGCGGCCGAGCGCAAGGCGTTGACCGCCTTCTTCTTCTGGTCTTCCTGGTCGGCTGCGACCGATCGGCCGAATGAGGCCGGTCTCTCCTATACCAGCAACTGGCCGCACGAACCGCTGATCGGCAATGCGCCGACCGCCGGCGCCGGCATCTGGTCGATCGCCAGCGTGATCCTGATGATCGGCGCGATTGCCGGCATGATCTTCTTCCACTCCCGCGAGAAGGAAGAGGGCGATCCGACGCCGCCGAAGAATGATCCGCTGTTCTCCCTGAAAGCCACGCCATCGATGCTGGCCACCAGAAAGTACTTCTTTGTGGTGATCGGCCTGATCCTGGCGCAGGTCGGCATGGGTGTCATTACCGCGCACTACGCCGTCGAAGGCACCAGCTTCTTCGGCATACCACTCGGGGAAATCCTGCCGTTCTCGGTCAGCCGCACCATCCACACCCAGTTCGCGGTGCTGTGGATCGCCACCGCCTGGCTTGCCACTGGCCTGTATATCGCCCCCGCGATTTCCGGTCATGAGCCGAAATTCCAGAAGCTCGGCGTCAATGTCCTGTTTTATGCCTTGCTGTTCATCGTGGTCGGCTCGACCGCGTTTGGCTGGCTCGGTACCCTGAAGAATTCCGGCGTCGACTTCAGCTTCTGGCTCGGCAACCAGGGCCTGGAATTCACCAGCATGGGGCGTGTCTGGCAAATCCTGCTGTTCGTCGGCCTGCTGTTCTGGGTAACCCTGCTTGGCCGTGGTCTGTGGCCCGCACTGAAGAAGCCTTCGGAAAGCCGCGGCCTGATCGCCATGGTGTTCCTGGCAGCTCTTTGCATCGGCGGCTTCTATGCCACCTCGCTCGCCTGGGGCCAGCATACCCACTACTCGATGGTCGAGTACTGGCGCTGGTGGCTGGTGCACCTGTGGGTCGAAGGCTTCTTCGAAGTGTTTGCCACTGCCGTTATCGCGCTGCTCTTTACCAAGCTGGGTCTGATTCATGCCCGTGCCGCCAACAGCGCCATCGTCCTGGAAACCATCGTGTTCCTGTTCGGCGGCATCCTGGGTACGCTGCACCATCTGTACTTCACCGGCACACCGACCGTGGTGATCGCCATCGGCGCGATGTTCTCCGCGCTGGAAGTGGTGCCGCTGTCGCTGATCGGCGTCGAGGCATACCGCAACTACCAGCGCTCCAAGGCTGCGCCCTGGGTCCATGCCTACAAGTGGCCGATCCTGTGCTTCATCGCCGTCGGCTTCTGGAACGTGGTTGGCGCCGGCCTCCTGGGCTTCTCGATCAACACGCCGATCGCGCTGTACTACATGCAAGGCATGAACATGACTGCAGCCCATGGCCATGCCGCACTGTTCGGCGTGTATGGCATGCTCGGCATCGGCCTGATGCTGTTCTGCCTGCGCGGACTGTTCGAGCGCGCTGCCTGGTCTGACGCCCTGCTGGCCCCTGCCTTCTGGCTTCTCAACATCGGCCTGGCAATGATGGTCTTCATCTCGCTGGTGCCGGCTGGTATTTACCAGGCATGGGCCAGCATCACCAAGGGCGTCTGGTTTGCACGTTCGGCGGAAGTGGTCCATTCCTCCTTCATGGAAACCATGGTCTGGATGCGCGTCCCTGGCGATATCGTGTTTGCCATCGGCATTGTGTTCCTCGCCGTGTTCGCATGGCGCCTGCTGACCGCCAAGATTGTCGGCAAACAGACTGTGCCGGCAAACCAGGCACTGAAGGCCTGATTGAGCCCACGAGTGGCGGCGCCAACCGGCGCCGCCTTGCATGAATACCTGAAAAGGATTTTAAAATGTCACACGATTGTTCTCATGCCGCTGTTGAAGCCGGCATCTATCCATTCGATGCCCGCGGCATCGCGAAGCGATTCCGTCATGCGGCCATCTTCGGTGCGCTCGAAGCGCTGGAGCCTGGCGAAACCATGCGTTTTTGCAATGATCACGATCCGCTGCCGCTGCTCTCGCAACTCGGCAATTATTTTGGGAGTCGCTTGCAAATGGGATATGTCATGCGGGAGCCGGGCAACATCGTCATCGATTTTCTTGTCGTCGAATAGGCAATGAAAAGACTGCCTTGGGCAACCTCGCATCATTCGGCGCCAGGCTGAATCCAGCACAGGGTAGAGGATGCTCGCAAATCGGGACCGAAAGGGTCCCGATTTTTTTTGCTGGTCGTGCCCTCGCAGGCCAGGACTAGCGCCATGCCGAAGCCATCAGGCAGGCCACATTCCTTCATGAAGTTCTGGGCATTGTCTTTGAACAACCGCTACAATGCCGGGATGCTGCAGGTAGTGGGGAATCGGTGATTGTGCCGATTGTTGTTCAGATCAATTTTGTATGGCTTCTCTCGGGAGTCGCTTCAATGAGTGCAGGTAAGATCAAGGCACAGGAATTCCTGGCGCGTTTGCCGCTCTTTAGCGACATGGCGCCTGCCGAGCTTGACCGGATTGCCCAGGGCACGCACGAAGTGCGGGCCGAACGGGGCGAAGTCGTGTTTCGCCGCGGCGATCCTTGCGTCGGTTTTCACATCGTGATCTATGGGCAGGTCAAGCTGGCGTTCATGTCGCCGCAAGGCGATGAAAAGGTCGTCGAGATCGCCGGCCCGGGCCATAGCTTCGGCGAAGCCCTGATGTTCATGGAAAAGCCTTACATCGTGACCGCCCAGGCCCTGGCGGACAGCCTGCTTTTGCATGTGGAAAAATCGGTAGTATTCGAAGAGTTGGAGCGCGACACGAAATTCGCCCGCAAGATGCTGGCAGGATTGAGCCGCCGCCTGCATGGCCTGATCGCGGACGTGGAAGCCTATTCCCTGCGCAGCGGCGCCGAGCGCGTCATCGGTTACCTCTTGAAGGACGATCCGCAGACCGATGGCGGCACCCTGACGCTGCAAGCCAACAAGGCCGTGATT
Source organism: Janthinobacterium sp. 17J80-10 (assembly GCF_004114795.1). Lineage (NCBI taxonomy): Bacteria > Pseudomonadati > Pseudomonadota > Betaproteobacteria > Burkholderiales > Oxalobacteraceae > Janthinobacterium > Janthinobacterium sp. 17J80-10. The sequence continues at coordinate 3,311,041 of NZ_CP035311.1, read as the reverse complement.
GCCTCGCGCCTGAACCTGACCCCGGAACATTTTTCACGGGTCCTGCACGTGCTTTCGTCCAAGCAGCTGATCAGCGTGAGCGGCAAGATCATCACCATCCTGGATATCGAAAAACTGCGCGACTACAAGGATTGATCCCTGCTCAGAGAGTGACCGGCGCGCGCCTTTCACCCGGTGCGGGCTCTGCCAGCGCAGTCCGGTAAATGCCGGCGGCATGCGCCAGGTTGATCCCCAGCCAACAAGCCGATATGCCGAAGGCAAGTGCGGCAAGCCGCGCCAGCATTTCCGGCCAGATCGGCGCAGCTGTCATCAAGACAATTGCGCAGAACTGCACCTGGAACTGTCGGCTGGCAGCGCGATCGGTAATGATTTGCCGAACATTTGGCGCCTTGCGGCCCTGACTGGCCAATTGGTGCTGCAAGTGGTACCAGATCAGGAATGGCACGATCTTGTAAAGCATGCCATTGACCACGGTGCAACCGAAGCCAACGATGAAAAGCGCACCCACCGAAATGGGAAGCCACGCGGCATTGGCCGCTGCTGGCATCCATTCGCCAGCGAGCCACAGAAGTGCGCTGGCGATCAGGCACAAGAGGCTGGTGCGCCAGAACTGTGTCGTCGCGTCAGGCGGACGTTTTCGTTGCGCGAGCAATCGTAGCGTCTGGACGCCAAATCCCAGGAAGGCCGCGCACAGCGCCAGTGATGCCAGATCCGCCAGCCAGCCGGATACCGGTGCTGGAAAAAGGCGGGAGGCCGACCATGAGCACAATCCAGCCAGGATGGCCCAGGAAAGCCAGCGCGTCATGAAAACCGGATAGACCGGCGTTACCTGGAACATCGGCACAACCTGGTACGCCACCCCGATGGTGAGCAGGCCCACCCACGCAAGCAAGCCCCAGGCTGCATGCAGGTTGGTCAATTCGATGAGGGGCAACGCCAGCGGCCAGGCAAATGCGCTGGCGGCCGTGACGCCGAGGCTTAGCGCAACTGCCAGTCCCGCCAGCGAGAAGCGGATGGCAGTCACGGTGGCGGTGGGCTGCGCATCCCGCCACACGCCGATGCCGCACGCAGCCAGCAGCCAGAGGAAGCCAGTCCCAAGGCATGCCAGCGCCAGCCGGAACAGCATTGCTTCGGAACGGAGAAAGGCAAGCGACAGCAGGATGCAGCCAACTGCCAGGGTGGTGTGCACAATCGCTGCGGTAAGCCGCGGCCGGGCAATCTCGATGCCGGCCACGACTTGCAGGATCTGGATGAGCGCGCCCACCATCGTCATGCTCAGGAAGCCGATCGTCAGCAGGTGGGTAAAGGCCAGCGTCGCCGGCAGCCAGCGCGATGCCAGCATGTCCGGCCCGCTCCAGAACATCAGCGCCGCGGCGAGCAGGGCAAATAGAGGCGCTGTCAGCATGAAGCGCAGCGGCACCAGCAGCGCCGGGGTTTGTTCGAAAGACAGGATGCGTTGCACGGCAGTCGGACGCAGTTTCAGGAACGCTGCAGCCGGCGTCAGGCGCCCGGGACGGGTTTCCAGACCAGGATTTCGTAAAGATAATCCGGCCGGCTCTGCGTCTGGTGAAGGTAGCCGTTATTGGCCAGGATGCGATACAGCGGCAGCGGCTCGCGGTCGATCAGGATGCATAGCTTCTGCTGCGGTGCCAGCTGAGACAATGCTTCCAGTACACGTTCAAGCGGCTCCGGGGGCTGGAGACCGCAGACGTCGATATTGAGGTTTTCTGTCATGTTATGCAGGCACTTTCAGGTTGCTCATTTCAGTCAGAAGAACATCGCGGCTGGCAGCCAGCATGCGGTCTGCCATTGGATAGAGGATACCTTCTTCTTTCATGTTGTGCTGTTGTAGCATGATGTTCAGCGTGTCCGCCACGCCGGAGAATTCAATGGCATCGCGCAGCCTCAGCGCATCTCCCAACTGGCCGAGCATGCCCCGTAACTCCTGATGCTCGTCGCGCATCACGGCAGTCGGTCCGGCCCTGCTGCCGGTGGCTTGTTCAAAAGCGGGGAACAGCACGTCTTCTTCCATGGAAAAATGCACATCCATCGCTTCGGTAAATTCCTTGAATGTCTCGGCCGCGAGATCCCATTGGCCACTCCTGACGCTGTTTTCCAGGGCGGCAAAGACATCGTCGCAATGCTTGTGGTCGGTGCTCATGTAATCGGTGACGGTATTCATTGATGCCTCTCAGTCAGGTGATGATTCATTGTCGCGCTGCAAGCCTTCTCATCTCCTTGATGCAGGTTAAGCATTTTTATATCGGGATATAACGCCCGAGCCAGCTGGGGAAAAATAAAACGCCGGTTATAGCAATATGTGCAGGAAAAAGATGTACCCGGAACTACTTGATACAGATCAATTGCCAAAAAAAATGTCTTTGCTACAGTCCGTGACACTTTAACCACGCGGTAACTTGCCGGTATTTACCAATGCGCTGCCAAGGCGCAGGCGCCTTGAAGCCGGCATGCCCGCTGCCTCCTCCCATGTCTTTCATCAACCATGTATCGCCAGCCGCGGCGCGCGCTGCCATGGAGCTGGTTTGTCCGGCAGGCAGCCTGCCTGCGCTCAAGGCTGCCATCGACAATGGCGCAGATTGTGTCTATCTTGGTTTTCGCGATGCCACGAATGCGCGTAACTTTGCCGGCCTGAATTTCGATGCAGCGGCAATCAGTGAAGGTGTGCGCTACGCGCACGCGCGCCAGCGCAAAGTGCTGGTGGCGCTGAATACCTACCCGCAAGCGGCGGCCTGGACGCAGTGGCGCGATGCGATTGACCTTGCGGCACGCGCCGGCGTCGATGCAGTCATCCTGGCTGATCCGTCGCTGATGGCTTATGCCGCCAAGGCTCATCCGCAGCTGCGCCTGCATTTGTCGGTGCAGGGTTCGGCCACAAATTTCGAGGCAATCAATTTCTACCACCAGCGCTTCGGCATCGCCCGGGCAGTGCTGCCGCGGGTGCTGTCGCTGGCGCAGGTGGAGCATGTGGCTGCCAACACGCCGGTGGAAATCGAGGTTTTCGGCTTTGGCAGCCTGTGCGTGATGGTGGAGGGCCGCTGCGCCCTGTCGTCCTATGTGACGGGAGAAGCGCCCAACAATGCCGGCGTGTGCTCGCCGGCGAAGGCGGTGCGCTGGGAACAGACGCCGAAGGGACTGGAATCGCGCCTGAACGGCGTCCTCATCGACCGCTATGCCGATGGCGAAAATGCCGGCTATCCGACCCTCTGCAAGGGACGGTTCGATGTCAACGATGAAAACTACTATGCGATCGAGGAGCCGACCAGCCTCAATACGCTGGAGTTGTTGCCGCAACTGATGAAGCTGGGCGTATCCGCCATCAAGATCGAAGGCCGCCAGCGCAGCCCGGCCTACGTTGCGCAAGTCACGCGGGTATGGCGCCAGGCGATCGACAATTGCCTCGACAGCGCCCAGCGTTATTCGGTCAAGCCAGCCTGGATGGCGGAACTGAACAAGGTTGCGGAAGGCCAGCAGCATACGCTGGGCGCCTACCACCGGCCGTGGAAATGACTACCGGAGAACATATCGTGAAGCTGGCGCTGGGCCCTATCCTCTATTACTGGCCGCGTGAAACCGTGCTGCAGTTTTATGCCGCGGTGGCCGACACGCCGGTCGACATCGTCTATCTCGGCGAAGCCGTATGTTCGCGCCGGCATGAACTCAAGCTGGGCGACTGGCTGGAGATCGCCGACATGCTGGCCGCAGCCGGCAAGGAAGTCGTGCTGTCGACGCAGGTCTTGCTCGAATCGAAAACCGACCTCGCGATGCTGCACCGGATCGCCGGCAACGGCCGTCATGCGGTGGAGGCCAACGATATGGGGGCGGTGCATTGCATGGCAGGCAAGCCTTTCGTCGCAGGGCCGCACCTGAATATCTATAACGCGCCAACGCTCGACTTTATTGCCGCCACCGGCGCTTCCCGCTGGGTGATGCCCCTGGAAATGGGCGGCGTCCAGTTGGCCCAGGTATTGCAGCAGCGAACCAGCACGATCGAGACCGAGGTATTTGCGTACGGCCGCATGCCGCTGGCATTTTCCGCGCGCTGCTTTTCCGCGCGCCACCGCAATTTGCCGAAAGACGATTGCCAGTTTGTCTGCCGCGAGTATCCGGATGGCCTGCCCTTGAACACCCGGGAAGGCCAGCATTTTCTCGTCCTGAACGGCATCCAGACCCAGTCGGCCCTGGTGTACAACCTGGTGCAGGAATTGCCTGTGATGGCCGAACTCGGCGTTGGCGTAGCGCGCATCAGCCCGCAATCGCAATATACCCCGCGCATCATCGAATTGTTCCATGCCGTGGCATCGGGAAAGATGGCGGCTGACGCTGCCATGCGCGAGATGCAGCCGTTGATGCCGGATGCGGCCTGCGACGGCTATTGGCATGGCAGGCCGGGCCTGGAGAAAGTCATGCCCGAGCCTGAGTGGGCCTGAACACAAGGAGCCAACATGAATGAAAATCGCATGACGCTGCCGCAGCCGGTCGGCAAGCTGCTGTCAATCCTGCCTGCCTATCCCGGATCGCTATTGTTTGCGACTGCGCTCAACCTCGCCCTGCGCGATAGCCTGCCCCTGGACGTCAAGCGCTCGCTGGAAGGCAAACGTTTATGCATCCGGGTGACGGACGCCCAGCTGGCCTTTCACTTTCAGTGGGCGAGGGGAAGCTTTGTTGCCAGCGCTGCTGACGGCAAGCCAGACTTGCTGATTGCCGCCAGTGCGCAGGATTTCCTGCTGCTGGCGCGGCGCCAGGAAGATCCGGACACGCTGTTTTTTTCCAGGCGCCTGATCATGGAAGGCGATACCGATCTTGGCCTGCTCGTCAAGAATACGCTGGACGCAATCGAGATGCCGGTATTCGATCCGCGCCGTCTTGAGCCTGCCCGCCTGCTGGCGCGCTTTACTTCCAGGTCGAAAAACTAAGCGCCGATCTCTGGCGTTGCGATGCGTCTTGAATAACTTGATTCGCATCAATTTTAAAAGATGTACATGAAATGTATGATTAGTTTCAAGCGGTCCTCTGAAGCCGCAGATAAAAAGTGAAGGCTCTCAGCGGATGGGACAAACCGATGAGAGCGGGAAACAGGCGCAGCGTGCGCCAAATGAGAAAAATGATTTTGACCTCTGAGGTGAGAAAAATGAAAACCAGTTTGCTGCAAAAATCCCTTATCGCCGCATTTCTCGGCTTTGCCGCGCTCACGCCGGTCCATGCCGCGACTGCGCATGGTGGCCATAACAACGCAGTGCAATATCGTCCCGACGTGACATTTACCCTGCGCACTGATATCGCCGACGGCAAGCTGGTGTTCATCGGTGAAACCGGCGCGATCAAGGGCAAGGTCAATCCGCAGCTTGACGTTGCCGAAGGTGCGGTAGTGCAAATTAACCTCGTCAATGGCGACGGCGCCCAGCATGACATCAAGGTCGGCGAATTTGGCGCCCAGTCGAACAAGTTGAATGACAAGGGCGCCAGTACCGCGATCGTCTTCCGCGCCAACAAGAAAGGCGAATTTACCTACATTTGCACCTTGCCCGGGCACGTCCAGGCGGGCATGATCGGCAAGATCGTGGTGGGTGGCGGTGCGGCAAAGCCCGTCTCGAAAGCAGCCGAAATCTCGGCCAATCCGATGGAAGTCGGCCAACCGGTGGGCAAGCGCGGACCGCAGAAGCTGACCGTAAACCTGGATACGACGGAAGTGCTGGGTCAACTGGCCGATGGCACCACCTATAAATACTGGACCTTCAACAGTAAGGTGCCGGGACCATTCATCCGCGTGCGCGTTGGCGACACCGTTACCGTCAATATGGCCAATGCCAAGGACAGCCAGATGATCCACTCGGTGGACTTCCATGCAGTGACCGGCCCTGGCGGCGGTGCAGCGGTGACCCAGGCAGCGCCAGGCACCACCAAGAGCTTCACCTTCAAGGCCATCAATCCGGGCTTGTATGTCTACCATTGCGCTACGCCCATGGTGGCCCAGCATATCTCGAACGGCATGTACGGCATGATCCTGGTCGAACCGGAAGGCGGCCTGCCAAAAGTTGACCGGGAGTTTTACGTGATGCAGGGCGAGCTTTACACGGCCCAGAAACATGGCACGCAGGGTGAGGCAGAGTTCTCGCTGGAAAAATTGCTGGACGAGAAGCCTGAGCACATGACCTTCAACGGTACTCACGATGCCCTGACCAAGACCCATAAGATGGAAGCCAAGGTCGGTGAAACCGTGCGCATCTTCTTCGGTGTCGGCGGACCCAATGCCACGTCCAGCTTCCACGTCATCGGCGAAGTGTTTGATCGTGTCTACAACCAGGGTGACTTGACTTCGGCGCCGCTGCAGAACGTGCAGACCACGACGGTCGCTCCGGGTGGCGCGACAATGGTCGAGTTCAAGACGGAAGTGCCGGGTAAATACATCCTGGTCGACCACGCGCTGTCGCGACTGGAAAAAGGTTTGGCAGGCTTCCTGCACGTGACAGGCGCCGAAAATCCTGAAGTCTTCCACTCGGCAACCAAGGCCGACCCCAACTCCGGTCACTGATCCGGAATGATGCCGGAGCCTGGCAGGGTAACGCCAGGCTTCGGTGCACTTACAAGTTTGACTGAGGGGCGTATCATGTCGCTATTAACCATTGAAGAGCCGCAGCCAATGGCCTCGCACAATTCCCTGGAAAACCATCCCTTCCTGGCGCTCGGCTTCCGGCCGTTTTACCTGCTGGCTGCCGCCTTTGCTGCGGTAAGTGTGCCAGTCTGGCTGTTGCGCTATTTTGGCTACCTCCCTCAGTTGGTGCACATCGACCTGAACTGGCATGTGCATGAAATGGTGTTCGGCTTCGCCGTCACCGTCGTGATCGGTTTTTTGTTTACCGCCGGGCGCAACTGGACCGGACTGTGGACGCCGCGCGGCCGCCATCTGGCGTTGCTGGCCCTGTTGTGGATCGCCGGTCGTATCGCCATGTTGACATCGCCTCTGCTTGCGGCAGTCATTGAGCTGGGGTTCCTGCCGCTGGCAACCTGGCCGTTATATCGCGTCCTGAAACGGTCGGGTAACCGGCGCAATATGTTCCTGGTCGTCTTGCTGGGACTGCTGACGGCCGCCAATGCGGTCTATCATGGCGCGGCCAACGGCTGGCTGGCCATTTCCAGCCTGGTGCCGCTGGAGGCAGCCATCCTGGTGATCGTCATGATCGAATCCGTCATTGCCGGCCGCATCTTGCCCAATTTCACGGCCAATGCGGTGCCCGGCGTGAAGCCGGTCACCAATCCCATGCGTGACAAGATCATCATCGCCACCACGGCGCTGACTTGCCTGGCCTGGGCGGCGCAAATGCCGCCGGTGCTGGTGGCCTCGCTCGCCCTGGCAGCGGCCGTGTCGCAACTGTTGCGCCTCTCCGGGTGGAAAAGCTTCTCGACCCTGCACAATCCGCTGTTGTGGATCCTGCATGTTTCGTACGCCTGGATCCCTGTCGGCTTTGCACTGCTTGGCCTGGCCGCGGTGGGCGTGGTGACCAATTCAGCGGCATTTCATGTGCTGGCGGTCGGTTCCATGGGCGGGCTCATTATCGGCATGATCACCCGCACGACGCTGGGCCATACCGGCCGCATGCTCAAAAGCGGGCGCATGGAAAAGGCGATGTACCTGCTGGTACAGGCTGGCGTGCTCGCTCGCTTTGCTGCGGCAATCGATGGCGGCGCCTGGCGCAATCCGGCGCTGGTGATTGCCGCAGGCTGCTGGGCAACCGCATTTGCCCTGTACCTGGTCAAGTACGTGCCCTACCTGATGGCGGCGCGCATCGACGGCAAGGAAGGCTGACCGGGGCAAGTTGGCATTAAATAATGCGCGCCGGTTGTGGCGGCAATGCAATGATGCTTGCTCCCGATGGCCCAACACGATACATTCTGCATCTTGCGCGGCGTGCTGCGTTTCATTGACTGCATCGTATCGAGGAGTTTCTTTTGTTCGCCATTATTCAAGCGGCAGGCTGGCCCATCTGGTTTCTGCTGGTCGCCTCCATCATCGCGCTGACCCTGATCATTGAACGCTTGCTGTATCTGCGTCGTCCCCGCATTTTGCCGCCGACGTTGTTGCAGGAAGTGATACGCGTTTATCATAATGGCAAGATCAATGCCGATGTGCTGACCAAGCTGGAACAGAATTCCCCGCTGGGCCGTGTGCTCGCCGCCGGTCTGCGCAATGTGGATGCGCCGCGCGACGTCATGAAGGAATCGATCGAGGAAGCCGGGCGCGGTACGGCGCACGAACTGGAGCGTTTCCTGACCACCCTGGGTACGATCGCCAGCCTGGCGCCGCTCATGGGCCTGTTCGGCACCATTGTCGGCATGATCGAGATCTTCGGTTCGCAGAATACCGCCGGCACCAATCCGGCCGAGCTGGCCCACGGTATTTCGGTAGCCCTGTACAACACCGGTTTTGGCCTGGCGATTGCCATGCCGGCGCTGATCTTCTACCGCCATTTCCGCGCCCTGGTCGACAGTTTCATCGTCGACATGGAGCAGCAGGCGGTGAAATTCGTCGATACCGTCCACAACGCACGCAAGTAAGGCGCAGACCATGGCAATGGACTTTCGCAAGGGCCGCATGCGCGAAGACCCGGAAATCAACCTGATCCCCTTCATCGACGTGCTGATGGTGATCCTGATTTTCCTGATGATCACCACCACCTACAGCCGCTTCACCGAACTGCAGATTGTCCTGCCCACGGCGGATGCGGAAAAATCGGTGCAGCGGCCATTCGAGATCAATGTCGGGGTCGATGCGCAAAACCGCTATGCCATCAACAATGCGCGCATTTCCTACCAGGACCCGGCCGGCCTTGCCCAGGAGCTGAAGAAGGCGGCTGCGGAAGGCGGCAACCCGGAAGATCCGGTCATCATCATCAATGCCGACGCCACTGCCGCCCACCAGACGGTGATCAACGTGCTGGAGGCGGCGCGGATTGCCGGTTTCCCCAAGGTGACATTCGCCGCCCAGACCGGCGGCAAGAAGTAGTCACCGCCGGCCATTGATGCTTGCGCAAATCGAATCGGCACTGACGCGCGCCTGGCTACGCCGTGGCCTGCTGGCGCGGGCCTTGTTGCCCGTATCCTGGCTGTTCGGATTGCTGGGGGCTGTGCGCCGGCGCCTGTATGCGGCTGGCATGCTCAAGTCAACCCGCCTGCCGGTGCCCGTCATTGTTGTCGGCAATATTTTTGTCGGCGGCACAGGCAAGACGCCGCTGACGATCTGGCTGGTCCAGGCATTGCGCGCCGCCGGTTTTACGCCGGGCGTGATTTCCCGCGGCTATGGCGCCAGCGCGGCGCCGCCACGCAGAATCGGACCGGAATCCCTGCCGCAGGAAGGTGGTGACGAGCCGCTGCTGATTGCCACGCGCGCCGCATGTCCGGTCATGGTGGGGCGCGACCGCGCGGCGGCCGGCCAGGCCTTGCTGGCCGCATGTCCCGAAGTTGATCTCATTCTGTCCGACGATGGCTTGCAGCACTACGCCTTGCAGCGCGACATCGAAATCATCCTGTATGACAGCCGTGGCAATGGCAATGGCTGGCTGCTGCCAGCCGGGCCGCTGCGCGAGCCTGCGCACCGGCGGCGCGATATTACGGTCGTCAATGCCAGCCAGCCGGTCGCCGCCATGCCGGCGGGCGCCATTCGCATGCAACTCGAGGGCACGGTCGCGGAGCGGCTCGCCGACCGCACGCAAAGCGCGCCATTGGCGACATTGGGGCTGCCCCGGGATGCCAAGGCACCGCCACGCCTGGTTGCCGCGGCGGGCATTGGCAATCCGGCGCGTTTTTTTGCCACATTGCGCGCCGTCGGCCTGCATTTCGATGAAATGCCCTTGCCGGACCATTACGACTTCCTTACCAACCCATTTGCAGAAATCGATGCCGATATCATCCTGATCACGGAGAAGGATGCAGTAAAATGTCGACAACTGGATGCGCTGAAAAACGATCCCCGAATTTGGGTAGTGCCGGTGACGGCACGGATCGAGGGCGCATTGCTCGACCAATTACTGGAGAAACTTCGTGGACGCTCGCCTGCTTGACATCCTGGTTTGCCCGATTTGCAAGGGACCGCTGGTATTCGACAAGAAAGCTCAGGAACTGATTTGCAATCCTGACAAGCTGGCCTATCCGATTCGTGACGGCATTCCCATCATGTGGGCCGACGAAGCCCGCAACCTCAACGCCAAGCCGGAATCCGCGCCCCTGGCCGACTAATCCCGGTAAAAGCGATGTCGTTTAGCGTCATTATTCCCGCGCGCCTGGCGTCGACCCGGTTACCGAACAAGCCGCTTGCCGACCTTGGCGGCAAGCCCATGGTCGTGCGTGTTGCCGAACGCGCTGCCCAGTCCGGGGCCGGCCGGGTCGTGGTCGCCACCGATCATGCCGATATCGTCGCCGCCTGCGAGCAGCATGGCGTTGCCGTGCAAATGACCCGCTCCGACCATCCGTCGGGCACCGACCGCATCGCCGAAGTCGCCGCGGCCCTGGGGCTGGCGCCGGACGCGGTAGTGGTCAATGTGCAGGGCGACGAGCCATTGATCGATCCGGCCTTGATTGCCGCGACCGCGGCGTGCATTTCACAAACCGTGCCGATGGCGACAGCCGCGCACCCGATTACCGAGGCGGCGGAAGTCTTTAATCCGAATGTGGTCAAGGTGGTGCTGGACCGGACTGGACGTGCGCTGTATTTCTCGCGTGCGGCCATTCCGTGGCACCGGGATGGCTTTGCCCGGACTACGGCAGATTTGCCCTCCGACTATGCACCGCTGCGCCATATTGGCTTGTATGCCTATAGCAATGCTTTCCTGCAGGCTTACCCGCAGTTGACGGCGTCACCCCTGGAGCAACTGGAGGCGCTTGAGCAGTTGCGCGTGTTGTGGCATGGTTACCCGATTGCGGTGCATGTCATCGCCAGTGCGCCGGCAGGCGGGGTCGATACGCCCGAGGACCTCGCCCGTGTCCGACAGTTTTTTTGATAATTGAATGACGGAAAGCAAATCGAACCTCGCGGTTTAGTCACTTTCTGTGGTAAGTTTCGTATGAAGTTAGAGTGATATAAACGCTTTTATACAAAATACACGTCTCGCCATGCATCCAGGCTGCCACTGCGCCGGATGGGGCAACAGATTTCAAAACTTGTTTTAGGAAATGCAATGCGTCTCATTCTCTTGGGAGCGCCTGGTGCCGGAAAAGGTACCCAGGCCACATTCATCAAAGAAAAATTCAACATTCCCCAAATTTCGACCGGCGACATGCTGCGCGCCGCCGTCAAGGCGGGCACTGAACTTGGCCTGGCGGCCAAGAAGGTGATGGATGCCGGCGGCCTGGTGTCGGACGACATCATCATTGGCCTGGTCAAGGATCGCCTGAAAGAACCGGATTGCGCCAATGGCTATCTGTTCGACGGCTTTCCACGCACTATTCCCCAGGCCGACGCCATGAAGGAAGCCGGTGTGGCGATCGACTATGTGCTGGAAATCGATGTGCCCGACGACGCGATCGTCGAGCGCATGAGCGGCCGCCGCGTGCATCCTGCTTCGGGCCGTACCTACCATGTCAAGTTCAACCCGCCCAAGGCCGACGGCAAGGATGACGTGACCGGCGAAGACCTGATCCAGCGTGATGACGACCAGGAAGCCACTGTCCTGAAGCGCCTGCAGGTTTATCATGAGCAGACTGAAGTGCTGGTTGGCTATTACAACAAGTGGGCCGAATCCGGTCAGCCTGGTGCGCCGAAATATCGCAAGATTGCCGGGGTGGGGCCAGTCGAGTCCATCCGCGACCAGGCGTTCGCGGCGCTCGAAAACTGAAAATAAAGCGGACTTCGAGTCCGCTTTTTTGCATCTCCAGGGGTTTTGTCACGAACTGACGGAACCGGCCCGCATAGAATAAAAAGCAATAAGGGCCGCGATAAATTTTGCAGTGGCAGTGGAAGCACTTGAACTTTGTCGTCATAACAAGGAGGGGAGATCATGGCAGATGCAGCTTTGTGGTTCGCCGTTGCCTGCGGCGTGATAGCGGTCGTCTACGGCCTGGTTTCGCGCAGCTGGATCCTGAAACAGGACCCCGGCAATGCGCGCATGCAGGAAATTGCCGCTGCCGTCCAGCAGGGGGCAGCAGCCTACCTGGCGCGGCAGTACAAGACGATTGCCATGGTCGGCATTGTCCTTGCCATCCTGATCGGTGTTTTTCTCGGCGTTACTTCGGCAATTGGCTTCGTGCTCGGCGCCATCCTCTCGGGCGCCTGTGGCTTCATCGGCATGAATGTCTCGGTGCGCGCCAACGTGCGTACCGCGCAGGCGGCCACGCGCGGCATCGGCCCGGCGCTGGATGTGGCGTTCCGCGGCGGCGCCATTACCGGCATGCTGGTGGTCGGACTGGGCTTGCTCGGCGTGTCGCTGTTTTTCTGGTATCTCACTGGCGGCGCCAAGATCGATGCCGCAACGCTGAAGCCGTTGCTGGGGCTTGCCTTCGGCGCTTCGCTGATCTCGATTTTCGCGCGCCTGGGCGGCGGCATCTTCACCAAGGGCGCGGACGTTGGCGCCGACCTGGTGGGCAAGGTGGAAGCGGGCATTCCCGAGGACGATCCGCGCAACCCGGCCGTGATCGCCGATAACGTCGGCGACAATGTCGGCGATTGCGCCGGCATGGCGGCCGACCTTTTCGAGACCTACGCCGTCACCCTGATTGCCACCATGACGCTGGGCGCCCTGATGGTCAGCGGCGCACCCCTCAATGCGGTGCTGTACCCGCTGGTGCTGGGGGGCGTATCGATCATCGCCTCCATCATCGGCTGCAACTTCGTCAAGGCTTCGCCCGGCATGAAGAACGTCATGCCGGCGCTGTATCGCGGCCTGATCGTCGCCGGCGTGATTTCCCTGATCGCCTTCTATTTCGTCACCACCTGGCTGTTCCCGCAGCCGGTCGAGGTGGCTGGCGGCAAGTCCATCGGCGCCATGGCCCTGTTCGGATCCTGCGTGGTGGGCCTGGTGTTGACCGGCATGATGGTCTGGGTTACCGAGTACTACACCGGCACCAACTTCAAGCCGGTGCAGCACGTGGCGCAGGCTTCGACAACCGGCCATGGCACCAACATCATTGCCGGGCTGGGCGTCTCCATGAAATCCACTGCCTGGCCGGTGCTGTTCGTGTGCGGGGCGATCTGGGTCTCGTTCACCCTGGCCGGATTGTATGGCATCGCCGTGGCTGCCACCGCCATGCTCAGCATGGCCGGCATCGTCGTTGCGCTGGACGCCTACGGCCCGATTACCGACAACGCCGGCGGCATCGCCGAAATGGCAGATCTGCCCGACAGCGTGCGCGCCATCACCGATCCGCTCGATGCCGTGGGCAACACGACCAAGGCCGTCACCAAGGGTTACGCCATTGGCTCGGCGGGACTTGCGGCGCTGGTACTGTTTGCCGACTATACGCATGGGCTGGAAGCGCGCGGCATCAGCGTGCGCTTCGACCTGTCCGACCACATGGTGATCATTGGTCTCTTTATCGGTGGGTTGATTCCCTACCTGTTCGGCGCGATGGCGATGGAAGCCGTGGGTCGCGCCGCCGGCGCCGTGGTGGAAGAGGTGCGGCGCCAGTTCCGCGACATCCCCGGCATCATGGAAGGCACCGGCAAGCCCGAGTATGGCCGGGCGGTGGACATGCTGACCACGGCCGCCATCAAGGAAATGATCGTGCCGTCGCTCTTGCCGGTGGTGGTGCCCATCGTGGTAGGCATGGTGCTGGGGCCGGTGGCGCTTGGCGGTCTTTTGATGGGCACCATCGTGACGGGCCTGTTTGTGGCGATCTCGATGTGCACCGGCGGCGGCGCCTGGGACAATGCCAAGAAATATATCGAGGACGGCCACCACGGCGGCAAGGGCTCCGACGCCCACAAGGCGGCAGTCACCGGCGACACGGTCGGCGACCCCTACAAGGATACGGCGGGTCCCGCTGTCAATCCGCTGATCAAGATCATCAACATCGTCGCGCTCCTGATCGTGCCGCTGTTGCCAGCTGCCGGTCTCTAGAGGCCGGCAGACAGGAAAAAAGGCAGCTGCGGCTGCCTTTTTTCTTGCCCGTGCCTCTCGAATCCTTGGCGGCGATGCGCTATAGTTCGCGTTCAATAAAAATTTTATTTTGCCAAGACAGGGAACATCATGCAGATCAAAGATAACGTATTCATCATTACCGGCGCCGCATCCGGACTGGGCGCCGCCAGCGCGCGCATGATCGCCGCCAGTGGCGGCAAGGTGGTACTGGCTGACGTCCAGGTGGAAGCAGGTGAAAAGCTGGCTGCCGAATTGCAGGGCAAGTTCCTCAAGTGCGACGTAACCTCCGAGGGCGATGCCGCAGCCGTGGTGGCAGCTGCCCAGGCGCTGGGCACATTGCGCGGCCTGATCAATTGCGCCGGCATCGCGCCGGCCTCAAAAACCGTCGGCAAGGACGGCCCGCACCCGCTCGACCTGTTCCAGCGGGTCATCAGTATCAACCTGATCGGCACGTTCAACATGTCGCGCCTGGCAGCGGACGCCATGTCGAAGGCAGAAGCCGGCGAGCAGGGCGAGCGCGGCGTGATCATCAACACCGCTTCAGTCGCTGCCTTTGATGGCCAGATCGGCCAGGCAGCATACGCAGCCTCCAAAGCGGCTGTGGCCGGCATGACCCTGCCGATGGCACGCGACCTGTCGCGCAATGGCATTCGCGTCATGACGATTGCCCCGGGCATTTTCGAGACGCCCATGCTGCTGGGCATGCCGACAGAAGTGCAGGATGCACTGGGCAAGATGGTGCCGTTCCCGCCGCGTCTGGGCAAGCCGGCCGAGTACGCTCACCTGGCCAAGACCATTATTGAAAACGTCATGCTCAATGGCGAGACGATCCGCCTCGATGGCGCGATCCGCATGCAGCCGAAGTAAGTCCGTCCCACTGCTGGTATTGGCGCTGCGCGTATGTTTTGCGCATCATCACTTGCGGGAATCCCCACAAGGCAGCGCGGCTTTGCTAATCTGGAAGTATGGCAGGAGACCAAAATAAAATCGGCCTGTTGTTGACGGGCGGCGGCGCGCGCGCAGCGTACCAGGTGGGCGTGCTGCAGGGGGTGCAGGAAATCCTGCATGAGGCCGGCTGGGCTGCGGAGAGCTCGCCGTTCGATATCATCTGCGGCACGTCGGCCGGCGCCATCAATGCCACGGCCCTGGCCTGCCGCGCCGACAATTTCGCCGAAGGCGTCGACAAGCTGCTGGCGGTCTGGGCCAATTTCACCGCCGAACAAGTCTACCGCGCCGATTCGCTGGGGGTTTTGCGTTCCGGCGCCCGCTGGCTCTCGCTGATGTCCTTCGGCTGGCTATTGCGGGCATGGCATGCCAATCCGCCCAATTCACTGCTCAACAATACGCCGTTGGTCAGCCTGCTGCATCGCATGCTGGACTTGCCGCGCCTGGATGCCGCGCTGGCCAGCGGCAACTTGCATGCGCTGGCCGTGACAGCCTCATCGTATACGGCCGGGCATCACATCACCTTTTACCAGAGCGCGGCCGAGATCGCGCCCTGGAAGCGCAGCCAGCGCATTGCAGTGCAGACGCAGATCGGGGTCGAACATTTGTTGGCATCCTCGGCCATTCCCCTGATTTTTCCAGCGACGCCAATTTACTGCAACGACCAGCGCGAATATTTCGGCGACGGCTCGATGCGCCAGCTGGCGCCGATTTCGCCGGCGATCCACCTGGGGGCCGACAAGGTGCTGGTGATCGGTGCCGGCCGTCTGGTCGAGCCGACGCCAAAGGCTTCAGCGGTGGCAACGTATCCCAGCCTGGCGCAAATCGCCGGCCACGCGCTTTCCAGTATTTTTCTCGATAGCCTTGCCGTCGATATCGAGCGACTGCACCGCATCAACAACACGCTTTCCTACCTGCCGGAAGAGCACCGCCGGAAAACCCCGTTGCGGCCGATTGACATGCTGATCATCGCACCCTCGGAAAGGCTCGACGATATCGCCAGCCGCCATGTCGGCAGTTTGCCCATGCCGATCCGGACCCTGTTGCGCGGGATTGGCGCGACCGAAGTGCGCGGCGCCGCCCTGGCTTCGTACCTGTTGTTCGAGGCGAGTTATACAAGTGAACTGATCCGCTTGGGACGGGCGGATACACAGGCGCGCCGCGACGATGTGCTGGCTTTCTTTGGTGCTGATCGCCGCGCCAGCAGGCGCGGGGCATCAATGCCCCCGGTGGTCGAGCAAATGTCGGTGGGGGCCGAGTAGATGGCTTGAAGGTTTAATCGCGGCCGCGGTAATGGTCGTTGCCCTGCCGGAAATTGCCGCCATTGTAGTCGCGGTTGTGGTGGTGATGGTGGCGCGGGCGCTCGGCGTAATACGGCTGGCCGTAGACGACCGGGCCTGGGGCGCCGTAGACGACCACCGGCGCCTGCTCCACATACACGGGTTGCGGTTGCACATACACCGGCTGTGGATAGGAATAAACGGCTGGCGGCGGGGCATAGACGACGGCCGGAGCTGGCGTGCCGACGCTGACCGACCAGTTGACACCCGAGCGGTCGCCCGCTTGCGCCGCAGTTGCGCTGGCAGCCAGGGCGATGGCGATAAGGGTGCTGGAGTAAAGGGCGTGTTTCATGAGGAAGTCCTTGGTTGTTTAGCGATATTAAACGCCAAATTCGCGGCGAATGCCAAAACCGTTGCGTCAATGCCCCGTAATTTTTGAAACAATTTGTTTCGATGGTCACCAGGCGAAGATGCAGACTTGAAAGGAAGTCACTTGTTGTTTAAATTGAAATGGGTTGATTCATTTTCTGCAACAAGTTACGCTACGGTATCCAATTCAGACGCTTCTGTCAGAAATACTGTATTGCAATTATGAAATATTCGGCCATGAAATTCGCGAAAAGCATCGTTTTTGCTTTCATCGCCCTATTTTTTTCATTAAATGTCTCGGCCAGAGGGCCGCTGCCGCTGGAAACGATTGCCGTGCGCGATTTGCCGGTGGAAGCCCGCGCGACCTTTGTCCTGATAAAACAGGGCGGCCCCTTTCCCTATTCCCGGGATGGTGTTGTATTTAGGAACTATGAGGGGATTTTACCGAAGCAAAAGCGCGGGTATTATCGAGAATATACCGTAAAGACACCGGGCGTACGCCACCGGGGAGCACGCCGCATTATTGCCGGCGGCGAGCCGCCACCGGGCGAGGAATTCTATTATACCGATGACCACTATGTCAGTTTCAAGCGTATCAGAGAGTAATCGCACTGGCGCGGGTGATGTGAACTTGCTAGTGACCGTTGCTCCCAACGTGGTGCAGTCGATCCGCGCGTTTCGGGTGACCGATCTGCAGCAGGAAGCTGCGCGTCTGGGGCAGCACTTCCTGTATGCATATTGCGCAGAGGCAACAACCAAGCTGCAAGTCTTGTCGATCATCGCCAGTGCCTTTCATTTCCCGAGGCATTTTGGCAAGAATTTTGATGCCCTGGAAGATTGCCTGACGGATTTGCCCCATAAGGCCGGCCCCCAGAATGGTTTTCTGGTTGTCTTAGAGCAACTTCCTAATACGCCGAAATTTGACAAGGAAGCACGCGAAACCTTGCTGGATGTGTTCCGTGATGCCGCCGATTTCTGGGCAGACAAGAAAATTCCCTTCCGCGTTTTCTATTCCTTTCAATAGGCTGCAATAAGCCGATCTGACGGGCAAGGCCGGCGGTACGGTACAATGCCGGCCATGAAAAACATCGTTATCCTGATTTCCGGGCGTGGCAGCAACATGCAAGCCATCGTCGAGGCAGCACGCGCGGAAAAATGGCCGGCCAGGATTGCCGCCATCATCAGTAATCGCGCCGATGCCGGCGGTCTCGACTATGCCGCGGCAGCCGGCATTCCGACCGCCATCGTCGTCAGCAAGAACTACTCCAGCCGCGCCGAATTCGATGCTGCCCTGCAGGCAGAGATCGACCGCTTTGCTCCCGACCTCGTGGTGCTGGCCGGCTTCATGCGTATCCTGACGGCGCCGTTCGTGGACCATTACGCCGGACGGCTCATGAATATCCACCCCTCGCTTTTGCCCAGTTTCCCGGGCTTGGCAACCCACCAGCAGGCATTGAGTTTCGGCGTCAAGGTGCACGGGGCCACGGTGCATTTCGTCACCGCCGATCTCGACCATGGTCCGATCGTCGCGCAGGCCGCCGTGCCGGTGCTGCCGGACGATTCGGAAGATACCCTTGCCGGCCGCGTCCTGGAACAGGAACACATCATTTACCCCCGCGCGGTGCGCTGGTTTGTCGAGGGGCGCCTGACGATTGAAGACGGGCGCGTTCATCTCGCAGCCGATGCACGATAACGTTGGCGCCAACCCGTAATTATTGAAGGATTCCCCATGAGATTGCCTCCCGCAATCATCGGTCACACCGACGAAGTCTTGCGCGAAGTGCTGCGCTTAACCGGCCCGGCAGATGTCACTTTGTCGCGGTATTTTCGCGAGCATCCCAAGCTCGGTTCGCGCGAGCGCGGCGTCATTGCCGAAGGCGTGTACGCGATCCTGCGCAACAAGCTGGTCTATACCAATTTTGCCGAGTCCGGCATCGGCGCGGCCATGCGCCGCATCAGCCTGCTGGGCCTGGCTGACACCGTCGGTGTCGATGCCCTGGGCGGGCTGGCGCCGGAAGAGGTGACCTGGCTGAACCGCGTGCTGCAGATCGACCGTGCCACGTTGCCGTTGGCATTGCGCAGCAACCTGCCGACATGGCTGTTCGACAAGCTTCTGGCGCGCGAAGGCGAGGCCGGCTTGCTGGAACTGGCGGACGCCCTGAATCGCCCGGCGCCGCTGGACTTGCGCGTCAATGCCCTGAAGGCGTCACGCGAGGATGTCGTAAGCGAGCTGGCTGCCGCCCCCATCATTGCCGAGCCGACGCCGTACGCGCCGCTGGGCATCCGCATCCTGAAAAAGCCGCCCTTGCAGAACCTGCCGCTGTTCCAGAGCGGCGCCATCGAGGTGCAGGACGAAGGCAGCCAGATGCTGGCGCAGATCGTCGGCGCCAAGCGCGGCGAAATGGTGGTGGATTTTTGCGCCGGGGCCGGCGGCAAGACCCTGGCGCTGGGCGCCAACATGCGCAATACCGGTCGCCTCTATGCTTTCGATGTTTCCGACAAGCGCCTGGCCAAGCTCAAGCCGCGCCTGGCGCGCAGCGGCCTGTCGAACGTCCATCCGGTGCTGATCGCGCATGAAAACGATGCCAAGGTCAAGCGCCTGGCCGGCAAGATCGACCGCGTGCTGGTGGATGCGCCCTGCAGCGGCTTGGGCACCCTGCGCCGCAACCCGGACATGAAGTGGCGCCAGACGCCGCAATCGGTGGCCGAACTCAATGCCAAGCAAACCGCAATCCTGGCCGGCGCATCGCGCCTGGTGAAGGCCGGCGGCCGCCTGGTGTATGCCACCTGCAGCCTTCTGGACGAGGAAAACCAGGCGATTGTCGAGCAGTTCCTGGCGACGCACGAAGACTTCACGCTGGTGCCGATGCATGAAGTTCTGGCCGAGCAAAAGATCGCCCTGGAGATGCAGGATTACCTGCAGCTGACGCCGCAAAAACACCAGACCGACGGATTCTTTGCTGCGGTCCTGCAACGCCGGAAGTAAGGCCATGACGTCGACGTTATTGTCGCCGCTGTGGCAGGATGTCCTGAGCGATCTGCAACATCCCGACGTATTCTGGCAAATCGTGACCATCGCCGTGTGCCTGGCGCTTTCGTGGGGGCTGGCGCGCCTGTTGCGCCCGCGCCTGTCGGCGCAAGACCCTCAGCAGCGCCTGCGGCAGCTGGGCGCGGAAGGGCTTGCCCGGGCGCTGTGGCCATTGCTGGCGCTCATGCTGATCTGGCTGGCGCGTTGGGTGCTGGGCCAGTGGCAGCCAGTCAACCTGCTGCGGCTGGCGACGGCGCTGATCACGGCGTTTGCCGTGATCCGCCTGGCCTTATATGTGTTACGGCGGGTTTTCGTGCGCGGCGGCCGCGTCAGCGCTACCCAGCACATGGTCGAACGTGCCTTTGCCATCCTGGTATGGGCTGGCTTTGCCTTGCACATCACGGGCCTGTTGCCTGAATTGCTCAATGTGCTGGAGCAGGCGGTACTGCCTATCGGTAAAAGCAAGCTGTCCGTATTGGCGATCCTGCAGGCAGGGGTCTTCGTCGTCATCACCCTGGTCGCCGCGCTGTGGATCGGCGCAACGCTGGAAGAGCGGCTGATGCGCATCGACGGCATGCATGCCTCAATGCGGGTCGTCCTGGCCCGCCTGGGGAAATCGGTACTGATCGTCCTGGCGGTGCTGTTCAGCCTGTCCCTGGTCGGCATCGACCTGACGGTCCTGTCGGTTTTTGGCGGCGCCCTGGGTGTCGGCATTGGCTTGGGCATGCAACGAATCGTCAGCAATTATGTTGCCGGATTCATCATCCTGCTGGAACGCAGCTTGTCGATTGGCGACGTGGTTACGGTCGACAAGTACAGCGGGACGGTGCGCCGGATAAATACCCGTTACACGACCATACGTGCTGCCGATGGTGCCGATGCCATCATTCCCAATGAGATGCTGTTGTCCAATCCGGTTCAAAACCAGTATTTGAGCGACCGCTCGGTACGCCTGGTTGCCCGCGTCACGGTGGGTTACGAATCCGATGTCGACGAGGTTTTGCAATTGCTGGTTGCCACGACTGCGGCCGTACCGCGTGTCAGCCAGGAGCCGGCACCCGTTGCCTTGCTGCTGAATCTCGGGGCCGATGGACTGGAAATGGAAACCGCTTTCTGGATCGACGATCCCGAGAACGGACGCGGCAACGTTTTGTCGGACGTCAATCGAGCGATCCTGAAAGCGTTGCAGTTAAGAAATATAAGTATTCCATATCCACAACGCGAAGTAAGAATAATTAACAAAATTGAAACTTGAGATCTTTGGGGTTGCCCTCAAAAAACGGGTACAATCACACTAAGACCAATAAAAACAATGAATTAAGCGTGGCCTTGCCCAGGCAAAGCAAGGCTGAAGAGATGGATTTTTTTGGAGCTGCAAAACTTTGGACACAATTTTGAATTTTCTGGCGAACGGTCTGACTAGCGCCAGCGGTTGGGAAGTACTGGTTTACACCTTGATCGTGACGCACATCACGATCTTGGGTGTGACGCTGTACCTGCACCGTTGCCAGGCGCATCGCGGTCTGGAACTGCATGCAATCCCCAGCCATTTCTTCCGTTTCTGGCTGTGGCTGACCACCGGCATGCAAACCAAGCAGTGGGCCGCGATTCACCGCAAGCATCACGCCAAATGCGAAACTGAAGAAGACCCGCATAGCCCGGTGACCCGTGGCATCAAGAAAGTCTTTTTCGAAGGTGCCGAGCTGTACCGCGCCGAAGCGAAGGTGGCGGAGACCATGGAAAAGTATGGCCACGGCACGCCGGACGACTGGATTGAACGTAATCTTTACACCAAATACAGTACTGTGGGCCTGATCTCGATGTTGTTCATTAACATCATGTTGTTCGGCATCGTCGGTTTGAGCGTCTGGGCAATTCAAATGGTCTGGATCCCGATCAATGCCGCCGGCATCATCAATGGTATTGGCCACTACTGGGGCTACCGCAATTACGATTGCGCTGACGCTTCGACCAATGTTTTCCCTTGGGGCATCATCATTGGTGGCGAAGAGCTGCATAACAATCACCACACTTTCGGTACTTCCGCCAAGTTCTCGTCGAAATGGTACGAGTTCGATATTGGTTGGATGTATATCTGCATCCTGAAAAGCGTGGGTTTGGCCAAGGTGAAGAAGATCGCGCCGCAGCCCAAGTTTGACCGCGAAAAGCTGGTGGCCGATTTGGAAACCCTGCAGGCAGTGATCGCCAATCGTTACGATGTGATGGCGAAATATGCCAAGTCGCTCAAGCAAACCTGGCACGACGAACTGGAGCACCTGAAGGCCAAGTCGCAGATGGAATCGGGCGCCCTGAAGTCGTCGCGCAAGCTGCTGCAAAGCGAGCCTGCCAAGCTGGCCGCGCCCCAGCAACAGCAATTGTCGGCAGTCCTGGCACACAGCAAGCCGCTGCAGACCATGCACGACATGCGTGCCGAACTCGCCGCTATCTGGGACCGCTCGCATGCCACCAGCGATCAGCTGCTGCATCAGTTGCAAGACTGGTGTGTCCGTGCGGAGGCTTCCGGCATCAAGGCGCTGCAAGAGTTTTCGCTGCGTCTGCGCAGCTATGCCTGATTAAGGCCGGAGAAGGCTGGACGGTCTTTGAATTGACCTTCCCAAAACCCG
Source organism: Janthinobacterium sp. 17J80-10 (assembly GCF_004114795.1). Taxonomy (NCBI): domain Bacteria; kingdom Pseudomonadati; phylum Pseudomonadota; class Betaproteobacteria; order Burkholderiales; family Oxalobacteraceae; genus Janthinobacterium; species Janthinobacterium sp. 17J80-10. Next base: position 3,288,711 of record NZ_CP035311.1, on the reverse strand, counting down.
CTAGCAGCGATGCGAAGCGGGTTTTTTTATGCCTGCACCGTGAAAAATGCGCTGCCGCCCTTGCAAGGTTTAATTGGCTTGCCTTCGATGCAACTGGATGGCGAAAATGAGGATGCCGATTTCCAGAAGAAATGACCAGTGCAGAATGAAATTCAACCACCAGGGCTGGTAAAGCGCAGGAACTGGAAAAGCCGCGAAATACCGGTCGATGAAAGGTGCAAGCCACTGTATCGATCCAACCACAGTATCGAGAACCATATGCACAAGGCCATTGAAAGCAAAGATGGCTGCCAGGGCGGCCATTGAATTTGAACGGCTCCTGTAAAGCCAGAACAGCGCACACAACAGTAGCACCGTCCAGGTCAGAGGGAAATGCGAAAAATAACTGTGATGATTGTGTTGTCTGTGATCGATGAGATAAAAATAAAATATATCCAGGTCCGGCGCAATTGCCCCGAACACACCACTGGCTAGAAATTTTTTCTTATAAACGCCGGTGAATCTGAAATGCGGGAAAAGCATTGCAGAACTGATATAACCTGCCGGCAAGTGGGCAATAAACATACAGGCTCCGTTTGGCATAGACTTGCGCCTTGTTTGCAGTCTGAAGGTTGTTGCAGAAGTAACGTGACGAAATCGCGCAGCGGTTTTCCGCTGCGCGACAAGTCCGTGCTTATGCATGCAAACCTGGCGGTTTGCCGACCTGATACCAGTCGACCTTGCGGGTAGCGATCATGATGGCCGAGAGCACGCCAAACAGCAGGATGCTGCCCATGACCAGTGCATTATTTTCCGAACGCAGCAGCCCAAACAGCACGCCGTAGAGCACGGTGAGCGCGATGCCAAATCCCATACCGCGTTTCCAGTTGCGTAATGCATAGGCTAAGTAAAAGCCGATCAGGACGATACAAGCGCTGCTGGCGATCAGATAGGCTTGGACGAAGCGGATATGCTCGGACAGGCTTACCAGCAGCAGGAAGAACAGCGCCAGTGCCAGACCCACCAGCAGGTATTGCACCGGGTGAATCGGCAACTGTTTGAGCAGTTCAAACAGGAAAAATGCAGCAAAGGTCAGGGCAACGAACAACAAGCCGTATTTGATTGCACGGTCTGCCTGCGAATAGATATCGACCGGCTCAATGAAACCGACGCTGAAGTAATCAAGATTTTCCAGCGTGGCATTCCCGCCTGGCGCCGTGCCGGAACGACTGCCGGCTTGTTCAAGCTGCGTCAACTGTTGTTGCGCGCTGGTCGCCAGCGCTGAAATGTTCCAGGTGGCTGAAAATCCATTGGCATCGACCGTGCGCGTTTTGGGCGTGGGCAGGAAGCGGCCGCCGAATTGCGGATGCGGCCACTTCGAACTCAATGTGATCTGGTTGTTTTTTGCCACTGGCACGAAATGCAGGCGCTCGATACCGTCCAGCCCCAGATCGAACGAAAACTTGGCGGTAGTCGCCTGCTTGAGGTCGCCTGTATCGACAGGCGCATGCAAGCCGTTCTTGAAAGCGGACAGGTCCGCGCCCTGCGCGAATTCGACCGCCGTGCCATTCCAGGTGATTTTTGGAATATTGCGGATGCCCCGCACATCTTCGATGGTCAGCGCGACAAACGGTTGGCCAAGGGTGAGGCGGGATTCAGGTTTTTCACGCTCGAAGCTGGCCAGGGCAGGCAAGACGAAGTCGCCCGACAATGTTTGCTGGCTGCTGTACACCAGGACCTTGTGAATGCCGCGATAGCGTTGATCCGTATCGACCGTGCCTTTCACCTGCAGGTCGTTGGGAAATACCAGCCGGCGCTTGCTCACGACGCGCTTTACGATCCGAGTCTTTCTGGGTTCTGCTTCCAGCAATTGTTCTTCATCATATTCGTCCGTGTAGGGGATCACCAGCAGCGGGCCGATGACGGTCTGCTCGCGCACCGAGTCTGCTGCGATGCTGTTGACGGCCTGGGCGTGATAGGCCATGCGTTCGGAAATCGTGGACTGAATCATCATCAATGGCAGCCCGATCAGGAAAATCAGGGCGCCTACGATCAGGGCTTTGAACAACAAGGTTTTTTGCATGGCGAATTCCTGTTCTTGTAAGGAATTACCAGTGTAAAAAGCCAGTATGAAGCGATGATGCGTTTTATGTGAAGCGAAAGTATGTCAGGCGAGCGGCAGGCGCAATTGCGCGCAGGCGCCGCCGCCGTCACGGTTGATGACTTCCACCGAGCCGCCGTGCAACAGCGCCACTTCCCTGACGAACGGCAGGCCGAGTCCGGTACTTTTGGCGCCGTCGGCGCGGGGCAGGGAATAAAAACGGTCGAATATGCGCTGGCGCGCATAGTCGGGAATGCCGCTGCCACGGTCGCATAGCGTAACTAGGACGCATTCGCCGCTGCGGCTGGCGTCCAGGGTCAGCGTACTGCCGGCCGGGGCGAAATCGATGGCATTGTCCAGCAGGTTGCCAAGCGCCTGGCGCAGCAGCAAGGCGTCACCCATCAAGACCAGTTCATCAATCCGGATTTCCAGTGCCAGGTTGCGGGCCGCCAACCTCGATGCAAAATCCGCCCGCAGCCAGGCCGCGAGCTCCCCTGTGGTAACGGGTTGGCGCGTCGCCAGGCGCTGCTGCTTTTCCACTTTGATCAACGCCAGCAGTTTGTCGATCAATTGCTTCTGCCGGTCGTTCTGTTCGAGGATATTGGCCAGAAAGTGGCGGCGTTGTTCTTCAGGCATTTCTTCCTGCAACAATTCGGCCGAACCCTGGATGGCGGCGATCGGGCTTTTCAATTCATGCGCGAGCGTGTGCATCAGTTCTTCGACATATTCCTTGCCTTCCAGCTTGTGTCGCATTCCTTCGAGCGCGCGCCCCAGGGCGCCGATTTCGTCATTACCCAGTTGGGGCAATACAGCTTTCTTGCCTGCTTCGACTGCGCTGACATAGCGTTGCAGCCTGCGCACGGAGTGGGTGAGCCACCAGGCGAATGCCAGGCTGATCAGCAAGGAAACCGCCAGCAGCACGGCGCCTTGGCGCAGGATGCGTTGCTGGCTGCGCTCGACGAACGGCTGGACGGTGGCATTGGGCTTGGCGACGGTCAGCACGCCGATGATGCGGTCGCCGTCGCGGATCGGCGCGGCGACATACATCACGGTTGAATTTTCATCGTAGGTATTGGCGCGGGTGCTGCGCGCGCCATACTTGCCGCGCAACGTCAGGTAGACGTCATTCCAGCGCGAGTAATCCTTGCCAACGTCCCGGCCGGTAGAGTCGAACTGCACGATGCCCTTGCCATCGGTGACATAGACGCGGTAATCCAGACTTGCCTTGGCGATGCCACTGATGGAGACGTCCAGGCTGTGCCGGGTGGATTGCGGCATGCGAGTTACCAGAGCCGACTCATGCAGGCGGCCAGCCTTCAGATCGTCGCTGATCAAGGCAGCCAGCAATTGGGATGTGTCTACCAGGGTATCTTCCAGCGTGCCGCGCACCCCGGGCTTGATTTCCTGGGCAAAGACGTTCAAGACGAACCACGCCACAAGGCCCATCAGCAGGAAATAGCCCAGCAGGATGCGCAGTCCGATCTTCACGCTGCGCTCAGGCTGTAGCCCATGCCGCGATGGGTCTGGATAGGATCGTCGTTTTCATCGATGCTGCGCAATTTTGCCCGCAATGACTTGATGTGCGCATCGACCGTGCGCTCCAGCGTATCGGGAGCATCCGACCAGACCCGGTCCATCAATTGCGCGCGCGACAGGATATGGCCGCGGTGCTGGATGAAGGTTTTAAGCAGCAGATACTCATAGCGCGTCAGGTCGAGCGCCTGGCCGGCAAAGAAGATACGGCCTTCCTGTTCGCGCACGTCGAAGCGGGCGGTGGGCGCGACCCTTGCAGGTGGGACGGACGAACTGGATGCCTGACGCCGCAGGATCGCGCGGATGCGTGCCACCAGTTCGCGCGGTGAAAATGGCTTGGTCAGGTAGTCGTCGGCGCCGATTTCCAGGCCGACAATGCGGTCAATCTCGTCGCTGCGCGCCGTCAGGAAGATGACGGGAATGTCGGAAAACTGCCGCAGGCGCCGGCAAACCTCGAACCCGCTCATGTCCGGCAAACCGACATCCAGCACCACCAGTGCGGGTTGAGGCGCGTCTGGTGCGTCAAGCAGCACCAGTGCCGCTTCGCCCAGGGTCACATGGTGCGGCATGAAGCCGTCCGTGCGCAATGCATACAGGATGCTGTCGGCAATGGCTGCTTCGTCTTCGACAATCAGGATCGCTTGGGGCATGGGCAAGTTGGCGGTGGACATAAAAAAAGCCGTTCCAGGAAGAACGGCTTTTATCATACAAAAGTTTTATCGATCTGAATTACTTGATCTTGGTCTCTTTATACTCAACATGCTTGCGTGCCTTGGGATCGAACTTCATGATCGCCAATTTTTCAGGCGTGGTGCGCTTGTTCTTGGTGGTGGTGTAGAAGTGACCGGTACCTGCGGTCGACTCCAGTTTGATTTTGTCGCGGCCAGATTTCGCCATGATAATTCCTCGTTAGATTAGACTTTTTCGCCACGGGCGCGCATGTCGGCCAGAACGGCATCGATACCGATCTTGTCGATAACACGCAGGCCGGCGTTGGACAGGCGCAGGGAAACCCAGCGGTTTTCGGATTCAACGAAAATGCGGCGATTTTGCAGGTTGGGCAAAAAGCGACGTTTCGTCTTGTTGTTTGCATGGGAAACGTTGTTGCCGACCATCGGCCCCTTCCCGGTGACTTGGCAAACACGTGCCATAACAGACTCCTTAAAAATTCCGAAATTGGAAAAAAAGAGAGTGTATCGGAAAAATACCGATTTTTCAATGACTTGCGAAAAACAAGTGTGTCTTTGTTGATTCGTTTTATTTAACAATTTGCGTTGTCCGGTGTGACAATCCATGCCGAAGCGGTGTTCATGCACCATTGCGGTGTCGTTTTACAGCTGGCCGTGCTCTGCAAAGGAATGCACGTGGGGACCGGCAACGATGAAATGATCCAGTACACGCACATCCACCAGGGCCAGCGCCTGTTTCAGTGCTTGCGTGAGACTATGGTCGGCGGCGCTGGGGTCCGGGGTGCCGGAAGGGTGGTTATGCGCAAAAATCACGCTGGCCGCATTGTGGGCCAGCGCCGCCTTGACGACTTCGCGTGGATAGACGCTGGTGTGGGTGAGAGTGCCGCGAAACAGTTCGTCGCTGGCGATCAGGCGGTTTTTGACGTCCAGGAACAGGACTGCAAAAATTTCATGCGGCTTGACCGCCAGAAGCAATTGCAGGTAATGCCGCACCGTCTGGGGCGAACTGAGCGCCACGCCTGCCTGTAACTGTTCCGTCATTGCCCTGCGCGCCAATTCCAGCACGGCTTGCAACTGCGCATACTTGGCTGGTCCAAGGCCGTTAATGGCGGAAAACTCGGTGAGCTTCGATGAAAACATCCGGTTCAGCGAACCGAAATGGCCGACCATGTCGCGGCCAAGGTCGACCGCACTCTTGCCCGCCACGCCCACGCGCAGGAATACCGCCAATAATTCGGCGTCGGACAGCGCCTGGGGACCATGCCGGATCAGGCGTTCGCGCGGACGGTGTTCTTCGGGCCAGTCGGTAATTGCCATAAATGACGAGGATAGTTGCCCGACAAAAAAATGTTTTGCGGGCGCGCAAGACTGGCATAAACAGCGCTTTTGCCTCAAGCTGGCTTAAAATAGGCGGTTATCCTGCCTTTCGGAATTTTTATGTCTAATTCGCAACTGCCTTTCGTTACCGAATCCTCGTACCTCACCTTGCATTACCGCCTGATGTCGATGGCGGGTGAAGATATCATCAGCACGTTCAAGGATACACCGGCCACATTGCAGCTCGGTTTGGGCCAGCTGGCACCGCCGCTCGAAGCCATCTTGCTGGGCTTGCCTGAAGGTACGCATCAAACTTTTGAACTGACGCCGGAACAGGCGTTCGGCCCACGCAACCCGGAGTTGATCCAGCGGGTTTCGCGCGCCACCCTCGAAGAAAATTCCGCCCCGGGTGAAAGCTACACAGTGGGTGACCTGGTGGATTTTGCTGCGCCTGGCGGCGGGCGTTTCGCGGGCGTGCTGCTGGAAATAAATGACAAGGATGCCTTGTTCGACTTTAACCATCCACTGGCGGGCCAGCCGGTCAAGTTCGAAGTCAAGATCATCGGCGTCCTGTAATCAACCAGCGGACCGGCGCGTATGCCGGTAACTTGCTGCAACAGGAATTCAAAAGGGATTCATCATGGACAAGGAAGTATTGCTGGCGCAGCCGCGCGGATTTTGTGCCGGCGTGGATCGCGCCATCGAGATCGTCGAGCGTGCGCTGGCCCAGTTTGGTGCGCCGATCTACGTGCGGCACGAAATTGTGCACAACGCCTATGTGGTCGAGGACTTGCGCAGCAAGGGCGCCGTCTTCATCGAAGAGCTGGAGGATGTCCCGGCCGGCAATACGGTCATTTTTTCCGCGCACGGTGTTTCCAAGGCCGTCGAGGCCGAAGCGGCGGCGCGCGGCCTGAAGGTATTCGATGCCACTTGCCCTCTGGTGACCAAGGTCCACATGGAAGTGGCCAAGATGCGCCGCGAAGGACGGGAAATCGTCATGATCGGCCATGCAGGACATCCGGAAGTCGAAGGCACCATGGGCCAGACCGACGAAGGTATGCACCTGGTTGAGACCGTCGCCGATGTCGACAAGCTGGCAGTGCGCAGTCCCGACCTGCTCGCCTACGTATCGCAAACCACGCTGTCGGTGGACGATACTGCCGACGTCATCGCCGCCCTCAAGCGGCGCTTTCCGAATATCGCCGAACCGAAAAAAGGCGACATCTGCTACGCCACCACCAACCGACAGGAAGCGGTCAAGTTCATGGCGCCGCAGGTGGATCTGGTCATCGTGGTCGGCAGCCCCAACAGTTCCAATTCCAACCGCTTGCGCGAAGTCGCGCGCAAGAAGGGTACGGAAGCCTACATGGTGGACAATGCCGGAGAAATCGACCCTGCCTGGCTGGAAGGCAAGAAACGCATTGGCGTGACCGCTGGCGCCTCCGCCCCCGAAATTCTGGTGAATGAAGTAATTGCGCGCCTGAAGGCATTCGGTGCCCAGAGCGTGCGGCCGCTGGAGGGCGTCGAGGAACATGTGACATTCCCGATGCCCAAGGGCCTGGGCATTCAGCCCGCGGCAAAGGACTGAGCACGGCAAAAGACGGCACCCGCGATGAAAATTCCGGGTGCCGTTTGATTATCAGGAACGATTATTGCTGCAAAGGAGACAGCAGCAATCAATCGCGTGGCACCTTCTTCAATGGCTTCATAAAATAATTATTCAAATGGATATTTTCATCCAGCAGATCGTCAACGGTCTGGTGTTGGGTAGCATGTATGCGCTGATCGCCCTGGGCTATACCATGGTGTACGGCGTGCTCAATCTTATTAATTTTGCCCATGGCGAGGTGCTGATGATCGGCGCCATGACGGGCCTGACCATCCTGAATATCCTGCACGATGTCGCGCCGGGGTTGCCCGGCCCGGTCAAGCTCCTGATTGCGATTGCCGGCGCGATTCCCGTATGCGTGCTGGTCAATGTCGTCATCGAGCGCGTGGCTTACCGGCGCCTGCGCAATGCCCCGCGCCTGGCGCCGCTGATTACCGCCATAGGCGTGTCGATCCTGCTGCAGACCTTCGCCATGATGATCTGGGGGCGCAATCCGCTGCCGTTCCCGCAGGTGATGCCGTCCGACCCTTATGAAATATTCGGCGCGCTGATTTCATCCACCCAGGTCATGTTGCTGCTCCTGGCGGCATTGGCGATGGCCGCACTGGTCTATCTCGTGGAGAGAACCAAAATGGGCCGCGCCATGCGCGCTACCGCAGAAAACCCGCGCGTGGCCGGTCTCATGGGCGTGGATGCCAACCGCGTGATCATGTTCACCTTTGCCGTCGGCGCCGCGCTGGCGGCGGTGGCTGGCGTCATGTGGGGCGCAAATTATTCGTCCGCGCAGTTCGCCATGGGTTTTACTCCAGGAATCAAGGCATTTTCTGCCGCGGTGCTGGGTGGCATCGGCAATATCTACGGCGCCATGGCCGGCGGCATCCTGCTGGGCCTGATAGAAAGCCTGGGCGCCGGCTACATCGGCGAGCTGACCGGCGATTTCCTTGGTAGCCAGTACCAGGATATCTTCGCCTTTGTTGTCCTGATCATCGTGCTGACCCTGCGGCCTTCCGGCATCATGGGCGAGCGCGTGGCCGACCGCGCATAAGGGAGGGGCCAGGTGTTTTACTTCAATTACCGACTCCAGCCGCGCAAGACCATTGCCAGCGTGGCTGTACTGACCGTATTGCTGGTCGCCTTTCCCTTTATCGCTTCCCAGTTCGGCAATTCGTGGGTGCGCATCATGGATTACGCGCTGCTCTACATCATGCTGGCGCTGGGACTCAATATCGTGGTCGGCTTTGCGGGGCTGCTCGACCTCGGCTACATTGCCTTCTACGCCCTGGGCTCCTACATGACGGGCCTGCTGGCTTCGCCCCAGTTCGCCGTGGTGCTGCAATCCTTTGTCGACCAGTACCCCGCACTGGGGGCCGCACTGGTATCCTTCTTCGGCCCGGAAATCGCGCAGAACGGCATCCACCTCTCGGTGTGGCTGATCGTGCCGCTCGGCGCACTTCTGGCTGGGCTGCTGGGCGCCTTGCTCGGTGCGCCGACCCTGAAGCTGCGCGGCGACTACCTCGCGGTCGTCACGCTCGGCTTCGGTGAAATCATCCGCATTTTCATGAACAACCTGAGCGGCCCGGTCAACATTACCAATGGCCCGCAAGGCATCAATCTCATCGAGCCGATCCGCATTGCCGGCGTTTCGCTGGCAGGCGAAGCCGGTTCGCAAGCGACCGTGCACATCGGCGATTTTTCCATGCCGTCGGTGAATGCCTATTATTTCCTCTTCCTGTTTTTGTGCCTGGCCATCATCTTTGTTTCTTACCGCCTGCAGCATTCGCGCCTGGGCCGCGCCTGGGTGGCGATCCGCGAAGACGAGATTGCCGCCAAGGCCATGGGCATCAATACCCGCAACATGAAGCTCTTGGCTTTCGCCATGGGGGCATCTTTTGGCGGCGTGGCCGGCGCCATGTTTGCCTCGTTCCAGGGGTTTGTCTCGCCGGAGTCCTTCACGCTGATGGAATCCATCGCCGTGCTGGCGATGGTGGTGTTGGGCGGCATGGGGCACATCCCTGGGGTGATCCTGGGCGGCATTCTGCTGGCGGCCTTGCCGGAAATTTTGCGGCATGTGGTGGAACCGGCGCAGCATCTGCTGTTCGGCAAGGTCGTGATCGAAGCCGAAATCCTGCGCCAGTTGCTGTACGGCCTGGCCATGGTGCTGATCATGCTGTTCCGTCCTGCCGGCATCTGGCCGGCACCGCGCCAGGAAGACCGGCCCGATGCCGATATCGATGCGCCGGGCAAATCGACCGACGTGGTGGCAGCATGAGCGCGGCGATGGAGCAGGGCATGCAAGCCCCCGTGATCCTGGATATTGCCGGCGTGGGCAAGCGCTTCGGCGGCCTGCAGGCACTCTCGGGCGTCAGCCTGCGCGTGCGCCAGGGACAGGTATATGGGCTGATTGGCCCCAATGGCGCCGGCAAGACGACCTGCTTCAATGTCATCACGGGCCTGTACCAGCCGGATGCCGGCACCTTCACCCTGGCCGGCAAACCCTATTCACCGTCGGCGCCGCACAAGGTGGCCGCCGCCGGCATCGCCCGCACGTTCCAGAACATCCGCCTGTTCGGCGAAATGAGCGCACTGGAAAATGTCATGGTCGGGCGCCACGTGCGCACGCGCCAGGGCGTGCTCGGCGCCATCCTGCGTCACAGGGCCGCGCGCGAAGAGGAGGCGGCGATCCGCCGGCGCGCGCTGGAGCTGCTGGACTATGTCGGCATCGGCCGGCTGGCCAGCCGCACCGCGCGCTTTCTCTCTTATGGCGACCAGCGCCGCCTGGAAATCGCCCGCGCATTGGCCACCGACCCGCAGCTGCTCGCATTGGATGAGCCGGCCGCCGGCATGAATGCCACGGAAAAACTGGGCTTGCGCGAGCTGCTGCTGAAGATCAAGGCCGATGGCAAGACCATTCTCCTGATCGAGCACGACGTCAAACTCGTCATGGGCCTGTGCGACCGCATCACCGTGCTCGATTACGGCAAGCCGATTGCTGAAGGCACACCCGCCGAAGTGCAGCAAAGCCCCGCAGTGATCGAAGCCTATCTGGGAGGAGGCGGCGCATGACACAGCAAGACAATAGGGCGGCCGAAACCATCCTGCGCATCGATGATTTGCGCATTGCCTATGGCGGCATCCAGGCGGTCAAGGGCGTCGCCCTGGAAGTGCGGCGCGGCGAGCTGGTGACGCTGATCGGCGCCAATGGCGCCGGCAAGACCACAACGCTCAAGGCCATCACCGGTACGCTGCCTGATTGCCGCGTCGAAGGGCATATCGGCTATCAGGGCAAAGCCATCAAGGGCATGCATTCCTTCCAGCTGGTGCAGCAGGGACTGGCGATGGTGCCGGAAGGGCGTGGCGTGTTTGCCCGCATGACCATCCTGGAAAACCTGGCGATGGGCGCCTATACGCGCAAGGACCAGGCAGGCGTCGACGCCGATATCGAAAAATGGTTTGCGATTTTCCCGCGCCTGAAGGAGCGGGCATCGCAACTGGCCGGCACCCTTTCCGGTGGCGAACAGCAAATGCTGGCCATGGCGCGCGCGCTGATGAGCCGGCCACAGCTTTTGCTGCTGGATGAACCCTCCATGGGCCTGGCGCCGATCATGGTGGAAAAGATATTCCAGGTCGTGCGCGACATCTCGGCGCAGGGGATTACCATCCTGCTGGTCGAGCAAAATGCCCGGCTCGCCCTGCAGGCCGCTCACCGCGGCTATGTCATGGAGTCGGGCCTGATCACCATGGCAGGCGCGGCTGACGACTTGCTGCACAATCCTAAAGTACGGGAAGCTTACCTCGGCGAATATTGCGAGCCTTGAGCGCTGGACTTGCCCGTCAATTCGGTATCAATACCGTAAATATCAGCGACAGGCCAATCAGCATGGCGGCCAGAATCAGCAGCACGATAAACGGAATTTTCATTGCCGCCCCTTTTCGTTGAATGCGTTGAATGCCGGAATCGCAGCCTTGCACCTCCTTAGAAAAAGTATTCGGATGCAGGTTCCGTTTTTTTGCGGAAAATAGTTTCTATTTATCTGCCTTCCCGCAAAGAAGATGCCTGCTGTGCTTGCGCGACGTCGAACCGAATTGCCAGCCTGGCCGTTTCACCTGAAGGATGGCCACTAGGCTCAACCTGGCGCTGTCGGTGTTCGATGGTGCTGTTGCTTTTGATTGAATGGTTTTCCGCATGGCCGTTTGATATTGGCCAAGGAGGGGCGGGATCGGTGGCCGCCCCGATCGAAGAACTTGCGTGAAACGATTTTCGCGAGATGACGCGGTTCTTATAATGCACCCAATGGCGTGTATCGGGCAGCTGGCTGCATGCTTTGGCCGGTTCTTCCAATTAACCCGAGGGTGCATGATGAACTGGAATCCGTCTTTGACCTCATGCGCAGCGTTGACGGCATGTTTGGTCGGCTGCGGTGGCGGGAATGCCACTCCGGGTGGAGAATTTGTCCTGGGGTCAACGACCACTACCCTCAACAATGCCACCACGACGACCCAGCTTACGCCGGGGCAGGCGCAAGGCGTTTATGAAGGCGCCGCATCGAATGGGCGCTACTTCAATACCCTCGTACTGGACAACGACCAGTACTACATCCTCTACGGCACGCTCTCAGGTGAGGTATTCAGTGTGGCGGGCGTGATTGCCGGGACGGGCCAGGCCAGTAACGGCAGCTTCGCCTCGAGCGACCTGAAGGATTTCCCTGCTGGGGGCATGCCGCTGTCGGGCACAATGAGCGCGACCTATGCGCCGGGCGCAAGCTTTAATAGTGTTGTGACCAGAGGCGGTGCCGCCGTGACTTTTTCAGGCGTGGTACTGGCGAATACCAGCTACACCTATAACACCCCAGCCAGGCTGGCCGAGGTTTCAGGGACATGGGCGGCGACAGCCTTGACGGGTGAGTCCGTGTCGCTGGAGATTGCTGCCAATGGCACTTACGCTGCCACGTCGCTCGGGTGCAATTTCAGTGGCAGCTTTGTGCCGCGAGCATCGGGCAAAAACGTGTTCAACTTTACAGCTAGCTTCGGCCCGGCACCATGTGTACTGGCAAACCAGACGGTGACCGGGCATGCGGTGACTTACTTGCTGGGGAATGGCAAACGCCAGCTTCTGGTTGCTGCCAGCGACGCCGCAAGAAGCGTGGCGACGTTGCTGGCAGGCATACGCTAAATCGTTCAACAGCTTTGACCTGATCATTCCATGCGTTAACAAAATAGTGGGAGCGGCGCCGCTTCTCATTCCCTTGTTTACTTCTTTGATCAAATATAAGCAGTTTGGATTTTAGGGCGCTTTGAGTTGATGGTTTTTCATATCGGTTGTCTAAACTAAATTTCCCTGATTAAAAAGAGCATCGGCTTCATCAACCGAAGTTGGTCAGGTCAAGAACTTTTCGAATGGAACAGATCAAGATATGGACGCCAGGTTCAGTTTGACGCTATTTCGAAAAACTGCTTTTTATGCACTCTGGATTCTGGCAGCAGCGCCTTCGTGGGCAGCAATTTCGGATGAGGTCATCAAGATCGGCCTGTTTACCGATCTGACCGGGGTTTATTCTGGTTTTACCGGGAAGGGTTCGGTCATTGCTGCCGAAATGGCGATCGCTGATGCCGGCGAAACAATCAATGGCAAGCCCATCAAGTTGCTGGTCGCCGATCATAAAAATGATAAGGAACTGGCTTCCAGAATAGCCAGAGATTGGCTCGAAAAAGAAAATGTGGATGTCATTGCCGACGTGGTCGGGTCGCCGATTGCCCTGGCAGTGCAGGAAATTAACAAGACCAAAAAAGCCGTCCTGTTTTTCAATTCGGTAGTGACGACTGCCCTGACCGGGAAGAATTGTGCCGAGACGGGAGTGCACTGGATGTATGACGCCAATTCGTTCGCAGCAGTCTCCGGTGGCGCAATTACCCGGCGTGGGGGCGATACCTGGTTTTTTATTACCGTGGACAATGACTTCGGCATGAATGCCGAACGTATCTATACCAATTTTATTGTTGCCAATCACGGCAAGGTGCTGGGGCATGCGCGGCATCCGATCAACACGGAAGATTTTTCGGTTTATCTGCTCAAGGCGCAAATGTCTGGTGCCAAGGTAATTGCTTTTGCAAATGCAGGCGAAGATGCGATTAACGGCATCAAGCAATCGTTCGATCTGCGCGGTGTCGCCAAGGGCAAGACGCAAATCATGGCAGCTGTGGGCATTACCGACATCCATCGGATCAAGCTGCCGCTGTCGCAGGGCATGCAAACGCATGCATCGTTTTACTGGAATCTTGATGCGAAAACTGCCGCCTGGTCCAATCGCTATTTCGCGCTGCGGGGTGAAATGCCGCATGATGTCCACGCAGGCATTTATTCAAGCCTGATGCATTATTTTAAGGCTGTTAAATCGCTTGGAAGCGACGATGGGCCCAGCGTGGTGAAAGCAATGCGCACGCTACCCATCGACAGTCCGTTGCTAAGAAATGCGCAATTGCGACCAGACGGCAGAATGGTGCACGATGTGTATCTGGTGCAAGTCAAGAAACCATCCGAATCAAAAAAGCCCTGGGATTATTTTAATGTTCTTCAAGTCATTCCCGGGAGCCAGGCGTTTGGCTCATTGGAAGCGAGCGAATGCCCCCTGATAAATAAAAATGCTGCCAAGGCGCAGAAATAGTGAGTTCATTCACTTATGCAGATCAGCCTGTCCGCAACATTCAAACGGCACTCAACCCTGGTGCTGATCATGGTTTGTGTATTGGTTGGCGTTCGCTTGCTCTATTCGCTGTTTCAGTTTTATGAAATTCAACGCGATTTTGTCAACGTCAATTTCGACAGCGTCTACAACACCCGGGCGATGTTGAAGAGCCGCCTGTCTGCTGACCGATTTTTGACGGCATTGCTGGCGACACAGGATTACGCTGATGCGGGGCGTCTTGCCACGGCTGCCGAATTTTTGGATGCGCAGATACTGCAGGAAAAAAATTTCTCCTACAATGCGGACGGCCCGCACTGGCTTGCACCACGCCTGCAATCGCATCGCAATGAGCTGGAAATTGTGCGGAAATCAGTTGCCGAAAGCGGCTTTCCCAATGAACAGCTGGCGCAATTGATTGCCAATACCCGAACGTTAATCCGTGATATGGATGATGCTGAACGTGGCAGCTGGGGTGAGCTGGCTGCAACCAATCTCTATCTTGACGAGCGGTTGAGCGAGATCGGTACCCAGATTCGGGGCATTGGCAGCGTGTTTGTCATCATGGCCGCCATTCTGGCCTGGCTGATTTTTACAAAAGCAGCGACGGAGTCCAAGTTAATCCGCAGCACTTCCATTGAGAAAATTATCCTTGAGCGCTCGCCCATCGGTATTGTCCTGACTACGGGCCTGGAGAGCAAAACCGTCATAGCAAGCGCCAATGCAAAGTTTGCGGACCTGATCGGGCAGCCGCTGGAAACCTTGGTTGGCATGAAATTCTATGACGTCATGTATCCAGTCGACGAAGCAACTGGTCCCGTCACCAATGAACTGGGTGCAGCCTTGGCGAATGGCGAACCATTTACGCTCGAAGGCGAGCGGATGCGCAAAAATGGCGAGCTGCTTTGGTACAAGGTGACCTGCAAGGCAATTGATTCCGATGACCTGGAAAAAGGGATCATCTGGCTTTTTGATGATATTACCGAGAGGAGAAAATCGGAAGAAACGGTCTGGCGCCAGGCCAACTTCGATACCTTGACTGGCCTGCCGAACCGGCGGATGTTTCATGACCGGCTTGCGCATGCAGTGGCGACCGGCCATCGTACAGGCCATCCGCTATCGTTGATGTTCCTCGATCTGGACGGCTTCAAGGAAGTAAACGATACCCTTGGCCATGACATTGGCGACCTGCTGCTGAAGGAAACCGCCGAGCGGCTGTGCAAATGCATTCGTGAAACGGACACCGTTGCCCGCCTGGGCGGCGATGAATTCACGATCATTCTGGGTGAACTGCATGACGCCTCCAGCATTGAACGGCTGGCCCAATTAATCCTCCAGCAAATTGCGCGACCCTATTTTTTAAAAGGCGAGCAGGTATTTGTCACAGCGAGTATTGGCATCACCGTTTATCCAGACGATGGCAAGACCGTGGAAGTCCTCCTGAAAAATGCGGACCAGGCGATGTATGCGGCAAAGAATGAGGGCCGCAATCGCCGCAGTTATTTCACGCCTGCCCTGCAAACGGCTGCGCAGCTTAGATTGCGCCTCATAAATGACTTGCGCAAAGCAATCGACGAAGAGCAATTTGAAGTGTATTACCAGCCGATCATAGAAATGGCGACCGGGACGATATGCAAGGCCGAA
This sequence comes from Janthinobacterium sp. 17J80-10, assembly GCF_004114795.1. Taxonomy (NCBI): domain Bacteria; kingdom Pseudomonadati; phylum Pseudomonadota; class Betaproteobacteria; order Burkholderiales; family Oxalobacteraceae; genus Janthinobacterium; species Janthinobacterium sp. 17J80-10. The sequence continues at coordinate 3,273,162 of NZ_CP035311.1, read as the reverse complement.
GCCTTGTTGCGCTGGAATCATCCGACGCGCGGCATGATTCAGCCGCAGGAATTTATCCTGACAGCTGAAGAAACAGGCTTGATCAATCCGATCGGTGAATGGGTATTTCGGGAAGCGGCACACCAGGCATCGAGTTGGTGTGCCGCGAACCAGCGTGCATTTCAGATCAGCATCAATGTTTCGCCTGTCCAGTTTAATAGCGCGATAGATCAAGATCCTCAGTGGAGCAAATTTTTGCGCAGCCTGGGTATCTCTGGCGCCAATATTGTGGTCGAGATTACCGAAGGTTTACTGCTTTCGCCGAACGAAGCAACCACGGCGAAAATTTTCGGTTTTCGCGATGCAGGGATCCAGGTGTCGCTTGACGATTTCGGCACTGGCTATGCTTCGCTTTCCTATCTCAAGCATTTCGACATCGATTATTTAAAGATCGACCAATCCTTCGTGCGCAACCTTGCGCCAGGATCGCAAGACATGGTGTTGTCGGAAGCGATTATCTTAATGGCGCACAAGCTGGGATTGAAAGTGATAGCGGAAGGGGTGGAGACTGCGGCGCAGAGGGACTTGTTGCTTGCTGCAGGATGCGATTATGCGCAAGGATTCTTATATTCCCGGCCACTCCCGGCAGAGGACTTTGAGAGGCTGCTGGCCATATAAAAAGCCAAATTGCGATGAGGGGATTTGGTCCCGCCGACAGGAATCGAACCTGTATCTAGCGCTTAGGAGGCACTCGTTCTATCCATTGAACTACGGCGAGACGCTTGCAAGCAATAAAGGCATGTTGCGACCGAGATTATAGCCGAGCCCGGCCAGAAATTAATACGAAAACCAGCGGACTCGGTACAATGCGGGTTGCATTCACCTCATTTTCTTCCCTATGGCAGTCATTTCCCTTTCCGATGCGCAGCTCGCTTTCGGCCACGTCCCGTTGCTCGACCATACGGATTTTTCCCTGGAAACCGGGGAGCGTGTCGGCCTGATTGGCCGTAACGGTACCGGAAAATCGTCCTTGCTGAAAATCATCGCCGGCAGGTCCAAACTGGACGATGGCCTGCTGGTCATGCAGCAAAGCGTCAAAATCGCCTTTGTCGAGCAGGAACCGCATTTTGCCCCCGAAATGTCGGTCTTCGATGCGGTTGCCTCAGGATTGGGCAACCTGCCGGCGCTGCTGGCTGAATATGACGATCTGACTACCCAGTTCGGTGGCGACAATGACGACGCCCTGATGGAGCGCATGCACGATATCCAGGTGCAGCTCGATGCCGCCGATGCCTGGAGCTTGAAGAGCCGCGTCGAAGCCACGCTGGACCGGTTGAGCCTGAAAGGGGATACGCTGGTCGGTACGCTCTCGGGCGGCATGCAAAAGCGCGTGGCGCTGGCGTGCGGCCTGGTCGGCGCGCCCGACGTGCTGCTGCTGGATGAACCGACCAACCACCTCGACTTCACTTCCATCCTGTGGCTGGAAGGCTTGCTGCGCGAATTCAAGGGCAGCGTGCTGTTCATCACCCATGACCGCCGCTTCCTTGACAATGTCGCCACACGCATCATCGAACTGGATCGCGGCCGCCTGCTGTCTTTCCCCGGCAATTTCAGCACCTACCAGGCGCGCAAGAAGGAATTGCTGGAAAACGAGGCCGTGGAAAATGCCAAGTTCGACAAGTTCCTCGCGCAGGAAGAAGTCTGGATCCGCAAGGGCGTGGAAGCACGCCGCACCCGCAATGAAGGCCGGGTCAGGCGCCTGGAGGAGTTGCGCCGCACCCGTGGCTCACGCCGCGACGTGCAGGGCCAGGTCAAGCTGGATGTCGCCTCGGGCGAGCGTTCCGGCAAGATCGTTGCCGAAATCGAAAATGTCGACAAGAGCTATGGCAGCAAGGTCATCGTGCGCGATTTTTCCACGATCCTCATGCGTGGCGACAAGATTGGCCTGATCGGCGCCAACGGCGCCGGCAAGACGACGCTTTTGAAGCTGATCCTCGGCGAGGAGCAGCCCGACCGCGGCACAGTGCGCCAGGGCAGCAAGCTGCAAGTGGCGTACTTCGACCAGATGCGCGCGCAGTTGAACGAAGATACCAGCCTGGCCGACACGATTGCGCCGGGCAGCGACTGGGTCGAGATCAATGGCCAGCGCAAGCATGTGATGACCTACCTGGGCGACTTCCTGTTTGCCCCCGAGCGCGCCCGTTCGCCGGTGAAGTCGCTCTCCGGCGGCGAGCGCAACCGCCTGCTGCTGGCGCGCCTGTTTGCCAAGCCCGCCAACGTGCTGGTGCTGGACGAGCCGACCAATGACCTGGATATCGAAACGCTGGAATTGCTGGAAGAATTGCTGACCGATTACGACGGCACGGTGTTCCTGGTCAGCCATGACCGCACCTTCCTCGACAATGTGGTGACCCAGGTGATTGTGGCCGAAGGCGATGGCCTGTGGCGCGAATATGTCGGCGGCTACAGCGACTGGGAACGCGTGCGTCCGGCTTCGACGGCAGCGTCGAACAAGGCAGCGGGAAAAACCGAGGCGAAGGCAGATGCCAAGCAGGACGCAGTCGCCGCACAGCAGGAAGCGGCAGCTGCGGTCAAGCCGAAAAAACTCAGCTACAAGGAACAGCGCGCGCTGGACGAATTGCCGGCATTAATTGCCAAGCTGGAAGAAGAGCAAAAGGCGATTACGGCCCGCCTCGCCGATCCGGAGCTGTATGCCAAGCAACCCCAGGAAGTGCAGGCGTTGAACCAGCGCTATGCGGAAATTGATGACTTGCTTTTAGAAAATCTTGAGAAGTGGGAAACAATTGAGGCGCAAAGCAAGAAATAGCGTAAAACCTCTGGGAAATTGTTGATAAAAAAATAATTTTCGATTATCTTCCGAATTATTGAAAAATAAACAATAATTGTTAGGGAGATAGCATGTCCGAGGCTTTCCCGGGGGCCGGCGCCCTGGCCGGCCATATTGCCGCGTTCACCGCCGACACCCGCCTGTATGACCTGGACACGCCGCTTGGCGCTGGCGCACTGATGGTGGAAAGCTGGGTCGGGCGTGAAGCCCTCTCCAGCCTCTACGAATGGCACATCACCTGCCTCTCCACCGATTGCCGCATTGAATTGAAATCCCTGCTGTGGCAGCAGGTCACGCTCCATATCACGCTTGCAGATGGCACCCGCACGCAACGCAGCGGCTGGGTGGCGGAAGCGGCGCAACTCGGCGCCGATGGCGGGCTGGCGCGTTATCGTCTCAGCGTAGTGCCCTGGCTCTGGCTGGCGACGCAGCGCCGCACTTCGCGGGTGTTCCAGGAGCAGAGCCTGTTGCAGATCGTCGAAGCTATTTTCGCCGGCGATGCCCCGCGCAACAACTGGCGCATCACCCCCGAAGCCCAAGGCTACATTGATGGCCTGCGTCCCCGCAGCTATTGCTGCCAATACCGCGAATCCGACTATGCTTTCCTGACGCGCATCCTGGCCGAGGAGGGCATCGGCTTTTATTTCGAGGAAGACGACAGCGATTCGTCCTTGTCGCGTCAGCGCCTGGTGCTGTTTGCTGATTCGGCTGCATCCTTTGCGGAAGACTATTCCTCGCAACACGCCAACGGTGGGCGCGGCATCCGCTTTCATCGCGATGCGGCCGTCGAAGTGCAGGACAGTATCCAGCAACTCGGTTGCGAACGGCTGTCCCAGCCCGAAATCACGACCATTTCCGGCTGGGATTACAAGGCCAAGCGCGTGATTGCGGCGTCGCTTCCTACGGCGCACCCAAGCGTCAACAAGAACATGCCTTTTGTCGAATCCTGCGACTGGCTGGGGCTGTACCCTTTTGCTTCGCAAGATGAAGCCGAACACTACGTGCGCATCTTGCGTGAAGCCATGGATGCGCGCACCAAGACCTGGTTCGGCCAAGGCACGGTGCGCACCTTCCGCGCGGGCAGCGTGTTCGATTTGACCGAAGCGCCGTTTCCGCGCCGCAGCGACACTGCCAGCGAAGACAAGCACCGCCGCTTTGCGCTCCTGGGGGCCTTACACGCAGGCGTCAATAACCTGCCAGCGGGCATGCAGGCTGATCTGGCAGCCCGCCTGGGGCCGGCACCTGGCTATCATGGGCGCCAGCGCGCACCTGCGTGGCGCGAGGATGGCTTCATGCTGGCCGATGCCTGTGCAGACGAGGCATCGGATGCCGCCACTCTTCTGGCCAGGGAGGGCATTGCCGACAGCACCCAGGACGGCACCATCGCTGCAACACATTTGGCGCGCGCAAGCTGGGACGCGCTGCTGGAGCAGGCAAAGGCCAATGGCTACGCCAATCGCTTCACCGCCATTCGCGCCGACATTGTCTGGCGCCCGGCCCTGGTCGATGGCACCGGGCTTTTGCTTAATCCGAAGCCGACTGCGCAGGGCAGCCAGACAGCCATCGTGGTCGGCCCCGATGGCACCACTGCCAGCGCCGGCACAGTGCATACCGATGCGCTCGGACGGATTCGTGTGCGCTTCCACTGGCAAACCTGCGAATCGAACACCTGCTGGGTGCGTGTGACCCAACTCTTCGCTGGCCCCGGCTATGGCGCGCAATTCATTCCCCGCATTGGGCAGGAAGTGCTGGTGAAATTTTTTGGGAATGATATTGACCGTCCCATCGTCAATGGCGTGCTTTACAACGGCCAGGGGCAGGATGAGTCCGAGTCTTTCGGTAACGCGAAAGACCATGTAACGGGCGGGCAGGATAACCGCATGGGCGCGGGCGCCTCACCGGCGTGGCATGCTGCCGCAGCAGGGGAGCACCGGCATGGCGGCTTCCTGTCCGGCTTCAAGAGCGTAGCGCTGGGGGCGGATGGCTATGCCAGGCAAAGCAATCAGCTGATATTCGATGATACGGCCGGGCGCCTGCGCGCGAAGCTGGCCACCGATACGGCGACGACGCAATTGAATTTTGGTCACCTGATTCACCAGGCAGACAATTTCCGCGGCAGCTTTCGCGGCACGGGCTGGGAATTGCGCACGGATGCTTATGGGGCAATCCGCGCTGGCAAGGGATTGTTGTTTACTACCTATTACGGCAGTGCGCCCGGCGGCCAGGCGGAAGCCGTCGGCGACAATGCAGCAGGAGTTGCGTTGCTGAAGCAGGCGCAGGGGTTTGCGGATACTTTCAGCAACGCGGCGCAGACGCACCAGACGGTGCGCATGGTTGCAGCGGAAGGTGGCAAGACCTTGAATGGCACGGATGCGCAGAGCAATCTGGATGATGCGTTGCCGCCGCTGGCGGCGATGCTGAAGATGGCATCAGGGCAGGTGAGTGCTGCGGATGGCGACGAAGATGGCACGGGAGAAAAAATCCCATACATGACCGCGCCGTTGGTGACGGTGGCAGCGCAGGCGGGTCTAGGGATGACGGCGGCGGATGGGATGCATGTGGCGGCCGGGGAAGTGGCGCACTTTGCCAGTGGGCGCGACATGTACGTGGCGGTGGGCGAGGCACTGACAGTTCACTCGGGGCAGGCGATTGGCTTGCTGGCTGGTGCAGTGCGAGCTGGTGAGGGGGACGCAGGTATCAAACTTTACGCAGGGCAGGGTGATGTGGACATTCAAGCGCAGAACGACGCGATGACGTTTGCAGCGAAGGAAGTGATGAAGCTGGTTTCGGCGCATAGTCATATCGACTTTGCGGCGGCGAAGAGCATCGAGCTTTGTACGGAGGGCGGGGCATCACTCAGGATTGAGGGTGGGGATATTACCTTTGCCTGTCCGGGGACGATTTCGATCAAGGCGAGTAGTAAGAGTTTTACGGGGCCGACGAGTGAAAATTACATACTCCCAAGATTCCCTAAATCAATATGCAAACAATGCAAAAGGAATGCGGCTGAATCCGGTTCACCGTTCTCTTTGGTAGAGGCATGAACCCTACAATCATGAGAATTGACGCTTATCCTGCTGATTGGCAAGAGTCTTGGCATAGGGGGCTATCTGAATTGCGCACTGAATTTCCCAAAGCGAACATTTATGCCTTGATAGAAGGCGTGTTGAATGAGGCGTGTTATACGCTTCTCAAGCGTTCTGGATCTTTGCCGTTCATTGCACTCTACGCTAATACACCAAGTGCAGACGAAGAAACGCTGTGCGTGTCACCTATTCTTGTCGAATATTTGGAACCAGCCCGACGCACGTGGGCTGCCTTATTAAAAAAAACAAATGGCTTACCCGCGTTAAGTATCATCGTCACGCCAGAATCACTGGCGCAACTTGCCAGAAGATTGGCACCCTGGTGCATTGTTGACGCTGCCGATCACGCGCTTGCATTATCGTTCGCCGATACGCGCATCTTGCCAGAATTATTTGATGTATTAAGTCCGCAGCAACTTGCTCAATTCTGTGGCCCGGCTCAGCACTGGCAATACCTGACGCGATCAGCTAAATGGCAGAAATTGCCTTTGCCAAAAATTGGGGGAAATAATTTGGCAGCAGCGGATGCTGTCATTTTGAGCGATGAGCAGTGCGGGCAACTGATGGCCGCTTCCGAACCGGATAATGTGTTGTTCCAATTACGAAGAAGCGCATCCGGCTTAATCGATTGCCATACCCCTGCACACGCACATGAATTGGTGCGTTATTGGCTGGACTGCGCAAACCATGCACAGATAGACGGTTCATCAGAGCGATTTAATCTGTGTCATATGGGATTGACGTATCCACATTTGAAACACAGTCTTCCGGTTTCTACTTGGCGGGCTGAAGCGAGTCGGCCCTCTACTTATGACGCTTTACATACCATCTGGGTGGAGTCTGTCAACGTATGAGTATTCGAGCGATGCCACGTGCAGCACAATAATTATCGACAGAGTTAGACATCATGAAAACAAGTTCTAAACCGTTATTGCAGCGCGCATTTCTCGCAGTAGTCGTGATGATGTTCATGACTGCATGCGTGCCGCCAGCCGAGGCTTCGAAAGATGAGCGGGTTGGTGCGGGGGTCAAGGCAATCAACTATTCTGGTAAAGAAATTGAATACATCGCAGTAGAGCGGCCGGGCGAACCAGATAGTGGTGGTGGCGGCGAATCACTCAATCCGTATAGCACTGGAGGAACCGTATGTTGTTTCGGCATACCGAAAAAATGGCATCCGAAACTGCAGGTAGTCGTCAAATACAGGTTTTATCCTGAAAAGGAACTGCACAAGCATTTAGTCAGTGTGCCACCGTATGCTGCAGGAGAGGCGGGTGATATCTGGCTTATCGTTTATGAAGATAAAAGCGTTGAGGCAGTGGTGTCAGATTATCTTCCAACGCGCCCTGAATGGCCTGGAAAAATCAAAGGATATCCGGTTGCTTCGCGTGAGTATCTGTTCAAGCGATGGGGGGAGAGGCTGCAGCGAGAGCAGGCCATGTTATCGAAATTGGAGAAAGAGGACGGCATTAAAAGATCGCCAGAGCAATTGCAAGATATAAAAAATGCCATTGAAATCACAAAGGAAAACATTGAAAGATTGAAAAGGAATAAGCCATGACTGCATTTTTTGCAAACACATATCCTTTGGAGGCGAAAGAGCCGTCTATTAGTGAACAATTTTTTGATAGAGATGAGGCGTCAAAAATTCAAAAAATTATCCGCGAACGAGAATGCTTCGAACTTGGCTTTCCCCCGAAATGCACAGTTAATCTTTCATTCGGTTTCTTCTTCGACGGCACCAACAATAATTTGCTGCGCGACCGTAGCCATCATGCACATAGTAACGTTGCGCGGCTTTATGAGGCCTTCCCCGGAGGTAAAGATGATCACGGCAGCCCAATATGGCCGCAATTGAAGGATAAGTATCACAACAGCTTCTTCCGCACATATGTTCCTGGAGTCGGTACTCCATTTGATGAAGTCAAGGATAGCGGGCAGGGGTTCAGCATGACGGATGATCGGCCCAAAGGTCTGGCATTTTGTTATTTGGGAGAGAATCGTATTATCTGGGCTCTGGTAGAGGCAATCAACAATGTCCATCAATACTATAAGGGCGGCAAACTCATCAAGAAACAGACATTTCTATCTACATTTAATAAGCTGACCTTGCCTAGGTTTAAGGATAGGAACTATCGTGCGCCTTCTCACATGGATAGGCAGGAACGTGGAGAGCAGCCAATCGAGAAATTTCTTAATGCTTTCAGGGGAGCATTGCGCGACTTACGCAACTCATTAGGTTCTTATGTGCCGGTTGGTCAAGGCAAGCTGATGGACCGCGGAGAGGTGCAAAATATTTATGCGTCGATGTTTGGATTTTCGCGCGGCGCTACTGAAGCGCGCGCTTTTTGCAATTGGTTCATTTGGCTGTGTGAAGAAGATGCGAAGATCTCTGGCCAGTCTGGGTTAACACTTGGCACCATCCCAGTCACAATTGATTTTTTAGGTTTGTTCGATACCGTTGCATCGGTGGGCCTTGCGGCGACGGCCCCCGTGGCTGATGGCCATCAGGCATGGGCTGATGCGGAGAGTTCACTAAAAATTCCAGACCATCCGAAAAAATGTCTGCATTTGGTATCGAGTCACGAAATAAGGCGCTCATTCCCGTTGGATTCCGTCTCATATTTGGGAGTGGTTCCCACCAACTCTATGGAAATCGTATTTCCCGGCGTGCATTCTGATATTGGTGGCGGATACAAGCCGTTGGAGCAAGGCCGCGGAAAAGACAAAGAAGGCGCGGACATGATTGCACGCATAACACTGGCTGTTATGTATCGTGCCGCGCGCTTGGTTGGTGTGCCATTAAAGTTGGAAGAAGCTCCGGAATCGGTGAAACGCGCCTTCAAGCTTGATCCAGCTGTAATTGAAAAGTTCAATGCTTATGTCAAACATACCAATGAACATTTCAAGAACCCGATCGGGAAAGATGAAAAGCCTCATTCTGTACCGCTAGAGACGCTAATGGCGCAACAACATCAGTTGTACATTTTATGGCGCAAGAAAATGGCCGGGAATATGAAGGATTTGCCAAATGTTGCAAACAGTTCGGTAAATGCTTTCGATAAAACCGATATTCTGGAAGCGGATAAAGAGTTCGAGCAAGAGATCAAGAATTTTAATAAGTGGCTGAAATGGAAAAAAAATCTGCAATCTCGGCCTTCAGGCCCGAGTTGGCAAGATACTTCGGTGCCACCTCCCTTCCATAATCCGGAGTGGACGGAAATTGAAAAATTCTGGGAAAAAGCAACGCCCCCAGCAGCCATCACAGACTTTTTAGAACAATTCGTGCACGATTCACGCGCCTGGTTCAAGCCGTTTGGGAGTGATATACCAGACCTATTGCATGCTTTGGACATACTTGCCGCTCAGGAGGAAAGGGAGAGAGAGTGGGACTCTAATTTTGGAAAGAATTCGATTGCGCCGAACCCTTTCCGGTTGTCAAAAAGCGACAGAGAAAAGGTTCTAAAATACAGGAGTGTGAAGGGCACGCCGGAGGAATTATTGCTCATCGTCCCTGACAAAACAGGGCGGGAAGGTATTGAGCCCTTATTTTCTGTGCCAGGAGGATACTTACGTTACCGCAGGATTTACATGGGATCCGATAGCTACAAACCGGCTGGCGCGCATTACGCAAATTTTATGCATCCTTCCATTGAAAAAAAGCAGATCGCAGAGATCTCGTCATCCGTCCAGCATGTTGCTTAATGCGTGCGGAACAAGTCAATTTTCCAGGTGATAGGTAATTTGCTTTGGCACGGCGACTTCCTATTTGATTTCAAGAGCGTGGAGCAACGCTCCCTTCTTGATATCGAAGACCACCAGTCATAAATTGTCCCGATTTTCGGATGGGATGGCTAAACTGAGCGAGGGTTATACGCTTCTGTCCAATCATCCCGCCCCCCGCAACTCCTCCACCCGCGCCCTCAACCTAGCCGCATCATTCGCATCCGGATATTCTTCCAGATAAGCCTGCAAATCCTCCACCGCCTCGCGCGGGCAATCCAGATGCGAGTAAGCAATCCCCCGGTCCCGTCGTTCTGCCGCGTCGCCTGGCAGCAGCACGACCAGCCGCTGCTGCACTTCCAGCATGCGCTCCCAGTCACCGCGTTCGGAAAACAGCGCCTTCAGGTTATGCAGCATACGCGCCAGGATGACGCGTGGCTGTGCCGTCTGCAGGTAAGTCGCCAGTGACAGGTCGGGCTGGTGATAATCCCCCACATACGGAGCCAGGCGTTCTTCCAGTTCTTCGCGCGACAGGCTGGCGCCATTGAACGGGTCGAGGATGATTTCCCCTGACGGCACCGACAGCTTCATCAGGAAATGCCCCGGAAACGACACCCCGCGAATTTCCAAGTCGATCTGTTGCGCCATTTCAATGTAAATGACGGCGAGCGAAATCGGAATGCCGCGCCGGCACTCGATTACACGCTGCAAGTAACTGTTGGCCGGGTCGTAGTAATCATTGACGTTGCCCGCAAAACCCAGCTCGTGGTAGAAGTAATGATTGAGCATGCGCAACTTTTGCACGTCTGACGCGCCGGAGGGAAGGCGGCGTTTTACTTCGGCAGCGAAGCTGTCGACGGTTTCCTGCACCGCGCCAAAATCAAGGTGGGGGTCAGCATCCTGGGCAATCGCCAGGGCTGCCTCAAATAGAGGCAGGTCGTCGTCCTGTTGCACGAGCGCGGAAAAATAATCAAGGGCGCTGATCATCGTTGTCACAAACTGTCAGTATGTCTACCCATCATAATGCCACGACGCCGGGAGCGCTACCGCATCATGCAGTATGGCGCTTGAAATCGCGGAACCGGAAACCCATGGCAAACAGCGCTGCAAAATAGGTGACGATGCAGGCAGTGCCCACCAATGCCAGCGCGCCGATGCGTTGCAATGGGTGGGCCTGCAGCGCAATCCAGTTGAAGCGCTCCGCACCCCAGATGGCCACGCCTGCCATCAGAATGACCGCGCCTGCCAGCTTGACGAAAAACAGTCCCCAGCCAGGTTGCGCCATGTAGATCCCGCGCCGGCGCAAACCCCAGAACAGCAGGCCGGCATTCAGGCATGCGCCGAGGCCAACCGATAACGCCAGGCCGGCGTGGGCAATCCGCGGAACAAATGCAAGGTTCATCAACTGCGTGGCAATCAACACGCCAATAGCGATTTTGACCGGGGTTTTGATATCTTGTTTTGCGTAAAAGCCGGGAGCCAGGATTTTTACCAGGATCAGTCCCAGCAAGCCGACGCCGTAGGCGATCAATGCCTGTTCCGTCATGGCGACTGCGTTGGCGGAGAATTTGCCGTAATGGAAAAGCGTTGTGGTCAGCGGTTCCGACAGCGTGGCCAAGCCTACCGCAGCCGGTAATGCCAGCAAGAAGGTCAGGCGCAAGCCCCAGTCAAGCAGTGACGCGTACTCGGCTGGATCGCCATCGGCATGCGCCTTGGAAAGGCTGGGCAGCAAAATGGTGCCAAGCGCCACGCCCAACATGCCCGTCGGGAATTCCATCAGGCGGTCGGCATAATTGAGCCAGGACACGCTGCCGTTCTCCAGGCGCGAGGCGATATTGGTATTGATGATGATGCTAATTTGTCCAACGGAAACAGCAAAGGTTGCTGGCACCATTTGCTTCAGGACGCGCCGTACGCCGGGATCACGCCACGCATCTAAAGGATTAAAGCCGATGCGTGGCAACATGCCGATTTTTTTCAGGGCAGGAATCTGGATCGCCAGTTGCAGCACGCCGCCAATAAATACGGCAATCGCCAGTGCATACACCGGCTGCTTGAGGTGCGGAGCCAGGAAGAGTGAGGCGGCGATGAAGGATAGGTTCAGCAAGACAGGCGTAAACGCCGGGATGCGGAATTCGCGCCAGGTATTCAGGATGCCGCCAGCCAGTGCAACGAACGACATGAAGCCGATGTACGGGAACATGATGCGTGTCATCGTGACAGTGGCATTAAAGACATCGCCTTCATCTTTTAAGCCGGTGGCAATAAAATACACCACCGTCGGCGCGGCCAGGATGCCGGCCAGGCTGGTCAGCACCAGGGACCACACCAGGATGGTGGCGACATGGTCGGTCAACTCTTTGGTGGCGCCATCGCCGCGCTGGTTCTTGTATTCCGCCAGGATCGGCACGAATGCCTGCGAGAACGCGCCTTCGGCAAACAGGCGCCGCAGCAGGTTGGGGATGCGGAAGGCAATAAAAAAGGCATCCGTGTAGGCTGAAGCGCCAAATGCCCGGGCGATCAGGAATTCGCGCAATAGGCCGGTAATGCGCGACAACAGGGTCATTCCGGAGACGGTGACCAAGGCTCTGTACAGGTTCATGGGGGACGATTATAGCGTGCGGCAACAAGTCATTGCCAATCTGATGAAAAAAGCTTATACTCGACGGCTTTACAGAATTTGGCTCGTGGTACCTGCATGCTGGTATTGCGGACGCATTACTCGGACACCGTTTAGGATATTTTCATGGCAAATACCGCACAAGCGCGCAAGCGTGCTCGTCAAGCAGTCAAGTTGAACGCTCACAATTCCAGCCAGCGTTCGACGCTGCGCACCGCAATCAAGGCAGTGCGCAAGGCGATCCAGGCCGGCGACAAAGCCGCTGCTGCGCAGATTTTCCAGGCATCCGTGTCCACCATCGACACCATCGCCGACAAGAAGATCATCCACAAGAACAAGGCTGCTCGCCACAAGAGCCGCCTGTCTGCCGCCATCAAGGCGCTGGCCTGATCAATCTGCTTGCGCATCCCGGCTGAGCTTGCTTGGCGGGATGGCGAAGTAAAAAAGCCGCGTGCAACACGCGGCTTTTGTTGTTGGTATTTTGATTTAGCGCGGCAAGCCATCCACCAGGGTGCCCGGCTTGATATTCTTTTGCCGGAACCAGCCCTGATTCATTTCCAGCGCATATTTGACCGGTTTCTCGCCGCAATGCGATTCCGTGCTTTGCGGTTGCATGTCCGCGATATTCACGATTTTTCCTTGTTCGTCGATAAAGGCAACGGAGAGCGGGAGCAGGGTGTTCTTCATCCACATGCAAATCGTGGTCGCGCCCTCAAAGAGGAATACCATGCCCTGGTTCGGCCCCATCTTTTCCCGGTGCATCAATCCTTGCTCGCGCTGTGCCGGGGTCGCGGCAGCCTCAGCCTGGATCACATGAATGCCGATATTGAGGGGGAGGGTACGAAACTTTACCGCCTGTTGGGCGCTGGCGGCGCTGGCGCAAAGAATGAGCGCTGCCGCAAGCGTGGGGCGGAAAAGGCGGGGAAAAATAGTTTTCATGGGCTGCCTGCTGAATTGGACAGACTGGATAATACAAAATTACTGGAAAACAAAAAAGGCAGGACGCGCCTGCCTTTTTTGCGAAGCGGGTTGCCTTTTACTTGGCAGCGCCAGCCGGTGCAGGGGCTGCGGCAGGCGCGGCAGCGGCCGGAGCGGCAGCAGCCTTTTTGGCTTTCTTCGTAGACTTCTTGGCTTTTGTCTTCTTGACCGGTGCTTTTGCAGCAGCAGGCGCTTTTTCAGCGGTAGCGGCTGGTGCGGCCGGGGTGGCCGGAGTTGCGGGAGCCGCAGCTTGAGCGAAAACGGAAGTGGCAAACAGACCGGCAACCAGGGCAGCAATAATCTTCTTCATTTGATACTCCTAAAAAGGCGTTCATGAGAGGCGATTCTATTGAATCACTTCCAATAACGGGATGTCGGACCTTCGGTTGACATTTTTTTCAGAAGACCGGAAATGTTTCGGTGGCGGAAGGCGAAGGCCATCCGGGTTGGTTCGCAGTTAATTGGCATCGACTTCCTGCCATTCTCCCGGCAGCAGAGGGTAATTTTCCAATGTGAAAGACCCGATCGCTATCCGCACCAGGCGCAGGGTTGGCAATCCGACCGCCGCAGTCATGCGCCGGACTTGCCGGTTTTTGCCTTCGGTGAGGGTTAGTGCCAGCCAGCTGGTCGGGCTGTTGGCGCGTTGGCGGATCGGAGGATTGCGTGGCCAGAGCCATTCCGGGGCGGCGATCTGGCGGGCATGGCAGGGCTGGGTCGTGAAATCGCCCAGGTCCAGCGGCGCGCCGAGGCGCGCCAGTTGCGCCGCGTCCGGTTTTCCTTCGACTTGGACGATATAGGTTTTTGCCTGCTTGCGTTCCGGATGGCTGAGTTCATGCTGCAGTTTGCCATCATCGGTGAGCAGCACCAGGCCTTCGCTATCGGCATCGAGCCTGCCTGCGGGGTAGATGCCGGGAATGGCGATGTAATCGCCCAGCGTTTGCCGATCGGGGTGCGGTGAAAACTGGCACATGACCGAGTAAGGCTTGTTAAAAAGGATAAGCGGCATCTTGATCTTGAACAGGGCGATTGAGCAGGTGGCTCGCATGATTGTACTTGTTCGGCAAGCGCACGGATGGGCGTGAGTGAGCGCTTGCAAGGACTTGCCGGTGCTTGTCAGCGTCCCAATTTATTGCCACAATATGGCATAGAGTAAAATTCTAGTGCATAATACGAAATGTTGTCTTATGTCTTATATAAGACCAGCATTTGATTTAGAACCGGCGGTTCGAAAAAACACCGGTCAAACCCTCCTTCCACCTGGAGACCAAGATGTTCCAACATATCAAAGTACCTGCAGACGGCCAAAAAATCACCGTCAACCCCGATTTCTCCCTGACCGTTCCCGACAATCCAGTCATTCCCTACATCGAGGGTGACGGCACCGGCGTGGACATCAGCCCGGTCATGATCAAGGTGGTCGATGCTGCCGTTGCCAAGGCCTATGGCGGCAAGCGCAAGATCAACTGGATGGAAATCTATGCAGGCGAAAAGTCGACCAAGGTCTATGGTCCTGACGTCTGGCTGCCGGAAGAAACCCTGAAGGTCCTGAAGGACTACGTCGTCTCGATCAAGGGCCCGCTGACCACGCCAGTCGGCGGCGGCATCCGTTCCCTGAACGTGGCACTGCGCCAGGAACTGGACCTGTATGTCTGCCTGCGCCCGGTGCGCTATTTCAAGGGCGTGCCTTCGCCGGTGCGTGAGCCGGAAAAGACCGACATGGTCATCTTCCGTGAAAACTCCGAAGATATTTACGCCGGCATCGAATGGGCCGAAGGTTCCGACAGCGTCAAGAAACTCATTGAATTCCTGACCAAGGAAATGGGCGTCAAGAAGATCCGTTTCCCGAATACTTCCGGTATCGGCATCAAGCCGGTTTCGCGTGAAGGCACTGAGCGCCTGGTGCGCAAGGCAATCCAGTACGCCATCGACAATGACAAGCCTTCCGTGACGATCGTTCACAAGGGCAACATCATGAAGTACACCGAAGGCGGCTTCCGTGACTGGGCTTACGCCCTGGCACAGAAGGAATTCGGCGCCGAGCTGGTCGATGGCGGCCCATGGTGCAAGTTCAAGAATCCGAAGACCGGCAAGGAAATCATCGTCAAGGATTCGATCGCCGACGCGTTCCTGCAGCAGATCCTGCTGCGTCCGAACGAGTACAGCGTGATTGCCACCCTGAATCTGAACGGCGACTACATTTCCGACGCCCTGGCAGCGCAAGTCGGCGGCATCGGCATCGCCCCGGGCGCCAACCTGTCGGATTCCGTGGCCATGTTCGAAGCAACCCACGGCACGGCACCGAAGTATGCCGGCAAGGATTACGTGAACCCGGGTTCGCTGATCCTGTCCGCTGAAATGATGTTGCGTCACATGGGCTGGCTCGAGGCAGCCGACCTGATCATCAGTTCGATGGAAAAATCCATCGACTCGAAAAAAGTCACCTACGATTTCGCCCGCCTGATGGCTGGTGCAACCCAGGTTTCTTGCTCGGGCTTTGGCGATGTCATGATCGAAAACATGTAATTCTGCGCCAGCGGAAAAACACGAAAGCCGGACTTGGTCCGGCTTTTTTTACGGGTACGCGCTGATGTTGCGGCGGCCCGTATTCAATAAAAAAGCCCCGCGGTAGCGGGGCTTTTCATTTGGCATTCTGAAGGTAATCAGGGAGCCTGAATGTTGGAAGCTTGCTTGCCTTTCGGGCCTTGCGTTACTTCGAACTGGACTTTTTGACCTTCTTTGAGGGTCTTGAAGCCGTTCATTTGGATTGCGGAAAAGTGTGCGAACAGATCTTCGCCACCATCATCCGGAGTGATAAAACCGAAACCTTTGGAATCGTTGAACCACTTGACAGTACCAGTTGCCATAATAAAAAGCTTCTTTCAAATTGAACTAATCACACGAGCCGTAAAAGCAAGAAGGCTCGCGCAATGCTGCCCCCTCTTCAAACCTGCTCACTTCGTATTAACAAGTGTGCAACTTTCACCCTTGCCAATATTGTTCATTGTTCTAGGAAAAAAAGGGAAAGTCAAGGGATATCAGATGGGCAAATTATTGATTTATGCGCGTTCGCAACAAATCGCTCTTGTTTTACTCTAAACCGGTGCCACCTGCGCACTATCAAGAAAGGGCGTAATATCGTTAAAAACCGTAGTGGAAATTATTTTCGGGCGTTGCGCGCCTAAGTGAAAGCATTAGAATAGACGCATGGCAACTAAGCATGACAACGGGACGGTACTGGCACGGCAAGAGCAAAAGCTCAAACCACCGCCCATGTACCAGGTGTTATTGTTAAACGATGATTACACCCCGATGGAATTCGTGGTGGCGATCATTCAGGAATTTTTTAACAAGGACCGTGAGACTGCTACGCAAATTATGCTCAAGGTGCACCGCGATGGAAAAGGAATGTGCGGCGTATATCCCAAGGATATTGCGTCCACGAAAGTCGAGTTGGTATTAACCCACGCCAGGAAAGCAGGACATCCCTTGCAGTGCGTGATGGAGGAAGCATGATTGCGCAAGAACTTGAAGTTAGTTTGCATATGGCCTTCGTTGAGGCGCGACAAGCGCGACACGAGTTCATCACTGTCGAGCATTTGCTGCTCGCGTTGCTGGACAACCCGTCGGCTGCGGAAGTATTGCGCGCCTGCGCTGTCAACATCGAAGATCTGCGCAAGACGCTCACCAATTTTATTAGCGACAATACGCCGACCGTGCCCGGTACGAGCGAGGTCGATACCCAGCCGACCCTGGGTTTCCAGCGCGTGATCCAGCGTGCCATCATGCACGTGCAATCGGCATCCAACGGCAAGAAGGAAGTCACCGGCGCGAACGTGCTGGTGGCCATCTTCGGCGAGAAGGATTCGCACGCGGTGTACTACCTGCACCAGCAGGGCGTGACGCGCCTGGACGTGGTGAATTTCATTTCCCACGGGGTGCGCAAGGATCAGCAAAGCGATCCGCAAAAGTCGCCGGAGGGTGCGGAAGATGCGCAGGTCGAAGGACAGGCCAAGGAAAGCCCGCTGGAGCAGTTCACCCAGAACCTCAACAAGGCCGCTGCCGAGGGCAAGATCGATCCGCTGATCGGCCGCGAAGCCGAGGTCGAGCGCGTGATCCAGACCCTGTGCCGCCGCCGCAAGAACAATCCGCTGCTTGTTGGTGAAGCTGGCGTGGGCAAGACTGCCATCGCCGAGGGCCTGGCCTGGCGCGTCACGCAAGGCGACGTGCCGGAAGTGCTGCAGAATGCGGTCGTGTATTCGCTCGACATGGGCGCGCTGCTGGCCGGCACCAAGTACCGCGGCGATTTCGAGCAGCGCCTGAAGGCCGTGCTGAAACAGCTGAAGGATAATCCGAACGGCATCCTGTTCATCGACGAGATCCATACCATCATCGGCGCCGGCGCTGCCTCGGGCGGTACCCTGGATGCGTCCAACCTGCTGAAGCCGGCATTGTCGAGCGGCCAGCTTAAATGCATCGGCGCAACCACCTTCACCGAATACCGCGGCGTCTTCGAGAAGGACCATGCCCTGTCGCGTCGTTTCCAGAAGATTGATGTCAACGAGCCGACAGTCGAGCAGACAGTGCAGATCCTGCGCGGGCTGAAGTCGCGTTTCGAGGAACACCACGGCATCAAGTATTCGGCATCGGCACTGACCACGGCGGCCGAACTGGCAGCACGCTTCATCAACGACCGTCACTTGCCCGACAAGGCCATCGACGTTATCGACGAGGCTGGTGCTGCACAACGCATCCTGCCCAAGTCCAAGCAGAAAAAAACCATCGGCAAGGCCGAGATCGAGGACATCATCGCCAAGATCGCGCGCATTCCGCCGCAGACCGTCAACCAGGATGATCGCAGCAAGCTGCAGACCATCGACCGCGACCTGAAAAACGTCGTGTTCGGCCAGGATCCGGCCATTGAGGCACTGGCGTCGGCCATCAAGATGGCACGCGCGGGCCTGGGCAAGACAGACAAGCCGATCGGCTCCTTCCTCTTCTCCGGCCCCACGGGCGTCGGCAAGACCGAGGTCGCCAAGCAGCTGGCCTTCATCCTCGGCATTGATCTGATCCGCTTCGATATGTCGGAGTACATGGAGCGCCACGCAGTCAGCCGCATGATCGGCGCGCCGCCTGGCTACGTCGGTTTCGACCAGGGCGGCTTGCTGACCGAGGCGATCACCAAGAAGCCGCATGCGGTGCTGCTGCTCGACGAGATCGAAAAGGCGCATCCGGATATTTTCAATATCCTGCTGCAGGTGATGGATCACGGCACGCTGACCGATAACAACGGGCGCAAGGCGGACTTCCGCAATGTCATCATCATCATGACCACCAATGCGGGTGCCGAAAGCCTGCAAAGGCGCACCATCGGGTTCACCGAGCAGCGCGAGGCGGGTGACGAAATGGCCGACATCAAGCGCATGTTTACGCCGGAGTTCCGCAACCGCCTCGATGCCGTCATCAGCTTCAAGGCGCTCGACGAGGAAATCATCCTGCGCGTGGTGGACAAGTTCCTCATGCAACTCGAAGAGCAGCTGCACGAGAAAAAAGTCGATGCCGTCTTCTCCGAGAAGCTGCGCCGCTTCCTGGCAAAGAAGGGATTCGATCCGCTCATGGGAGCGCGCCCGATGTCGCGCCTGATCCAGGACATGATCCGCAAGGCCCTGGCCGACGAATTGCTGTTTGGCCGCCTGGTCTCCGGCGGACGCGTGACGGTGGATCTGGACGAGAAGGATCAGGTCAAGCTGGAGTTTATCGAAGGCGACATTGCGCCGCCAGCCGCACCGCTGGAAGCTGCCGAGATCGAATAAGGCAGCGGCAAGAAAAAAGCCCGGCGCATGCAAATGCGCCGGGCTTTTGTTTTATTGCCCCTCTGGCGGGGCTGAAGTTAGGGTAGCAGGGGGCGTTTGGTTGTCTGTTTTGCGCGGATTTCGGCGGCGGCCTTTTCCAGCGCTGCCAGGCGGGCGCTGTTATCCGGATGGATCGCCGTATAGCCATTGGCGACTGAAGCAGGGTAGCGCTCGGCCAGCCTTTGCCAGAACGCTGCTGCCGCATCGACGTTGTAGCCCGCACGGGCTGCCAGGTAGAGTCCGAGCCGGTCGGCATCGGCGTCCAGCGCGGCTGGATAGGGGATGACACCCGAGCGGCCAGTCATGGTATCCAGATCCGGTGTGACGCGGATCAGGTTGTCGATGATGCCGCCCAGGGTTGCGCCCATGCGCTGGTTGCCGGCGTGACCGAGGATGTTGTGGGCCATTTCGCGTGCGATCACGTACGCCAGTTCCTGTTCGGATCGTGCAAAGTTCAGCATGCCGCGGGTGATGACGACGCGGCGGCCGTCAGCATACGCATTGACATGGTCGGCGTTGCCAAGGTCGACACTGAATCCGCAGGATTGCGTCAGCGGCACCACCAGCGACATCGGCGCGCCCTTGCGTTCCACCGTCAACTTGACCAGCGCGCGTCCGCGCACCAGCGGTCCGAGCACGGTGGCAGCCTGGCGCTCGGCGTTTTCGCCGGGCGGGATTTCCTTGTTTTCGGCAGCGATCAGGATGTCGCCGCGCAGTACGCCGACGCGTTCGGCGCCGCTGCCGGCAAGCACGTTGGTGACTTGCAGGCGCTCGCCGTAGCCAAAGGTCTGCTGCACGGTATCGGCCAGTTCGGCCGAGTAGGAATACCTGTTTTTGGCGGAAAAACCGAGCAGCTTGTAGGCGTGCGACTTGCACAAGGGGGCGTTATTCACCAGCAGCGGGCCGGTGACGCGGTCGATGCGGCTTTGCGCTTCTGCCATCGCCCGCAGTGCTTGCTGTTGCGCCGAACCGGGCACCGCTGGCACGCTGGCGATGACCGGGGTCGGCTGGGCCGGTTGCTGCGGCGGGACGGCGCAGGCCGTCAGAAGGGCTGCCGGCAGCAACAGGGAGGCAAGACGGCAGGTCATCTGCTTGCGGTTTGAGGTGCGGGTAAAGCGCTCGGTCATGAGTGGTCCTTTCAATGTTTGCCAGTGCTGCCGAAACCGCCGGCGCCGCGTTCACTGCTGTCGAATTCTTCAACCACATTAAAGCCGACCTGCAGCACCGGTACGATCACCAGTTGCGCCAGCCGCTCCATGGGGTTGAGGACAAATTCCGTCTGGCCGCGGTTCCAGGTCGATACCATCAGCTGGCCCTGGTAATCGGAGTCGATCAGGCCGACCAGGTTCCCAAGCACGATGCCATGCTTGTGGCCCAGGCCGCTGCGCGGCAGGATCATTGCCGCATAGGCGGGGTCGCTAATATGGATGGCAAGGCCGGTGGGCACCAGATGGGTTTCGCCCGGCCGGAGGGTCAGTGGCGCCTCAAGGCAGGCGCGCAGGTCAAGCCCCGCGCTGCCGCCGGTAGCATAGGCCGGGAGCTGGTCTTTCATGCGCGGGTCGAGGATTTTGACGTCGATGGATTTCATGGAAATAGGGCTGTGATGGAAAAAGAATGTGGCTGCCGCATCGCCTCGCGGGCAATGCGGCGGCCGGTGCAGGAAATCAGATGCGCCGCGCAATAGCGACAACCAGCTGGCGCGCCAGCGCCTGCTTGTCCGCACGCGGCAGCGTGGTTTGCCCGCTGTCCTCGAACAGCGTCAGTTCATTGTCGTCGCGGCCGAAAGTCTGGTGGCCGATGTTGCCGACCAAAAGAGGCACATTCTTGCGGCGGCGTTTTTCTTCGCCATACTGCGCGAGATTCTCGGACTCGGCGGCAAAACCGACGCAATAGGGGCGCTGCGGCAGCGCTGCCACGGCAGCCAGGATATCCGGGTTGGGAGCCAGCTGCAATTGCGGCGGGGTGCCCGCCGCGTCCTTTTTCAGTTTCTGTTCACTGGCGCCGACCACGCGCCAGTCAGCCACCGCAGCCACGGCAATGAAGACATCCTGGCCGCTGACCTGCTTCAGCACTGCGTCCTGCATCTGCTGTGCAGTTTGCACATCGATGCGGGTGACGCCATAGGGCGTCTGCAGGCCGGTGGGCCCTGTCACCAGCGTAACTTGCGCGCCTGCTTCGCGGGCAGCGCGGGCAATGGCAAACCCCATCTTGCCTGATGAGAGGTTGGTGATGCCGCGTACCGGGTCGATCGGCTCAAAGGTGGGGCCGGCTGTCAGCAGGATGCGTTTGCCGGACAGGACTTTGGGCTGGAAGGAGGCAATCACTTCTTCCAGGAGTTGCTCCGGTTCGAGCATGCGGCCAAGGCCCGTTTCGCCGCAGGCCTGCTCGCCCGCGCCCGGCCCCATGATCCGGATGCCGTCTTCCTTCAGGCGTGCCGCATTGCGCTGCGTCGCCGGGTTTTGCCACATCTCGACATTCATTGCCGGCGCCACCAAGAGCGGCAAGCCAGCCGGTCGCGCCAGGCACAGGGTGGAAAGCAGGTCGTCGCAGGCGCCGTGCGCCAGCTTGAACATGAAATCGGCGGAGCAGGGGGCGATCAGGATGGCGTCCGCCTCGCGCGACAGGTCGATATGCGCCATGTTGTTGGCGATGCGTCCGTCCCACTGGTCGGTAAATACCGGCTTGCCCGTCAGCGCCTGCATTGTCACGGTAGTCATGAAATGGGTGGCTGCGTCGGTCATCGCCACCTGCACCGAGGCGCCTGCCTTGCCCAGAAGGCGCGCCAGTTCGGCGGCCTTGTAGCAAGCGATGCCGCCGGAGAGGCCCAGAATGATTTTTTTTCCAGCCAGTTCCATGCGTACTCCTTCCGGATATTATTTTTTTACGCGTCGCAATTCATCGAGCACGAACAGCACGGCGCCGATGCAGATGGCGCTGTCGGCCACGTTAAAGGCGGGCCAGTGCCAGCCACCGACATGGAAGTCGAGGAAATCGATCACGTGGCCATAGAGTACACGATCAATCACATTGCCAATGGCGCCGCCCAGGATCAAAGCCAATGCCCAGCAAAACATGCGCTGGCCGGCATGGCGCTTGAGCAGGTAAACGATGAACAATGCGGCGCCGAGTCCCAGGGCAGTGAAGAACCAGCGCTGCCAGCCTCCCTGGCTGGCCAGGAAGCTGAAGGCGGCGCCCTTGTTATATACCAGCACCAGGTTGAAGAAGGAGGTCACCGCCACCGATTCGCCATAGGAAAACAGTCGCGTAATGGTGATCTTGCTCAGCTGGTCCAATAGCAGGACGATGGTGGCAATGCCCATCCAGGGCAGGAGGGAATTGCCGCCGCTCGTGGAGAAACTGCTTTTTTTTGCCATATCGATTCCTATAGCTATCAGGCGAACTTGCGCGATTCACCACCGCCGAACAGGTTGGTGACACAGCGTCCGCAAATGCCCGCGTGGTCGGCGTGGGCGCCGACATCGGCGCGGTAATGCCAGCAGCGTTCGCATTTCTGTTCTGCGGACGGTGTTACCACGACCGCTTCTTCAGCGTCGCTTGCCACTTGCGTGACCTTCGCCTGGGAAGTGATGAACACGAATTTCAGGTCATCACCGAAACTTTGCAGCTGCGCGTACTTTTCGCCGCTGGCCTTGACCTCGATTTCTGCCTGCAGGGACGAACCGATGCCGCCGGCCATGCGCACTTCTTCCAGTTGCTTGGTCACAGCCGTGCGCACTTCCAGCACAACGGCATACTTGTTCAGCAATGCAGCGGCGTCGGCGATTTCCGGCAGGGCGTAATGCGTCTGAGTGAAAATCGTCTCGTCGCTGGCAGCATAAGTCTGCTCACCGGCGAACACGGCCCAGGCTTCTTCGGCCGTGAACGACAGGATCGGTGCCATCACGCGCAGCAGGGCATGGCTGATATGCCAGATCGCCGTTTGCGCCGAACGGCGGGCCTTGGACGCGACACCGCTGGTGTACAGGCGGTCTTTCAGGATATCGAGATAGAAGCCGCCCAGGTCTTCCGAGCAGTACATCTGCAGCTTCGCGACCACCGGGTGGAATTCATAATCCTGGAAGTGCTGCAGGATTTCCCCTTGCACTTGTGCCATGCGGGCGATGGCGTAACGGTCGATTTCCGCCAGTTCGTCGATCGCGACCGCATCCTTGGCCGGATCGAAATCGGACGTGTTTGCGAGCAGGAAGCGCAAGGTGTTGCGGATGCGGCGATAGGACTCGGTGACGCGCTTCAGGATTTCATCCGAGATGGTCAATTCGCCAGAGTAATCGCCGGACGCCACCCAGAGGCGCAGGATGTCGGCGCCCAGTGTATCGAATACCTTTTGCGGCGACACCACGTTGCCGACCGACTTGGACATTTTCTTGCCTTCGCCGTCCACCACCATGCCGTGCGTCAGCAAGGCCTTGTATGGCGCGCGGCCGTTGAGCATCGACGAGGTCAGCAGGGAAGAGTGGAACCAGCCGCGATGCTGGTCCGAACCTTCCAGATACAGATCGGCAGGAAAATGTGACTGAACGGCGTGCGAACCGCGCAGTACGGTCTGGTGGGTTGAGCCGGAATCAAACCAGACGTCGAGCGTGTCGCGGTTCTTGATGTAGTTGTCGGCATCGTCGCCCAGCAATTCTTTCGGATCGATTGCCTGCCATGCCTCGATGCCGCCTTGTTCGATGCGTTTGGCGACTTGTTCCAGCAACTCCGGCGTGCGAGGATGCAGTTCGCCGGTTTCCTTATGCACGAAGAAAGCCATCGGCACGCCCCACTGGCGCTGGCGCGACAGGGTCCAGTCGGGCCGGTTGGCGATCATGCCGTGCAGGCGCGCCTTGCCCCAGGCCGGATAGAACGAGGTTGCCTCGACGCCGGCCAGCGCCGTTTCGCGCAGGCTGTTGTTGCTGTCGTTCGGCTTGACATCCATGCCGGCGAACCACTGCGACGTGGCGCGGTAGATGATGGGTGTCTTGTGGCGCCAGCAATGCATGTAGCTATGGTCGAACATCACCAGCTTGAACAGCGAACCGACTTCGTCCAGCTTGGCGCAGATCGGCTTGGACGCTTCCCAGATCGTCAGGCCGGCGAAGAAGGGCAGCCAGGAGGCGTACTTGCCGTCACCCAGGACAGGCTTGAGAATTTCGTCATCCTTCATGCCATGCGTCTTGCAAGAGATGAAGTCATCCACGCCATAGGCAGGCGCGGAATGGACAATGCCGGTGCCGGTGTCGAGGGTGACGTAATCGCTGACATAAACAGGCGCCAGGCGCTTGTAGCCTGGGTCGGCATCATGGAAAGGATGCTTGAAATTGATCATGGACAGCGCTTCACCCGGCGCGGTAGCGATGATCTTGCCTTCCAGGCCGTAGCGCTGCAGGCAGGCCGCCACCAGCTCGACTGCGAGCAAGAGCAGGATGGTTTCGCCATTGCGTTCGGTCTGCACAAGCGCATAGCGATGGTCGGGGTGCACGTTCAGGGCCTGGTTGGCCGGGATGGTCCACGGCGTGGTGGTCCAGATGATGGCATAACCTTTTTCGGTCGGCAGCCTGTCCAGGCCGAAGGCATGGGCAAGTTTGGCCGGCTCGGCAAACGGGAAGCCGACATCGATGGCCGGATCGCGCTTGTCCTGGTATTCGACTTCAGCCTCGGCCAGCGAGGAGCCGCAATCGAAGCACCAGTTGACCGGTTTCAGGCCGCGGTAGACATAGCCTTTTTGCATCAGCTTGCCGAGCGTGCGCAGTTCATCGGCTTCATTGCCGAAATCCATGGTCTTGTAAGGGCGATCCCATTCGCCCAGGACGCCCAGGCGGATGAAGCCTGCCTTCTGCCGCTCGATCTGTTCGCTGGCATAGGCACGCGACTTGGCCAGCACTTCGGTGACGGGCAAGCCCTTGCCATACTGCTTTTCGATATGGATCTCGATCGGCATGCCGTGGCAATCCCAGCCTGGCACGTACGGCGCATCGAAACCGGCCAGGGTGCGCGACTTGATGATCATGTCCTTCAGGATCTTGTTCATGGCATGGCCCATGTGGATGTCGCCGTTGGCGAACGGCGGGCCATCATGCAGTACGAACATCGGGCGCCCCTTGGCGGCCTTGCGGATGCGTTCGTAGATTTTCTTGTCTTGCCATTGCTTGACCCATTGCGGTTCGCGCTTGGCGAGGTCGCCGCGCATGGGGAAGGCGGTTTCGGTCATGTTGACCGGATATTTGCTTTGCGGCTTGGCAGCCGGCTTGTTCGGTTTATTGTCGGACATAGTGTCTTTTCACTGAAATTCGAAAGAGCTTGGATGGCGCCGGGTTTACATCCGCCGCCGCCGGGAGATTACGTGCGCGAGCGTCAAATTCGGTCGGTCGCCGATACGGCCGTCGTGCCGATCCGCGCGAAATAGGCGCGGGCCTGGTCGGCATCGCGCCTGATCGCTGCGGTCAGGGTTGGCAAGTCGACGTATTTTTCTTCATCGCGTAATTTCTCCAGGAATTCGACCTGCACCATCTTGCCGTAGCAATCGCCCGCCCAGTCCAGCACATGCACTTCCAGCAGCACCCGGCCGGAATCATCCACGGTCGGCCGCACGCCCAGGCTGGCAACTGCGGGCAGGGGATGGCGCGCCAGGCCATGTACCTGCACCACGAAAATACCGGACAGGGCAGGGTTTTTGTGTGCGACGCGCAAGTTCAGCGTGGGAAAACCCAAGTCGCGCCCGAGCTTTTGTCCATGGATGACATGTCCGGATATCGTGTAGGAATGCCCAAGCATGTGCGCTGTCGCTGCAAAATTTCCCGCTGCCAGCGCAGTGCGCACAGCCGAGGAAGAAATTCGCATGTCGCCATCCATGACTGTCGATAGCGACTCGACCTGGAAACCATGGCGTCGGCCAGCCTCCATCAAATAGTCGACGTTGCCGGCACGCCTGGCGCCAAAGCAGAAATCCTCGCCGACCATCAGCCATTTCACGTGCAAGCCCTGCACCAGAATTTTTTCGACGAAGTCGTCAGGAGACAGCGCGGCGAAATGCGCATTGAAATGCTCGACGATGACGCGATCGACGCCATTGCCAGCCAGCGATTGGAGTTTGTCGCGCAGGCTGGCGATGCGGGCGGGGGGCTGTACTGCGCCTTGGGTGACTTGCGCAAAAAATTCACGGGGATGCGGCTCGAACGTCATGACCGCTGCTTCCAGCTGGAGGCAGTCGGCGGCCGCGCGCAAGTGCGCCAGCAACGTCTGGTGGCCGCGATGCACGCCGTCGAAGTTGCCGATCGTCAATGCGCAGGGCGCGCGTGACGCAGCATTGGGAAGTCCGCGAAATACTCTCATTAAGCCCAAAATTGGAAAATGCCGCAAAACCTTGAATTATAAATCTTTTCCTGAGGTTCTCGACGGCAAAAGCGGATCGCCACGTGCCTCGGGACCTTACATTTCTCCCCACAGGGCATTTAATGCTGCCAGCGCTGCCATGCCCGCAGTTTCCGTGCGCAAGATCCGTGATCCCATCGATAGGGCGAGCGCACCATGTTTCAATGCATCATCTTCTTCCTGTTTCGATAATCCCCCTTCCGGCCCGACGATCAGGGTCAGGGGTTGAGGCGGCTGGGCGCGTGCCCAGTTCGTCAGCGAGATTTCTGCGCGTGGACTCAACAAGATACGGCGATCTGCCCCTGGTTGGGCAATCCACGAGCGAAAATCAGCGATGTCGGCAATGCGCGATACACGGTTGCGGCCACTTTGTTCTGCGGCAGCGACGGCGACGCCTTGCCAATGCTGCAATTTTTTCTGTGCCCGATCCGCAGCCAGGCGCACCACGCAGCGCTGGGCAGCCAGCGGTTGCACGCCCGTCACTCCCAGTTCTACGGCTTTTTCGATAATCCAGTCCATCTTGGCGCCTTCCGGGAGCGCCTGGGCCAGGGTGATGGTGGAGCTGAGCTCTGCCTCACGTGGGGAAAATGCCTGGATTTCAGCGGTGGCACCGCGTTTGTCCAGGGTAAGGAGCGTCGCTGCGTATTCGCCGCCCTCGCCATTGAACAGCGTGAGGGTATCGCCTGGCGCCAGTCGCAAGACCTGGACATGGCGGGCGACGGCATCCGGCAGGGAAATGACCTGGCCAATTGCCAGAGGTTGATCACAGAAAAATCGCGGCATGACGGGAGTATCGCTTCAATATGCTTTTGTTATCAAAGCTTCGGATCGTATCCCAAAATGATTGATGGGGGGCTGGCTCTGGTAAAATAACCGGCTTTGCTCAGGCGCATGCCGAACTATTGGCTGATTCCGTGTCCGCAGCAGTGTTTTCTTTCAAATTTGGTAAAGTTCCTTCATTCACATGACTGCCTCGCTCCCCACCTCGAAAATGGCCAATGCAATTCGTGCACTGGCAATGGATGCTGTACAAAAAGCTAATTCCGGGCATCCCGGCATGCCGATGGGGATGGCGGAAATTGCCGTGGCGCTGTGGTCGAAGCACTATCGCCACAATCCGGCCAATCCGGGCTGGAGCAACCGCGACCGCTTCGTGGTGTCGAACGGCCATGGATCGATGCTGCACTATGCCTTGCTGCATCTCTCCGGCTACGACCTGCCGATGGACGAGATCCGCAATTTCCGCCAGATGCATTCCAAGACGCCGGGCCATCCGGAAGTGCACATCACGCCGGGTATCGAAACCACCACCGGCCCGCTGGGCCAGGGCATCAGCAATGCCGTGGGCATGGCGTTGGCAGAAAAGCTGCTGGCCGCCGAATTCAACCAGCCCGGCTTCAATGTGGTGGACCACCATACCTATGTGTTCGTCGGTGATGGCTGCCTGATGGAAGGCATTTCGCACGAAGTGTGCTCGCTGGCAGGCACTTTGCGCCTGTCCAAGCTGGTCGTGCTGTACGACGACAATGGCATCTCGATCGATGGTCACGTTACCGGCTGGTTCCAGGACGATACGCCGAAGCGCTTCGAAGCCTATGGCTGGAATGTGATTCCGGCAGTCGACGGCCACAATGTCGCGGCAGTCGATGCCGCCATCGCGCAGGCGCGCGGTTCCGACAAACCGACCCTGATCTGTTGCAAGACCGTGATCGGCAAGGGCTCGCCCAACATGCAAGGCACCGACAAGGTGCATGGCGCGGCGCTGGGCGACAAGGAAATCGCCGCCACCCGCGAAGCGCTGGACTGGCCGCACGCGCCATTTGAAATCCCGGCCGATGTCTATGCCGCCTGGGATGGCAAGGCTGCCGGCGGCGCCCGCGAGGAAGAATGGACTGCCCTGTTCAAGGCCTATGGCGAGCGCTATCCGCAACAGGCAGCCGAACTCTCGCGTCGCCTGAAGGGCGAATTGCCGGGCAACTTCCAGCAAACCGTGGAGAGCTATATTGCCGCCTGCCTGGAAAAGAAGGAAACCATCGCCACCCGCAAGGCCAGCCAGAACGCCATCCAGGCACTGGCGCCGGTGCTGCCGGAATTCCTCGGCGGCTCGGCCGACCTGACCGGCTCGAACCTGACCAACTGGAAGGAATGCGTCGCCGTGCGCGCCGACCAGGCGGGCAACCACATCAATTATGGCGTGCGTGAATTCGGCATGAGTGCCGTGATGAACGGCATTGCGCTGCATGGTGGCTACATTCCCTTTGGCGCCACCTTCCTGACTTTCTCGGATTACAGCCGCAATGCCCTGCGCATGGCGGCGCTGATGAAGATCCGCTCGCTGTTCGTGTTTACCCACGATTCCATCGGCCTGGGCGAAGATGGCCCGACCCACCAGTCGGTCGAGCATGTTTCCAGCATGCGCCTGATCCCCAACCTGGATAACTGGCGTCCATGCGACACGGTCGAGTCCGCAGTGGCCTGGGCCAGCGCAGTTGCACGCAATGATGGCCCGAGCACGCTGATTTTCTCGCGCCAGAACTTGCCGTACCAGGAGCGCGATGCGGCCCAGGTCGCCAATATCAAGCGCGGCGGCTACGTGCTGCAGGATGCGCCAAACGCCAAGGCCATCCTGATCGCCACCGGCTCCGAAATCGAATTGGCGGTCAAGGCAGCTGCCGAACTGGCGCAGCAAGGCGTGCCGGTGCGCGTGGTCTCGATGCCATCGACCGAAGTGTTCGATCGCCAGGACGCCGCCTACAAGGCCACAGTGTTGACCAAAGGCACGCCGCGTGTTGCCATCGAAGCTGGCGTAACCGACTTCTGGTACAAGTATGTCGGCCTCGAAGGCGCCGTGATCGGCATCGACACCTTTGGTGAATCGGCGCCGGCAGGTGTACTGTTCAAGCATTTCGGCTTTACGACCGAGAAGGTCGTGGCTGCGGTAAAAAACATCTTAGCTTAACCATCCTCAGGAGAAGACCATGACCATTCGTGTCGCAATCAACGGCTATGGCCGTATCGGCCGCAACGTCCTTCGTGCCCACTACGAAGGCGGTAAAAAGAACGACATCCAGATCGTTGCCATCAACGACCTCGGCAATGCCCAGTCGAACGCGCATCTGACCCGTTACGACACGGCGCATGGCAAATTCCCCGGCACCGTCGAAGTCGATGGCGATTTCATGATCGTCAATGGCGACAAGATCCGCGTGTTCGCGCAGCGTAACCCGGCCGATATCCCCTGGGGCGAGCTGAACGTCGACGTCGTGCTGGAATGCACGGGCTTGTTCACCACCAAGGAAAAGGCTTCCGCCCACCTGAAGGGCGGCGCCAAGAAAGTCATCATCTCCGCTCCGGGCGGCAAGGATGTGGATGCGACCATCGTCTTTGGCGTCAACCAGGGCGTCCTGAAGTCGACCGATACCGTCATCTCCAACGCTTCCTGCACCACCAACTGCCTGGCCCCGCTGGTCAAGCCGCTGCACGACAAGATCGGCCTGGAAACCGGCCTGATGACCACCGTGCACGCTTACACCAATGACCAGGTGCTGACCGACGTGATGCACGAAGACCTGCGCCGCGCCCGTTCCGCCACCCAGTCGATGATCCCGACCAAGACCGGCGCTGCCGCCGCGGTCGGCCTGGTGCTGCCGGAATTGAACGGCAAGCTGGACGGCTTCGCGATTCGCGTGCCGACCATCAACGTCTCCCTCGTCGATCTGTCCTTCATCGCCAAGCGCGACACCACCGTCGAGGAAGTCAATGCCATCATGAAGGAAGCCGCCGAAGGCGCCCTGAAAGGCATCCTGACCTACCAGACCGAGCAACTGGTGTCGGTGGACTTCAACCACAACCCGGCGTCGAGCAACTTCGACGCTACCCTGACCAAGGTGTCGGGCCGCCTGGTGAAAGTGTCGTCCTGGTATGACAACGAGTGGGGCTTCTCCAACCGCATGCTGGACACCACCGTTGCACTGATGTCAGCCAAGTAATACCGGCTTTCACGCAATGAGAAACGCCCCGCTGGCCGGGGCGTTTCTCATTGCGTTGAAAGAAAATGCAGGTGGTCAGTCCTGACCGAATATGCCTGACCAAAGCTGGCGCACTGCCGCTGCTTCTGCCTCCACCCGCTCCGGCTCGACACGCGCCTTGTCTTCGCCCTGCAGGCGGATCTGGTGCTGCAGCTTGCGGTAGGTGCGATAGGCATTGGCGACCTGTTCGGCCAGGGGCGCGTCGATCAGACCTAATGTCCCGCATAGCTTCAGCAAGGCGATATTGCCGATATCGGCGACAAGTTCCGGATGCTGGGCTGCGTGGCGCAGGATCAGGTATTGCACCATGAATTCGATGTCGATCATGCCGCCATCATCGTGCTTCAGGTCAAATAGCCCGCTGGCATTGGGATGACCATCGTGCATGCGCTGGCGCATGGACCGTACTTCCTGCTTGAGCACCTGCTCGTCGCGGTCCTTGCGCAACACCGCTTCACGGATCGCTTCGAAGCGCGCGCCGATGGCTGCGTCGCCGGAGCAGAAGCGCGCGCGTGTCAGCGCCTGGTGTTCCCATAGCCAGGCAGACTCCGCCTGGTATTTTTCAAAGGAGGCGACGCTGGTCACGAGCAATCCGCTGGCGCCGTCCGGCCGCAGGGCGATATCGACATCGAACAGGATGCCGGCGGCCGTATGGCTGGTCATCCAGGTAATGAATCGTTGTGCCAGCCTGGCATAGTGGGCCGGGGCTTCCTGGTCGTCGTCGTCGTAAAGGAAGATGACATCCAGGTCGGATGCGTAGCCGAGTTCCTTGCCGCCCAGCTTGCCGTAGGCAATCACCGCGAATTTCGGTACGTCACGGTGGCGTTTTGGAATGGTTTGCCAGACCGCTTGCACAGTGGCGCCGACCAGGATGTCGGCCAGCGCCGAGAGGTGATCGGCGAGCCGCTCGACGGAGAGGTCGCCTTCGAGATCTTGCGCCAGCAGCCGCATGAGCTGGGCGTGGTGCATTTCGCGCAGGGTATCCAGCTGCCGCTCGGTGTCGCCGGCCGCCGCATCCATCTGGCGCTGCAATTCGGTGCTGAAGGCGGACCAGTCCGGCGCGGCTTTCAGGGTGCGGTCGTCGAGCAATTCGTCCAGCAGGATCGGATGGCGCGTCATGTACTGGGCGGCCCAGTTACTGGCCTGCATCATGCGCACCACCCGTTTCAGGGCATGCGGGTATTCGGTCAGGAGCGCCAGATAGGCGGCGCGGCGCGCAATCGCTTCGAAAAAATCCAGCAGGCGATTGAGGGTGGCGTTTTGCGCCTCGCCGCAGGCGGCGATCAGGGGCAGGGCGCTATTGACCAGCGCGATGACCCGGTTGCGGCTGGCGGCCGGCAGCGATTGCAGGCGCGGCGACTGCCAGGTCACCCACAGGCGTTGTGCGGCGCCGGGCGCATCGGTAAAGCCAAGCGCTGCCAGCGACGACTGCAGGGCATCGAGGTCGTCGTCCTGCGCCACGGCGGTGGCGCTGTCGGTTTCGCCGCCATCGCCATCCTGGCCGCTTTTGTCGGCAAAAATCGCATCGAAGCGGGCGGCGACAAAACTGCGTCGCTGTTCCAGTGCTGCCAGCAACGCCGGCGTGTCGGCAAACTCCATCATGTTGGCGACGGTCTGGCGGTCCGTTTCATTGGCAGGCAGGGTATGTGTCTGGGCATCGTCGAGGTATTGCAGGCGGTGTTCCAGGTTGCGCAGAAAGGCATAGGCCTCAAGCAGCTGGTCGACTTCCTCCGTTCCCAGCAATTGTTTTGCAGCCAGCGTACGCAGGGTATTGCGGGTGGAGCGGTCGCGCAGGTCAGTGTCGCGGCCGCCCCGGATCAACTGGAAGACCTGGGAGAGGAATTCGATTTCACGGATGCCGCCGCGGCCCAGCTTGACGTTGTGGCTGCGTTCCGGGTGGCGGGTTTCCTGGCGCACGACTTCGGCGCGGATCTGCGCATGCATGCCGCGCATTGCCTCGATTGCGCCGAAATCCAGGTAGCGCCGGTAGACGAAGGGCTTGACGATGGCTTCCAGCGCCACGATGTCATCGGCCTGTCCCGTGATCGCGCGCGCCTTGACCCAGGCGTAGCGCTCCCACTCGCGTCCTTGCACGACCAGGTATTCCTCTACCATGCCGAAGCTTGCGACGAGCGGCCCCGATGCGCCATTTGGCCGCAGCGCCATGTCGACACGGAAGGAAAAGCCATCTTCCGTGATGTCGGCGATATCCTTGATCAGCCGCTTGCCAAGGCGCGTAAAGAATTCGTGGTTGGACAGCGATTTTTGCTCGGGATTGTCGGTCTGTGTGTCCCCATCTTCGGGATAGACGAAAATCAGGTCGATATCGGATGACACATTCAATTCACGTCCGCCCAGCTTGCCCATGCCAAGCACGATCAGGTCCTGGCGCTTGCCCGATTCCGCACCGACAGGGGTACCGTGGCGCTCGATCATTTCCGCGGTCAGTGCCGTCACGTGGTTTTCCAGCACGAACTCGGCCAGATCGCTGATGGCGGTGACGACCTCGTTCATGTCGGCGCGGCCGTCCAGGTCGCGTTCGATCAGGCCCGCCACAACGAGGTTGCGCAAGCGCCGCATGGCGCGTGGCAGGGGCATGCCGGCATCTGTTTCTGTTTGTAATATTTTGGCAAAAATATCCCGGCCAAGCGATAATCCGGCAAGGCTTGCCGCTTGCGTCAGGCGAATCGGGTCTGCCGCCAGCCAGCGCGAATAAAAGCGCGAGGCAGTGGCACCAGTGAAGGAATGGGTTGTCATAGGTAAATTTCAGTGAGCGAGGCCATGGCGGCTTCCTGTCGCGCAGGGCTATAGGTATGATTGCGGACAATGTATGATTTTTATTATTTTATTGTACGCTGGGTTTGGTCCGCCAGCGCTCACGCTGTCCCCTTTTTCGGTTACTAGAGGTCAAAAAACCCGCCAGACCGGGACGTTACGCTTCCATTCATGCCAAGAGACCAATCTTCCTTTTCACCGGTTCGCCAGCGCCTTGGAGCGTTCTGGAGAGTAGGGCGACGTGCCTGCCGCCATGCCAACACGGCTACCTGCCATCTCCTGGGTGCTTTATTCAAGTTGCTGGTCGTGGCCTATTTTCTGTTTGCGGCCGTGGTCCTGGTATTGCGCTATGTAATTCTGCCGAATATCGACACCTATAAACCCGCAATCGAACAAATGGCCAGCCAGGCCGTTGGCCGGCCCGTCGAGGCCCGCGGCATGAGCGCCTCTTGGCGCGGCTTGCGCCCGCATCTGCACCTGGTGGATGTGGTGGTGCGGGATGCAGGCGGTCAGCCCGCCCTGGTCTTGCCCAAGGTCTCGGCAACGCTGGCCTGGTCATCCGTGCTGGCGCTCGACCTGCGTCTGCATCGCCTGGAAATCGACCAGCCAGACATGGCAATCCGGCGCGACCGCGATGGCTTGCTGCATGTGGGCGGCATTCTGGTTGACCTGAACCAGGCTGGTAACGACCAGGGCCAAGGAATGGACTGGGTCCTGAAACAGGAAGAAATCGTGATTCGTGGCGGCAGCGTAAGCTGGCTGGACGAAAAGCGGGGAGCGCCGGAACTTGCTCTGCAAGGCGTCGAGTTTGTCCTGCGTAATGACTGGCGTCGCCATCGGTTCGCCCTTCGGGCAACGCCGCCTTCCAGCTTTGCACAGCCGTTGGATATCCGCGCGGACTTTCAGCATCCGCATTTTGCCAGCCGCATTTCCGACGTCAGGCGGTGGACCGGTGAACTGTATGCAGATTTGCGCGACACCGACCTGGCGGTGTGGAAAGCCTATTTTGATTATCCTGTCGAACTGACAAAGGGGCGCGGCTCGGTGCGTGCCTGGCTGGATCTTAACCAGGCAAGGGTCGCCGATTTCAGTGCCGATCTTTCGCTGGCCGATGTGCACACCCGCCTGCGCCGCGATTTGCAGCCGCTGGACCTGTTGCACGTGGACGGCCGCATCTCGGTTCGTGAAGAAATCGATCAGCGCAGCCAGGATGGCGCACCGACATTCGGCATGCATGGCCATGCAATCGCACTGGCGGATTTTTCGTTCAAGACCCGGGACGGCTTGCTGTTCCCGAGGACTACCTTGTCCGAACGATATACGCCGGCCAGGAACGGCAAGCCGGAAAAATTCGAGGTGACAGCCAAGTTGCTTGATTTGCACACCCTGGCGAATTTTGTTGAACGGCTGCCGCTACCGGCAGGCCAGCGCGAGTTGCTGGCGGATTTCCAGCCGCGCGGGCAAATCAGGGATTTTGCCATGCAATGGCAGGGCAGCTATCCGGCCCTGGCCGCGTATCATGTCAGGGGGCAGTTTTCCGGCCTGAGCATGCAGGCCCAGCCGCCGCGGCCCGCGCGCCCGAAGACGGCTTCCCAGCCCGCCCAGGCCGCCTTGCCCGGCATTCCGGGGTTCGCCAACCTGAGCGGCTCAGTCGATGCCAGCGATAAAGGTGGCCGTTTTCAACTGGCCTCCAGCGGGCTTGAATTGAATCTGCCCGGTTATTTCAGCGAGCCGGTCAAGTCGTTTGAAAAACTCGACATGCAAGCCAGCTGGACATTCCAGAGGGATGCGCAATTGCTGCTGGAGATCGAGCGCATGGATTTCGCCCAGGACGGGCTGGTTGCCTCCCTGTCGGGACGCCATTTGATGCCCTTGCAAGCGCACCAGGGGACGCCACTGGGGCAGATCGACCTTACGGGGAAAATTATCGACCTGGATCTTGCCAAGGTGGGGCGCTACCTGCCGCTGCAAACACCTGACCAGACCCGCGCCTGGCTGGCGGGCGGGCTCGAGGGCGGCAAGGCCCATAACCTCGCTTTGCGGATCAGGGGCAATCTGGCGGACTTCCCATTCCGGACTGAGCGGCCAGGCGTCAAGCCTGCTGGTGAATTTACGCTCAGCGGCAGGATTGTCGATGGACGGCTGAATTACACTCCTGGAGACTTTGCCCCGGATGGCAAGGCGCCGATGTGGCCCATTCTTGAAAAAGTGCAGGGGACGATTGCCTTCAACCGCACGCGCATGGAAATCAAGGCTGATACCGCCACGACCGCCGGCGCTCAGCTGGCCGATGTCCAGGCGGTGATTCCTGATCTCTTGTCGGACGATCCGCGCCTTGAGATCGATGGGCATGCCGACGCATCCATGCAGGATTTTCTGGGTTATGTGCGCGCCAGCCCGGTAGCAGCGTGGATCGGCCACTTTACCGACGATAGCCGGGCCAGTGGCAAGGCGCGACTGGCGCTGAAGCTGCAATTGCCGCTGAATGCGGTCGAGAATGCGACCGTGCAGGGCGCCTTGCAATTCCTCGGCAATGATATCGACCTCTTCGACGGTTTGCCGACCCTGTCGGCCGCCAGCGGCAAGCTCGAGTTTTCCGAGCGCGGCATCAATATGCCCGCCATCAAGGCAGGTTTTGTCGGCGGCGCCAGCGTCATTACCGGCAACACCCTGCGCGACGGTACGATCGTCATCAAGGCTGCGGGCAACCTGACTACCGATGGCGTGCGCAAGGCGTACAAGGAACCGGCCATTCAGCGTATCGCCGATCGCCTTGAGGGCAGCACCCGCTACACTGCGCTGATCCGCGTGAAAAAAGGCGGGCAGACCGATGTCACGGTGGAGTCGACCCTGCAGGGCATTGGCCTTAACTTTCCTGCCCCCTTGCAAAAGTCTGCCCGCGATGCCTTGCCCTTCAAGCTGGAATTGACCGGCAAGGCCAGTGATGCCGAGCGCATGCGTGACGAAATCAGGATAACTGCAGGTCCTGCGATCGCCATCTGGTATGAACGTGAAAAGGCGCGTGTTGCCAATGCTTCCTGGCGCGTGCTGCGCGGCGGTATTGGCATCAATGAGCCCGCGCCACAACCGGACAGTGGCGTGATTGCGAACGTCAACGTGCCATCGCTGAATATCGATGCATGGAGCCAGTCGGTATCGGCCATCATCGGCGGCAGCAATCCGGCACCCCGTAACGGCGCTGCCAGCGCTGCGGCCGGTGCGTCCGCCTCCGGGCTGTCCCAATACATCGAACCGGAAGTACTGGCAGCGCGGGCCAGCGAGCTGATCATCGCGGGCAAGAAGCTCGACAACGTGGTGGTTGGCGCATCGCATCAAAAGGGTTCATGGCAAGCCAATATCGATTCCGGGCAGGTCTCCGGTTACATCACCTGGAATGACTCGCCCACGGGCAGGGGACTGGGCAAGGTGACGGCGCGCCTGGCCTCGCTGGTGGTGCCGAAGTCGGCGGCGTCGGACGTCTCGGATTTATTTGAAGGCAAGCAGGAAGCCGCCCAGATTCCAGCCCTGGATATTGTTGCTGAAAACTTCGAGTTGTTTGGCAAGCGCTTTGGCCAACTGGAGCTGCAGGCCAATAATCTGCGCCCGGCCGGCGGCATGCGCGAGTGGCGCATCAACAAGCTGGCCATCATGAATGCGGACGGGGAACTGCAGGCCAAAGGCAAATGGCTTACCCGCGACGGCTTCAGCCAGTCGAGCCTGAATTATTCCCTGCAGATCACCGATGCCGGCAAATTGCTGGACCGTTTCGGCTTCAGCAATGTGCTGCGCGGCGGCAAGGGGAAAATGGAGGGGGAATTGCGCTGGAAAGGATTGCCCTTCGAACTCGATATTCCCTCGATGGAAGGGCAGTTGAGCTTGAATATCGGCGCCGGACAATTTCTCAAGGTGGACCCCAGCGCTGCCAAACTGCTTGGTGTCCTGAGCCTGCAATCCTTGCCACGCCGCCTGGCGCTGGATTTCCGCGATGTTTTCTCGGAGGGCTTTGCCTTTGATGGCATTGTCGGCACTGCCGCGATCGCCCAAGGGGTGGCAAAGACCGATAATTTTAAGATGCGCGGCGTCAGCGCCACCGTCCTGATGGATGGCAGCGCCGATATCGCCAGGGAGAGTACCAACCTGCACGTGGCGATCATCCCCGACATCAATGCCGGTGCAGCTTCGATCGTGTATGGTCTGGCGGTCAATCCGGTCATTGGTCTCGGCACTTTCCTGGCGCAACTGTTCCTGCGCGATCCCCTGATGAAAGCCTTTACTTTCGAATACCAGATTACCGGGCCGTGGAAAGAGCCCGTGGTCACGAAGCTTGGCAGGAAAAACGACACCGCCACCGGTGAAATCGCGCCCACTGGGACGCAAGCCACGATTGAAAAGGTAAATTGACCCAGGGCCCACCTATGCAAACAAACACACCAGTCAAAGTCGCCGCCGTGCAAATGGTTTCCACGCCCAATGTGGAAGAGAATTTTGCAGCGGCCCGGCGCCTGATCGCCGCCGCCGCCGGGCAGGGCGCGCAACTTGTACTGCTGCCGGAGTACTGGCCCGTCATGGGCATGCAGGACACCGACAAGCTGAGCCTGGCCGAAGCGCCGGATGGCGGGCCGATCCAGCACTTCATGTCGGAAATCGCCCGCGAACACAAGATATGGATGATTGGCGGCACCTTGCCACTGGTGGCGCCCGAGGCGGGCAAGGTCATGAATGCCACGCTGGTGTATGGGCCGGACGGCGCCATGGTGTCGCGTTACGACAAGATCCATCTGTTCAGCTTCACCAAGGGCGAAGAATCCTACGACGAATCGCAAACCATTGTGCACGGCAAGGACGTCACGGTGTTTTGCGCGCCGTTCGGCGATATTGGCCTGTCGGTTTGCTACGACCTGCGTTTCCCGGAATTGTACCGGGCCA
Source organism: Janthinobacterium sp. 17J80-10 (assembly GCF_004114795.1). Taxonomy (NCBI): domain Bacteria; kingdom Pseudomonadati; phylum Pseudomonadota; class Betaproteobacteria; order Burkholderiales; family Oxalobacteraceae; genus Janthinobacterium; species Janthinobacterium sp. 17J80-10. The sequence continues at coordinate 3,234,982 of NZ_CP035311.1, read as the reverse complement.
TGGGGCCGGTCTCGCTGATCGTGGTGCCGGCAGCGTTTACTTATACGACCGGGCGCGCGCACTGGGAAATCCTGCTGCGGGCCAGGGCGATCGAAAACCAGTGCTACGTTCTGGCCGCGGCCCAGGGCGGCAAGCATGTCAACGGTCGCCGCACCTGGGGCCACAGCATGCTGATCGACCCGTGGGGCGAGGTCAAGGCAGTCTTGTCGGAGGGCGAAGGCGTGGTGGTGGGCGAGCTTGATGCCGCCGAACTGGCGCGGGTGCGCGAAAACCTGCCGGCATTGCGGCACCGCAAGCTATGATTTTCTGCCAGCACAGCGCCGGCTTGCCGGATGTTCTACAATGCTTTTTCTGTCCTGCCGGGTTTCCGGTACGCTAACCCCATCACACCAGTGCGCCCATGAAACCATTCGAACCGAACCTGACCGCGCTTGCGACCGCCCGCGACCTCCTGCTGACGCCTTTCGGCCTGGATGAATCCAAATTGCTGGCGACGCTTGGCACGATGTTTACCCACAGGGTCGATTACGCCGACTTGTACTTCCAGTTTACCAAGAACGAAGGCTGGAGCCTGGAGGAAGGTATTGTCAAGACCGGCAGTTTCTCGATCGATCAGGGTGTCGGCGTGCGCGCTGTGTCCGGCGACAAGACGGCATTTTCCTATTCCGACGAAATTTCCGAACGGGCCCTGAACGAGGCCGCCGCTGCCACGCGCACTATCGCGCGCCAGGGCGCCGGCCGGATCAAGGTGGCGCAAGCCATCCAGCCCGGCGGCAGTCGCCAGTTGTACCTGCCGAACGATCCGCTGGTTTCGCTGGATGCCACGCAAAAGGTCAAGCTGCTGGAAAAGGTCGAGCGCATCGCCCGCGCGCGCGACCCGCGCGTGGTGCAGGTGATGGCAGGACTGGCCGGGGAATACGACGTGGTGCTGGTGGTGCGCAGCGATGGCGTGATCGGCGCCGACATCCGCCCGCTGGTGCGCCTGTCCGTGACCGTGATTGCCGAGCAGGATGGGCGCCGCGAAATGGGTTCGTCTGGCGGCGGCGGGCGTTACCGCTATGATTATTTTACCGAGGAACTGCTGGAGAAATATGCTGCCGAGGCAGTGGATTCCGCGCTCGTGAACCTCGATGCGCGGCCGGCGCCGGCCGGGCCGATGACCGTGGTCCTGGGGCCGGGCTGGCCTGGCGTATTGCTGCATGAAGCGGTTGGCCATGGCCTGGAAGGCGATTTCAACCGCAAGGGCTCGAGCACTTTCTCCGGCCGTATCGGCGAACGCGTCGCCGCCAAGGGCGTGACGGTAGTGGATGACGGCACCCTGGCTGACCGCCGCGGCTCGCTCAACATGGATGACGAGGGCAACCCGACCCAGTGCACTACCCTGATCGAGGATGGCATCCTGAAAGGCTATATCCAGGATACCCTGAATGCGCGCCTGATGAAGATGCCGGTGACAGGCAATGCGCGCCGCGAATCCTTTGCCCACCTGCCGATGCCGCGCATGACCAATACCTACATGCTGAATGGCGACAAGGACCCGGCCGAGATCATTGCTTCGGTCAAGAATGGTTTGTATGCCGTCAACTTCGGTGGCGGCCAGGTCGATATCACCAATGGCAAGTTCGTGTTTTCCGCCAGCGAAGCCTACATGATCGAAGATGGCAAGGTGACTTACCCCGTCAAGGGCGCGACGCTGATTGGCAATGGTCCCGAAGTGTTGCACCGGGTCTCCATGATTGGCAATGACATGCGCCTCGATCCCGGTATCGGCGTGTGCGGCAAGGAAGGCCAGAGCGTCCCGGTGGGGGTCGGCCAGCCGACCATGCGCATCGATGGCATGACGGTGGGCGGTACGGCATAGGCTGAATAAGGGACGCAGTTTCGTCCTGTTCATGTCTTATTTTTGTTAAAATGGGCCATGAACTTGCCAAATGGCCGGATTTATAGCAATATTTCCGTATCAGCGAAGTATTTGAGTGATATCGATGAAACCCGCACGCTTTTACTTTTATTTTTACTTTAGCTATTCCAGCCCAACGGCGGTGGAAAAGCGGTAAGCGCGCGAGTAAAAAGCTTAAACCGATTTCTGAAAAAACCGCCAGTGATGGCGGTTTTTTTATTTTAACCAGGAGATAACATGCCGCGCACTGACGATCTGAGGATCCGAGAATTGAAAGAATTGACTCCCCCCTCGCACCTGATCCGCGAGTTTCCATGCTCCGGCAAGGTCAGTGACGTGGTCGCCAATGCGCGCACCGCATTGCACCGCATCCTGCATGGTCAGGATGACCGCCTGATGGTCGTCATCGGCCCGTGCTCGATCCACGACACCAAGGCTGCAATGGAATATGCCAACCTGCTGGTGAAGGCGCGCGAACGCTTTGCCGGCGAACTGGAAATCGTGATGCGCGTGTATTTCGAAAAACCACGCACCACGGTTGGCTGGAAGGGCTTGATCAACGACCCTTACATGGATAACAGTTTCCGTATCAATGACGGCCTGCGCACGGCGCGCGAGCTGCTGGTCAAGATCAACGAGCTGGGCCTGCCTGCCGGCACCGAATTCCTCGATGTGATCAGCCCGCAGTATTTCGCCGACCTGATCAGCTGGGGCGCCATCGGCGCGCGTACCACCGAATCGCAAGTCCACCGCGAGCTGGCTTCCGGGCTTTCTTGCCCGGTGGGGTTCAAGAACGGCACCGATGGCAATGTCAAGATCGCCGTCGATGCGATCAAGGCCGCATCGCAGCCACATCACTTTCTGTCGGTAACCAAGGGTGGGCATTCGGCGATTGTCTCGACCGCCGGCAATGAGGATTGCCACATCATCCTGCGCGGCGGCAAGGCGCCCAATTACGATGCTGCCAGCGTCGATGCCGCTTGCAAGGATATCGCCAACAACGGCTTGGCCTCGCGCCTGATGATCGACGCTTCGCACGCCAACAGTTCCAAGAAACCAGAGAACCAGGTGCCGGTGTGCGCCGATATCGCCGGCCAGATCGGCAGGGGCGATACCCGCATCGTCGGCGTGATGGTGGAATCGCACCTGGTGGCAGGCCGCCAGGATCTGCTGCCTGGCAAGGAGCTGGTATATGGGCAATCCATTACCGATGGCTGCATCAATTGGGAGCAAAGCCTTGGCGTGCTGGAAACGTTTGCCGAGGCAATCAAGCAGCGTCGCCTGCGCGATGGCGAGGAAGCGTAAGCGCTTCCTGCGAGTCGACGTCAGAAAAAGGGGGGCGCGGGTTTTTCGCCCCCTTTTTTAGTATCGCTTCAAGAGCGTGAGGGTTTCGCCTTCGCGGCGGATATCGGTGCGGTTCAGGAACGACATGCCCAGCAAGATAATGGGTAAACCGCTTTCATGTACGGTTGCATCGATCTGGTTGAGCTGGATATCGCCAATCCGCACCGTATCGAGCTTGACCCGATACACGGGTTTGACGCCATTGGCGGTGCTGGAATAAGCGATCTGGCCCTTCCTGTAATCGATTCCCAGGCGTGTGGCATCCTCAGCCGGCAGGGCAATCATGCTGGCGCCTGTATCGACCAGCATGCGCACAGCGCCGCCATTGATCTGGCCTTGCGTGATGTAATGCCCCCGGCTGTCGGGATGGAGGGTGATGCTGGCCTGGCCAGACGGGGCCGCGCGATTGAAATGTTCGCCCAGTTGCAGGGTTTGGCGCTTGCCATTTTGCTCCAGCGTGGCCGTGCCGCTGCCAACGCCGGCCAGCTTGATATTTTCGACAATCGAACTGCCGACCGAATACGTCTTGGGATTGCCGCCGTTGACAACCAGTACCGCCTTGCCGGGAAAAACCCCGATCAGGTCGATATCAGCGGCACTGGCAGGAAGTATCCCAGCCAGGCTGGCCAGCAGGCTAGTTGCTACGCATGAAATCAAGCGCATGGCGGGAGATGTTCGTGGCAAACAAGGGTTCAGGCAGGATTTCCTGGTGCAAGCGCAACAGGGTATGGATTTCATCCCAGACTTCCGGCGGAAAACCGGCCCGTCCGCCGCGTTCGTCGATGGTCAGCTTGGTGAAATAGGTATTCAATTCCTTGAACCCCCAGAGCGCCTGGATGGCCGAGAGAATATGCGGAAACTGTGTTTCCAGCGCGCTTGCGAAAGACGCCGGCTGATTGCCGCTCGGGCCGGCCACCGCTGCCGGGGCAGACGGAGTGGATGCGGGGAAGCGGTAGCGCGGCATGATACTCTCCCAGAAATCGAGCATGCTAATCGCGGAAATTGTTGAATTCCAGCGGTAAGTCGGTGACGTCCTTCTTCAGCAGCGCAATCGCTGCCTGCAAGTCGTCGCGCTTGGCGCCCGTGATGCGCACGGCTTCGCCCTGAATGCTTGCCTGCACCTTCATCTTGCTATCCTTGATGATGCGGACGATTTTTTTCGCGGCATCGGACTCGATGCCATTCTTGATCTTGATGACTTGCTTGACCTTGTCGCCGCCGATTTTTTCAATCTTGCCATTGTCCATGAAGCGCACATCCACATTGCGCTTGACCAGCTTGTTTGTCAGGACGTCGCGGACCTGGTTCAACTGGAACTCCGAATCGGCATACGCCGTTAATTCACGTTCTTTCTGCTCGACGCGGGCATCGCTGCCCTTGAAATCGAAGCGGGTGGAAATTTCCTTGTTTGCCTGGTCGACGGCATTTTTGACTTCAACCAGGTTGGCTTCGGAAACTACATCAAATGAGGGCATGACTTTCTATCCTTGTTTGGCAGCTGTAGGACAGCGCCGTCGGCAACCATCTATTGTTCAAGCGACAATTCTAACCAAATCGACAACGGGTGACCAGCGTTTGTCGCATTGGAAATTACAAAAACGCAAAGGAGCTCTAAGGCAATATCACCAGGCTTCCTTGCACTATAATTTGATCCCTATGACTGCTCTTCCTGCAATTCAAACCGATTTTACGCTCCGAGACCATAATACTTTTGGTATTAATGCAATTGCGAAACGATATGTAACAATCTCCTCCCTGGAGATGTTGCAAAAAGTTAATGCTGCATCAGAGTTTTCAACGCTGCCGCGCCTGGTGCTCGGCGGCGGCAGCAACATCCTTCTGACAGGCGATTTTCCGGGCCTGGTGCTACATATCTGCATGGCAGGTATGGCCATAGTCGGCGCGGACGATGGCGCGACCTATGTGCGGGCGGCGGCAGGGGAGAAATGGCATGAGCTGGTGTTGTGGACCCTGGAACGCGGACTGGGCGGGCTGGAAAACCTGTCCTTGATACCGGGCAGCGTCGGTGCGGCGCCGATTCAGAACATCGGCGCATATGGCGCTGAACTCAAGGATTTCTTTCATGCGGCAACGGTCTTCGATTTTGAAACTGCGACCGTCTCGACCCTCGACAAGGCGGCCTGTGCCTTTGGTTACCGCGACAGCATTTTCAAGCAATCCTTGCAGGGGCGCGCAGTGATCCTGGATGTCACCCTGGCGCTGCCGAAGCACTGGCTGCCCAACCTGGGCTATGCGGAACTGCGCCAGGAAGTGGCGGCACAGGGCCTTGATGCGCCGACTGCAAAGGCTATCAGCGATGCAGTGATCGCCATTCGCACGCGCAAGCTCCCCGACCCTGCCGTGATCGGCAACGCCGGCAGTTTTTTCAAGAACCCGGTGGTGCCAGCCGGGCAACGTGACGCGCTTATGGAACGCTATCCCCAACTGGTGAGTTATGCCCAGCCCGATGGCAGCTACAAGCTGGCCGCAGGCTGGATGATCGATCAGTGCGGCTGGAAGGGCAGGAGCCTGGGCGCGGCCGGCGTTTATGAAAAACAGGCGCTGGTGCTGGTGAACCGGGGTGGGGCGTCCGGCCAGGAGGTGCTGAACCTGGCGCGGAAGATACAGGAGGACGTGCTTGCCCGCTTCGGTGTGACAATCGAGCCGGAGCCGGTAGTCGTGTGAACAGCCCGTCGGGATCAGCCGAAGTGGCAGACGTAGTCGACCGTTTCCAGGGTCTCGATATCAAAGCTGGAATTGCCCGGCACTTCAAAGCGCTGGCCGGCTTCGTAGGTGTTCCAGTCGGCGGCATCTTTCAGCCGCACGCGGCATTTGCCGCCATTGATTTCCATGATTTCCGGCGCGCCGGTGTTGAAAGTCAGGGCTGACGGAAAAATCACGCCCACGGATTTTTTCGTGCCATCCGGGAAAATGATGTTGTGCGAGACGCATTTGCCATCGAAGTAAATGTTGGACTTCTTGATGACGGAAACGTTGTCGAATTGTGTAGTCATGATGTCGTACGTAAGATTGAAAGGGAGGCGTTACTTGTCGCTGTCTTTGCTCAGGCGCGGCAGTGCAACTGACGAGCTGGAGGAAAGCAAGCCAGCCTTGCTGTAGATGCCCAGCTTGGCGCGCGTGTCGGTGATGTCCAGATTGCGCATGGTTAATTGCCCGATGCGGTCTTGCGGCGTGAATGCGCCTTCGCCTTTTTCCATGGTCAGGCGTTCCGGCTGGTAGCTCAGGTTCGGCGACTCGGTGTTCAGGATCGAGTAATCATTACCGCGACGCAGCTCCAGCGTGACTTCGCCGGTGATGGCCCCTGCAATCCAGCGTTGTGCCGCTTCACGCAGCATGATTGCCTGCGGGTCGAACCAGCGGCCCTGGTACAGCAGGCGTCCAAGCTTGCGGCCATTGTCGCGGTATTGCTCGATGGTGTCCTCGTTATGAATGCCGGTGACCAGGCGTTCGTAGGCGATGAACAGCAACGCCAGGCCCGGGGCTTCATAGATGCCGCGGCTCTTGGCTTCGATGATGCGGTTCTCGATCTGGTCGCTCATGCCGAGACCATGGCGGCCGCCAATGCGGTTCGCTTCCATCAGCAGGTCGACCGGATTCGCATAGGTGACGCCGTTCAAGGCGACCGGACGGCCTTCCTCGAAACGTACGCTGACTTCTTCGCGCTTGACCTCGACGTCGTCGCGCCAGAATGCCACGCCCATGATCGGCTGGACGATCTTCATGCCGCTGCTCAGATGCTCGAGGTCTTTCGCCTCATGCGTTGCGCCCAGCATGTTGGAGTCGGTCGAATAGGCCTTCTCCACCGACATCTTGTAGTCGAAGCCGGACTTGATCAGGAACTCCGACATTTCCTTGCGGCCGCCCAGTTCCTGGATGAAGGTGTCGTCCAGCCAGGGCTTGTAGATGCGCAGCGCCGGGTTCATCAGCAGGCCGTAGCGGTAGAAACGCTCGATGTCGTTGCCCTTGAACGTGCTGCCGTCGCCCCAGATGTCGACCTGGTCTTCGTGCATCGCCGCGACAAGCATCGTGCCCGTCACAGCGCGCCCCAGCGGCGTGGTGTTGAAGTAGGTGACGCCTGCGGTCGAGATGTGGAAGGCGCCGGATTGCAGCGCGGCGATGCCTTCTGCGACCAGTTGTTCGCGGCAATCGATCAGGCGTGCCTGTTCTGCGCCGTACAGCTTGGCCTTTTTCGGGATTTCCTCGTAGTCGGGTTCGTCAGGCTGTCCCAGATTGGCGGTGTATGCGTAGGGAATCGCGCCTTTCTGGCGCATCCAGTGCAGCGCTGCACTGGTGTCAAGCCCGCCGGAAAAGGCAATGCCCACTTTTTGGTTCACTGGTACGGACTGGAGTATGGTCGACATGATTTCTGCTTCGCCTGCTTGAAATGTAAATGGATATGATTAAGACGTTGATATGCGGGGCGCTGGCTGGTGACTAAGTGAGCCTGCCCAGCACGAGATATTCGAGCAATGCCTTCTGGACATGCAAGCGGTTTTCCGCCTCATCCCACACTACCGATTGCGGGCCGTCGATCACGTCAGCTGCGACTTCCTCGCCGCGGTGGGCGGGCAGGCAATGCATGAACAGGGCGTCCGGCTGCGCCCGCGCCATCTTGGCGGCATCGACGATCCAGCCATCGAAGGCTTTCAGGCGCGCCGCGTTTTCCTCTTCGAAGCCCATGCTGGTCCAGACATCGGTGTTGACCAGGTGGGTGCCGGCGCAAGCTTCGGCCGGGTCGGCGAATACGGTGTAGCGCGATGCATCGGCAATCGCCAGAGCCGGGTCGATCGGGTAACCGGTCGGGGTCGAGACATTGACGTGAAAGTCGAAGACTTCCGCCGCCTGTAGCCAGGTGTAGAGCATGTTGTTGGCATCGCCGATCCAGGCGACGGTCTTGCCAGCGATGGAGCCGCGATGTTCGATGAAGGTGAAGATGTCCGCCAGCACCTGGCAAGGGTGGTATTCATTGGTCAGGCCATTGATCACCGGTACGCGCGAATTGGCGGCGAAACGCTCGATGATCTCCTGGCCGAAGGTGCGGATCATAATGACGTCGCACATGCGTGACATGACTTGCGCTGCGTCCTCGACCGGCTCGCCGCGTCCCAGCTGGCTGTCGCGGGTATTCAGGTAGATGGCCGCGCCGCCCATCTGGTGCATGCCGGCTTCAAAGGACAGGCGGGTGCGGGTCGAATTTTTTTCGAACACCATCACCAGCGTACGGTCCGCCAGGGTAGGGTGCGGCTCGTAATTCTTGAATTTGCGCTTGATGATGCGCGCGCGTTCCATCACATACCCGTACTCGTCGAGCGTGAAATCGGAAAACTGCAGAAAGTGTTTGATCGCCATAAATGGAAACGGCGGCAAGGGTGGCGCCTGCCGCCGGTTTAATGTAACTACTTCAATTATATGAGTTTTGTCGACGGATTGACAGCCTGAGACATGGTGTGACGGTCCGCTGGGGCAGAACAATGGGTCGGGCCCGCAGAGATGGGGGATCAAAGTTAAGGAAAGAGCGTATTTCTTTAATTTCAGTCTTGACAGAAATTTCAGTAAGATCTATCTTGTACTTATGGAACTGACACCAATCTCGCAAAAATTTGTCCTGCACTGGGGGGAAATGGGCTCCCGCTGGGGGGTTAATCGCACGGTTAGCCAGATCCACGCGCTGTTGTATATCACTGGCAAGCCGATGCATGCAGAGGACATCGCTGAAACGCTGGGTGTGGCGCGCTCGAACGTGTCGACCAGTTTGAAAGAATTGCAAAACTGGAAGCTGGTCAAGGTGTCCCACGCTTTGGGTGACCGGCGTGACCATTTCGAAACATCGCTGGATGTGTGGGAATTGTTCCGCACGATCGTCAGGGAGCGCAAGGCGCGCGAATTCGATCCCACGATTGCCGCCTTGCGCGAGTGCCTGTCCAGTGATGACTTGCCAATGGAAGAGCGGGCGGCGCAACAGCGTATCGCTGAAACCCTGGCGCTGATGGAAACCTTGATGTCGTGGACCGATGAAATGCTGCGGCTGGAGCCGGCCACTTTGATGAAGCTCTTGAAGATGGGATCCACTGTGCAGAAATTCGTGCGGGGCGACGGGCGGGACGGCAGCAAGAATTCGGGTTGAGGGCGCGCGGAAATTTTTTTGTCGTAACGTTTCTGTTTTGACTGAAATTACAAAAATTAAAGACAGGCGGGCATCGTGAAAATTCTGGTTTGTGGCGCCAATGGATTCCTCGGTCACCATCTCTGTTCTGTCCTGGTTGCGGCAGGCCATGAGGTCGTGCGCGGGGTGCGGGTACCAGTGCTGGCACAGGATCTGGCAATCGATTATGCGCACGTTGTGCATGTGGAAGATTGGTTGCCGCGCCTGGACGATATTGATGCAGTGATCAATGCTGTCGGCATCTTGCACGAGGATCTTGACAAGCGCTTTGACGCTATCCATCGCGATGCGCCGATTGCCCTGTTCAAGGCATGCGAGTTGGCCGGGATCCGCCGTGTCATCCAGATTTCGGCGCTCGGCGGTCATGACGATGCGGCGTGCACGCCGTATTTGCGCAGCAAACGGCAAGCCGATGCGTATTTAATGCAGACAGACCTGGACTGGAGCATCCTGCGGCCGTCGCTGGTGGTAGGCATCGACGGTGGCAGCAGCCGGTTTTTTCGCATGCTGGCGAGCCTTCCAGTGGTCGGTTTGCCTGGACGCGGCGAACAGCGCCTGCAACCTGTGCACGTCGACGATGTGTGTGCAGCAGTAACGCACTTGTTGCTCCCGGCATCTGATGCCAGAACAATCGTTGATGCGGTGGGGCCTGTGGCAATGAGCTACCGTGAGATGCTGCAAGCCTATCGTGAGGCCATGCGCTTGCCGCCGGCAATCTGGTTGCCGATACCGCGGCGTCTTATGTTTGGCCTGGCAAAGGCGGCAAGTTGCCTGCGCCAGCGACTGATTTCCCCCGACTCCCTGCGCATGCTGGAACAGGGCAGTGCCGGCAACCCCGCAGCTTTTGCCAGCCTGCTCGGACGGGCGCCAGGAGGCCCTTCTACCTGGTTTGCCGGCCTGGCGCCTGAGATGTTGCGGGCACAGGCAGTAATGGCTTGGGGCTTGCCGCTTATGCGGTTCGCGCTGGCACTGGTATGGCTTGTTACCGGCGTGCTGTCCCTCGGAATTTATCCGGTCGACCAAAGCCTGACGCTGCTAAGCGAGGTGGGCTTGCGCGGTGAACCGGCTGCAGTAGCGTTATATGGGGCGGCGCTTCTCGATCTGGGTTTTGGTGTGGCCACGCTGCTTGCGCCTGGCCGTTGGCCCTGGCGTTTGCAGATGTTTCTGATCGCGGCTTATACCGCGATCATCACGCTATTCCTCCCTGAATACTGGCTGCATCCGTTCGGGCCAGTCTTGAAAAACATTCCTATTCTGGCGTTACTGCTGCTGCTGGATGCTTCTGAAAGTAGGAAGGGTTGACCATGTCTGCATATCTGATCCTTAAAACCTTGCACATATTGTCATCGGTCGTGCTTGTCGGCGTCGGCTTCGGTTCAGCTTTTTACCTGTTTTGCGCGAACCGCAGCAAGAGTATCGAGGCGCAGGCGGTCGTGGCAAGGTTCGTGGTGCTGGCCGACTGGATATTCACGACGCCCGCTGTAATTGTGCAACCGGCCAGCGGTATCGGCTTGATGTACATGGCAGGATGGACTTTTACTACGCCGTGGCTTGCGTGGTCGCTGGTGCTCTATGTGATCGCCGGGGCTTGCTGGCTGCCAGTGGTCTGGCTGCAGATACGCATGCGACGCATGGCAGACCTGGCGCTGGTACAGGGGGGCGTCTTGCCGGCCGAATACTGGCGCTACGCGCGCTGGTGGGAAGGGTTGGGTTATCCCGCTTTCCTTTGTATGGTGGGCGTGTATTTCCTGATGGTGAACAAGCCGGCCCTGTAGGTATCTTTCCGATAAAAACCAAACGCATGGGAGCATGCTTCATGAGCACGACTGCGGAACTGACGCTGTATTACGACGGCAACTGCCCTTTCTGCCTGGCCGAGATGCGCCGGCTGATGCGCTGGAACAGCGCCGGCCGCCTGGGTTTTGTGGATATCTCCAGGCCGGATTTTGATCCGGCGCCGTTGGGCGTCGACATGGCCGCGCTCGATCGCGAACTTCACAGCAGCACTGCCGATGGCCGCGTGCTGGTCGGGATCGACAGCATGCTGGCGGCCTATACCCTGGTCGGCCGCGCGTGGATTGTCCTGCCATTGCGGGTGCATGCCCTGCGGCCGTTGCTGGCCAGCTTGTACCGCGGCTTTGCCCGCAATCGCTACCGTTTTTCACGCTGGATGGGATACAGGCCAGCCGGGCACTGCGACGGGGATGTGTGCCAGCCGGTAAATCCGTTCTTTCGGGGACGCTGATCGGGCAGTTGGATTTTTTTACTTGGGAGGTGCTTGAGCATGGATTCCATCACCGCAAGACAATGGCTGGTTCTCTGGATGTATGCGACCGCACTGGTGCACCTGCTGGTCGGCATGGCGCTGCCCTGGATTGGCGACTTGCCGATGTTCGATGACTACCATCTTGGCGTCGAGGCGGCATTCTGGGGGGCGTCAGCGCCATCTGCGGCGCGCGCGCAGCAAGTCTGGTGGATTGGACTGTTCGGGCCGACCATACAGGGAATGTCTTTATGGATGCTGGCGCTGATCCATTTTGGCGACCGCTACCGCAGCGGCCTGGCCTGGGGCGCCCTGATTGCAGGAATCGTCATCTGGGCCCCGCAGGATATATGGATTTCCCTTCGTGCCGATTGCTGGACCCATGTCTGGGTCGACGGGTTCGCGGTTTTGACGATGGTGCCGCCACTGGCATGGCTATGGTTTCATGACCGCAGGCAGATCGCAGCGCTTCATGTCAGGGTAGAAATTGACAGCGAGGCTGCATGATGGATACCCACCTGCTGGCGTTGCAGCTCATGGCTGCGCAAGGCTGCCTCGGGGCATTTGACACCTTGTACCACCATGAGTTCACCGAAGCGCTGCCGCAGCGCAGTACTGCGCGTCGCGAATTGGGGATCCATGCGATCCGGGCGCTGATTTACAGTGCGCTTTTCATCGGCCTGTCGGCGTGGTCATTGCATGGCGCCTGGGCCGTTGTCCTGCTCGGCCTGTTTGGAATCGAAATTGTCTTGACCTTGTGGGATTTCGTCGTCGAGGACCAGACCCGGCTGTTGCCAGCAAGTGAGCGCGTGACACATACCATACTGGCGATTAATGGCGGCGCCTTCATTATGCTGCTGCTACTGAACGTCCCTGCCTGGCTGGCGCAGCCCACGGCAATGCAATGGGAGCCGCATGGCTGGCTGAGCGCTTTCCTGTGTTTGTGCGGAATTGGCGTCGGCCTCTCTGGCGTGCGCGACGGCCTGGCATCGTTGCGAATCTCCCGCCGCGAGAACGAGCGTGAGTTCCCGGGCCTTCGTTTTGGCGATGCAGCGGAGTCGGTGCTGGTGACTGGCGCGACAGGCTTCATCGGGCAAGCGCTGGTGCGTGCGCTTCTGGCAGAAGGTCATCAGGTCACGGTCCTGTCGCGCAGGCCAAAGCAGGCGGCATGGCTCTTTGGCGGCAAGGTACATTGCATCGCTGACATGGCCGAGCTGTTGCCGGCGGCCCGCATCGATGTCATCGTTAATCTGGCGGGGGCGCGCATCCTCGGATGGCGGTGGACCGCCAGACGCAAGGAGGAATTGCGCCGTAGCCGCATCGCCCTGACAGCAAACTTGGTGGCATGGATCGCCGACGCCGGGCGCAAGCCACGGTTGCTGCTGTCGGCATCGGCAATCGGCTATTACGGCGTGCAGCCACAGGGAGATGATCGCGAACTTACCGAAGAAAGTTCGCCCCAGCCGGTTTTCATGTCGCAGTTGTGCCAGGACTGGGAAGCTGCCGCGCGGGCGGCCGCAGCGCATGGTGTACAGGTGACGTGCATGCGTTTCGGCGTGGTGTTCGGTTTGCAAGGGGCCTTGCCGATGATGCTGTTGCCCTTCCGGCTAGGCATGGGCGGCAGGGTGGGGCGCGGCAACCAGTGGCAATCCTGGATCCATGTACAGGATGTCTTGCGCGGCATTGCACACCTGTGGGGATTGCCGGCCGCACCGGAGAGGTTCGCGGCTTACAATTTTACCGCGCCCGAGAGTGTGACCCAGGATCAGTTCAGCCGGGTTGCTGCGCGGGTGTTGCGGCGACCGTGCTTGTTGCCGACGCCAGCCTGGCCCATGCGGCTGGCGCTGGGCGAGCAAGCCGATTTGCTGCTGGAAGGCCAGCGCGTGGCCCCGGCGCGCCTGCAGGCCAGCGGTTTTGCATTCAGCTATCCCGATCTGCAAGGTGCCCTGCGCAACCTGTGCTGAGAGGGCGGAACCGTCCAGCTGGCTTAATACCCGATGGTTTGCGACGCTTCATGCACCAGTTGCCGGTACAGGGCGTGGCGGATCGGTGCAATCGTGCCGCCTGCCACGGCGTCGAGCACGGCGCACGACGGTTCATTCAGGTGATGGCAATTATAGAAGCGGCATTTGCCCAGGTGCGGCGCGAATTCGACAAAGGCACGCTCCAGCATGCCTTCGCTCAAGTGGTACAGGCCGAATTCCTGGAAGCCCGGAGAATCGATCACGCTGGTTTCCTGATCGACCGCATACAGGCGCGTGAAGGTGGTGGTGTGCTTGCCGGTATCCAGCGCTGCTGAAATTTCGCGCGTGGCGATCTCGGCGCCCGGCACCAGCATGTTGATGAGGGAGGACTTTCCCATGCCGGACTGGCCGATGAAGATCGAGCTTTGGCCCGCCAACAGCGGCGCCAGGATGGCGCGTGTATCGTCCGGCCTTGCGCGCACCGACACTTCATGCACCGGGTAGCCAAGGGCGCCATAAAGCGTCATGCGTTCGCGCGCCTTCGGCAGCAGCTCTTCGACGTCGGTCTTGTTCAGGATGATATGCGGCTTGACGCCGGCGGCTTCCGCCGCCACCAGCGAGCGCGAGACCAGGTCGTCGGCAAAGCCCGGTTCGGTCGCGACCACGATGAACATTTGCGTGACATTTGCCGCCAGCAGTTTGGATTTGTACTGGTCGGAGCGAAACAGCAGGGTCTTGCGCTCGGCAATGGATTCGATCACGCCCTGGTTGGGCGAAGTGCGCTTGACTTGCACCCGGTCGCCGACGGCGACATCGCTCTTTTTGCCGCGCGTGACGCATTGGATGAGCTGGCCATCGACCTGGCCCAGGTAGTGCCGGCCGTGCGCGGCAATGATGGTAACGGTAAGGTGTGCCATCAGGAATGCGCCTGGGCGAACAATGCCCCCACCTTGGCAGCGCAGATAAAGTCATTTTCCGACAGGCCGCCGCGCCCGCCATTGACGGAATGCGTATTGAATCTGACCATGCAGCGGTTGTAGCCGACCGTCAGCTCCGGATGATGGTCTTCGGCATGGGCTATGTAGGCAGCTGCGTTGACGAAGGCCAGCGTTTCATAATAATTCCTGAAGCTGAACTGCCGTTCCAGCAGGCCTTGCGCGACGTGCCAGTCCGGCAGGGCAGCCAGGTGAACCTGTATCTGAGCATCGTCAAGGGCCGTTTCCTGGTGCCGGCATTTCTTTGTCAGCAGATCTGCAGTTTTTGTCATGCATGCCCCTCAGCTTGCCGCGCTGCCAAGCAGCCGGTCGATGCGCAGCGACGCCGGCGGGTGCGAATCGTAGAAAGCCGAGTGCAGCGGGTCCGGCGTGAGGGTCGATGCATTGTCTTCATAGAGTTTCACCAGCGCGCTGACGAGGTCGGGGGCGCTGGTATGTTTGGCGGCAAAGGCGTCGGCTTCGAATTCATGCTTGCGCGAGCTGATCGAGGTCAGTGGCGAGAACAGGAAGGTGAATACTGGCAAGGCCAGCGAGAACAGGATCAGCGCCATGGCATCATTGCCGGTGCCGAGCATGGGGTCGACGCCGAGGCCGGTGTAGAACCAGGTCTGTGTCTTGAGGTAGCCGAGAAGGGCGAGGAAGCCGAGCGAGAGGGCAAACATGACGACAATGCGTTTGACGATATGCTTCATCTTGAAGTGGCCCAGCTCATGCGCCAGCACTGCTTCGACTTCCTGCGGCGCCAGGCGTGACAGGAGCGTATCGAAAAAGACGATGCGCTTGGCAGCGCCGAAGCCGGAAAAATAGGCGTTGCCGTGGGCGCTGCGCTTGGATCCATCCATCACGAACAAGCCTTTGGAGGCGAAACCGACGCGCTTCATCAGATTCTCGATCCGGGCGCGCAGGCTGTCGTCCTCCAGCGGGGTGAATTTATTGAACAGCGGTGCGATCACTGTCGGGAACAGTACCAGCATCAGCAGCTGGAAGCCGCACCATACCAGCCAGGCATACAGCCACCAGAGGTCACCGGCCCTGTCCATAAGGGTCAGGATCACCCATGCCAGCGGCAAGCCGATTGCCGCGCCCAGGAGCACGCTTTTCACCAGGTCGGTAAAGAAGAGGCCCGGCGTCATCTTGTTGAAGTCAAATTTTTCTTCAAGGCGGAACTGGGAGTAGTAACTGAAGGGCAGGTCAATCAGGCCGGAAATGATGGCAAATGCCGCCAGCAAGCCGATTTGATATGTCATGCCGGGACCGGTAAGATCGAAAACCTTCATGGACAGCCACTGCAGGCCGCCAAAAAAGGTAAAACCAAGCAATACCGCGGCATTGACGCCCAGCATTGTCATGCGAAGCTTCGTCTTGGCGACGGTGTAATCCGCTGCTTTCTGATGGGCGGCGAGAGGGATCCTGGCCGAAAACTGGGGGGGCACGGCTTGCCGATGCATCAGGATGTGCCGTATATGCCGGGAGCTGAGCCAGAAACGCACGGCAATGGTCAGTACCAGAAAAGCGATAAACAATAGCGAAAACACGTAAGAATTCATTGCTGCCCTGTGAGAAAATATGGGACTTCCAAGGAAAAACAATTATGTCACAACCTACCGATTTGCAAGCCCCGACACCTGCCACGCCAGCCCGTCCCAATGAATTCAACCTGGTGTGGGTGGATATGGAAATGACCGGCCTTGATCCTGACAATGATCGCATCATTGAAGTGGCAGTGGTTGTCACCGATCCGCATCTGAACATACTGGCCGAAGGTCCTGTGTTTGCCATTCATCAGCCTGATGAAGTGCTGGACCGCATGGATGCCTGGAACAAGGGCACGCACGGCCGCTCGGGCCTGATCGATCGGGTCAAGGCTTCGACGATTTCCGAGGCGGATGCCGAAAGTGCGATTATTGCCTTTCTTAAACATTTCGTGCCCGCTGGCAAATCACCGATGTGCGGCAATTCCATCTGCCAGGATCGCCGCTTCATGGTACGCGGCATGCCGAAGCTGGAAGCGTTTTTCCATTACCGCAACCTTGATGTTTCCACACTCAAGGAGCTGTGCCGGCGCTGGAAACCGGAACTGGCGAGTGGTTTCAAAAAACACCAGAAACATACCGCCCTGGCCGACATCATTGAATCGGTCGAAGAACTCAAGTATTACCGCGAGCATTTCATCAAGCTTTAAGCGCCTGCGTTGGCCTGCACCAGCCCTGTTTGACGGGGCCCGTGCAGACCATTTCTTTCTTTCATGCTATAGCGTTACAGGCGTCAGGCTTGAGCAGGTTCTGCACCGCAACACTTCTTGAATTTCTTGCCGCTGCCGCAAGGGCAATCATCATTGCGCCCGACCTTGGCTTCCTGGCGCTGCACCGTAGTCACGGCTGATTTGCGTTGCGGCTGCCAATAGCGATGGATTGCCGGAATCGCCGCCTCGACTTCGATGGCCAGTTTGTGGCGTTTTACCGGTTCGTCTACCAGCGTCATGTCTTCTTCTTCGATTTCTTCAGCACCTAGCAGGTGGATCGAACGCATCAACGGGGCGAGGTTGGAATCCCAGATCGGCTCCCAGGCGTCGGCGCGCAGGTCGACGCCTTCCAGGAAGCCCCATGCCCAGGCTTCACCGTCGATGACCTGGCGGCCTTCAAATTCATATTCGCAAAAGAGCGGCTCGAATTCCTTCGGTGCGACTTCGAAAGTCATCACCACTTCATTCATATAGCGCGCGATCAGGTTCATGATGCGGCTGCATTCCTTGTCGGTCTTGAACTGCGGTGCCTGGCCTGATGCTCCCCAGACACGCGGCAGCCATTCCGCCAGCATGACCTCTTGCGGTCCGATTGCCAGCGCAGTCAGGTAGCCATGCAGGCTATCCATGGTCATGCCATCGTCGGCGCAGCGGTCCGACAGCAGGAATTTGTCGAGTTCGTCGAACTCCTTGTCTGAGAGCGGTTCGTCAATGTTCATGAAAATGCCTTTTTGCCGGATACGAAAAACCCGCACCTTACCATCTTAATGCGCTTGCTGCTGTATTGCGTTGTAAAAGAAAAATGGAGGCGCTTTTTCTTTCGGTGCCGCATGCCCTTGGCACGTCCAGATTTGATGTAACTAAACGAATGGATGCGAAACGGCTTTTCCCTTGTCTGCCCCTGCATTAGGTCAATGATTTCCTGCCGCGTCGGCAGGAGTATTAGCGACAGGGAGAAGGTTTGTATGGCAGTTCCTTGTCATGCTGATTAAAGCCGGTAACCGGTTCGTTCCCTGAAGACGCCAACGATGTCTTGCGATATCTGGTTTGCGCAGCGCTCCGACTTCGATGCGGACGCTTGCGGTGCAAAGGGGGGCCCATGAAATACTTTCTTTCGTTGCTCGCATTCTTTCCCGCAATTCTTTGCGCAGCAGAAATCTGGGGCAGCACCACGCTAGGCAGCGTGCACAGTAATAGGGAACAGGATCTGAGAGAGCAGAATTTCGGCTTTGGGCTGGAATATCATGAAAAGCGGGAGTTGATGTACATGGCAGGCAGTTACATGAATAGTCATGACAAGCGTAGCCTTTACGCATTTACCGCCTGGACGCCAATCGATTACGGGATCGTGCGCTTCGGATTGATGGCGGGTTTCGTCAATGGGTATCCCAAACTAAACAATGGAAATATCACGCCAGCCCTGGTCGGCCTGGCGCGCATAGAAATGAATAAACTTGGTGTGAACCTGACACTTATCCCGCCCCGCCTGAAGGAATCGCCCTACACGCTGGGGGTGCAGGTAAAGTTCGGTTTTTGATACGGGAGTTTTAGCGAGCAGTAAACGAAATACACCGGGATAGTCTGGTTGCGCCTTACAATAGCTGGCATGACCGCTGCCCAAGATCCCGCTTTTTCCAGTCTGACCCCCGACATCGTCCTGGACGCACTTGATGCGATTGGCTTGCGCAGCGATGGGCGCATGCTGGCGCTGAACAGTTACGAAAATCGTGTGTACCAGATTGGCATGGACGACGGGCCTCCGCTGGTTGCGAAATTTTATCGACCGCGACGCTGGAGCGATGCGGCAATCCTGGAAGAGCACGCATTTGTCCAGGAACTGGTCGAACAGGAAATTCCTGTTGTGCCTGCCTTGATGCTGGCCGGCACAAGCTTGCATGCGTACCAGGGCTTTCGCTTCGCCGTATTTCCGCGCCATGGCGGCCGCGCTCCCGAACTGGAGGATGCAGCTACGCTGGAATGGATGGGACGTTTCATCGGACGCATACATGCGGTTGGCGCCTTGCGGCCTTTCATCGAGCGTCCGGTGCTGGATGTGGCCAGCTTTGGGGAAGAACCTCGCGATTATCTGCTGGCGCACGACTTCATTCCGCCGGAATTGATGGAGGCCTATCGCACCGTGGCTGCGCAGGCGCTCGACGGTGTGCGTCACTGCTTTGCGCGTGCCGGCCAGGTTGCCGCCATTCGCCTGCATGGCGATTGCCACTGCGGAAATGTCTTGTGGACTGATGCCGGTCCGCATTTTGTCGATTTTGACGACAGTCGCATGGGGCCGGCAATTCAGGACCTCTGGATGTTATTGTCAGGCGAGCGCGCGGATCAGGTGCGCCAGTTATCTGACCTGTTGGCGGGGTATGAAGATTTTTTTGAATTCAATCCGCGAGAACTGTATCTGGTCGAAGCTTTGCGCACTTTGCGCCTGATGCATTACGCAGCGTGGCTGGCCCGGCGTTGGGATGATCCGGCATTCAAGCAGGCATTCCCCTGGTTCGATACGCCACGTTACTGGCAAGACCGCATCCTGGAATTGCGCGAGCAGATTGCCCTGATGGATGAGCCGCCGCTATGGCCGTCTTGATCGTCTGTCGTCGTGACAGGTGTGGCCCGTTGTTGTTCCAGGCGCCAGATCTCAGACTTTTTTGCCTGCGGCTGCCAGTGAGTCCAGTGCAGCAATCAACTGGTCGACATCGGAATGGCTGTTAGCAATCAGGACGGCGCGTTCGATTGCTTCATTGCGCTGTGTTTCCGAAAAATAATCCAAAAGATAATCTGCGCTCGCCACGCCTGCCACGCCACGCCGGTCATCCTTGGCAAGGCGGCGCACATACCAGACAGCGAAGCCATTGGACTCTTCGCAGCAATAAACTTCGGCATAGTGAAATGGACCCAGCGGAGCATCGTCAGGGTTCGTTTGCCAGACAAGCTTGCGCCATAAATGTTTTTTCTTGGATTCGACAATATTTTGCATGTCATCCTCTGGCTGCGGGAGGGGGATTGTTCTTGATGCAATTGTCGACTGCTGCGATCAGCTTGGCCGCATTGAAAGGCTTGACGACAAACGCGCTGGCGCCGGATTGGCGCGCCTGTTGCACATTGTCCAGGGTCGATAATGCACTGACCACCACGATGCCGATGGCCGGCAGCAGTTCGCGTAACTTCTGTGCCGCTTGGTTGCCGTTGAGTTTTGGCATGTCGATATCGAGAAAGACGATGTCAGGCTTCAGGCTTGCGCACAATTCGACGGCGCGCTCGCCATCCGACGCTTCGCCGACCACGCTATAAAAATGATCCTGCAGCAAAAAACGCAGGGCTGCGCGAGTTGTGGCATCGTCGTCGGCGATGACCACTTTGATGTCGTTGCGTTTTTTAAAGTGCGCCAAGGTCCAGTTTCCTAGGCCTGCAGCATCGAGCGCAGGCGGGCGTCGATGCTGGCATATTCGGCGGCGATTTCACGGGATTGCACTTCAAGATTGCCAGGCGTGCCAGCCCTGCAGCGAAGTTCCAGGGCCTGGCACAGGTTGGCCAGCAATGACGCCCCGATCGAGGCGCAACTGCCCCCCAGGGAATGCACTATCTTTTTCGCCGAGTCTGCGTCGTTGGCCGCCGCCGCTGCCTGCAATGCGGCGATGCGCGGCGGGCTGTCACGCAGGTAGAGTTCTGCAAGCATGGAAAAGTCCGCGCCGAACATGTCGCGCATGGCTTCGAGTTCATCCGGCTCCTGCATCCTTGTTTCCATGTGGCTTGAATTTTGATTAAGTTGCTATTTGGAACATCTTAAGCGATTCGCCGGGAGAAACGCAAAAACATTCTTTGCTTATGCGCCAGCGGCGAATGGAACATTGGCGGACATGCGACAAGCACAAATTCCTGACATGAAATCATTTGTTTTTGTTGCAAATAATCAAACTTTCGCAGTAATCTGACGCCCAATAAAAAAAATGATTTACGGGGGTGTATATGTCCAATATCGCTGGCAAGGCCTATGCTATGAGCGTGATCACGCCGATCCGCTGGTACATGACATGGATTAACAAGCTCTTTTTCTGGGTTGCGCAGAAGCGATCATCTACCCTGAAAGGCTTGATCACGCTGTCGCTGATCCACTATGCGCGCTGGGTGGTTATCGGCCGCCGCCAGTTTCCGCATCTGCATCCGGACCAGCCCAGGGAAAATCTGCGTTACAGCTATATGCTGTTTTTCAGTAATTTCAACGGCAGTTGGGATCAGTATGTCGACTCCTTTACCTTTTCGATTCCCAGCGGCCTGGATCTTTTCTGGAAATGGAATATCCGCTATCCGCATTCTGTACCGCTGACGCCATTCCACGACTATATCCGTTACAACCAGATCGAGACAACGCATTACTACAGTGCCTACCCACTGGCATCGTCGAACGATGTCAAGGCAGCTAAAAAGCTAGCACAAGCCCTGGCCGATTTCGATGCTGCCACCCAGGATGTATCACCGGATGCGTTCCTGAAAAATTACCATGCGCTGCTGCGCCGTGTACAGAATGACCTGGGCGACATGCGCCCGACCCCGATTGTCAGCATGTCTGCCCAACAAGTGGAAAAACGCCGTTTGCGCGACATCCGAAAGGAAAATGAACGCCTGACATCCCTGAGCGAGGAGCGCAAACATGCCTGACAAAAGCGGTAATGCCTATGCCCTGACCATCCTGTCGCCCATCCGGCAGGGGCACCTGGACGAAGTCGCATATGCCGACGTGGTGCGTAGCCGCCTGGATGCCTGGAACTTCCTTGAAAATAGCCCGATGGCGCGCGTGCCGCAAACCTACCTATGCCGCTATTTCGTGCTGGATGATGTTTTTACCCAATCCCTGGGCGGGGGCGATGCCTACGGTACGTGGTTTGATTTCCTGTCGATTTTTTCCGATCGTGCGCGCCGTCGCGCCTTGCCCTACGAAGACCACCTGAAGTCGAAGTACCTGGTATTTTCCTGCAATTTCCATGGCGACCTCGACACTTATCTGCGCAGCATGTGGCTGGCGATCGGGAATGAAATTCGCCACGCCTGGGAATTTTGCTATGCCTTCGATCAGGTGCGAAATGCCGACGACTTTGTCGCTTACATGAAAAAGTGCCAGCTCAATGCCTCCTTGTTCTTCGTCGGTTCCAACGACGATCCGCTCGAAGAGCAACTGAAGGCGCTTTATCTGAAACAGGAATTCGGCAAGTTCGTCGTTGAGCACCAGGGTTTGCCAGCCGACCAGTTACAGCAAGCCTACCGTGACTTTGTTGCGCGGGTCGAACCGGCCAACCTGGCAGGGCCGACGTGGAGCCCTGGCCAATACCGTTTGCGATAGGAGAAACAATGACGAAAGAACTGGATTTGCTCGATATTCAGGGCAATGTGATCAAGGCCTACGGGCGATTCAGTTTTCCCTGCGCGCGTTACCTGCTTTTGCGTATTCATCACGGCGAACGCGGAAGGGCGTTTGTCGCCGCTTTGGCAAATAAAATCACTACCGCCGTGACATGGGGAGATGGCACCGGCCAGATTCCCAAGCCACAGGCGACGACCAACATTGCTTTTACTTTTTCCGGGCTACAGGCACTTGAGCTTCCGGAAGCGTCCTTGCGAGGCTTTCCGCCAGAGTTTGTCATGGGTATGAAAATGCGCAAGGCGATTTTGGGCGACACCGGGCCGAGTTCGCCTGAATACTGGGATCCGGTTTGGCACGGCGAGCAAGTGCACGCATTTATTTCGATTAACGGGCAGCAGCCAGAACACCTGGAGCAACGCTATCAATGGCTGCTTGATCTCGTTGCGCAAAGCTCGGGCGGCGTGGAGTTACTGCGGGGCCATCGCGGCGATCATGGCGTTGCTGATTTGCCTTATCAGGAAGCCCGGGCGCTGTTTGAGAATGGCAAGCCGACCAGCAAGGAGCACTTCGGCTATACCGATGGTATCGGTGATCCTGTCTTCGAAGGCTTGCCTGGGCCGGCGCAGCGTGTCGAAGGCCGCGGCAAGCAGACTGACAAAGGGTGGGAGCCTCTGGCGACAGGCGAATTCATCCTGGGCCATATCGACGAAGCCAGGGAGTATCCGCCCGCGCCATCGCCGCTGTCGCTGGCGCGTAATGGTACTTACATGGTGTATCGCAAGCTGCATGAAAATGTCGGCAGTTTCAACGGTTACCTGGACCGCGAAGGCAGCGCCTATGCAGGCGGGCGTGAGCAACTTGCCGCAAAGTTCGTCGGTCGCTGGCGCGACAACGGTGCGCCGCTGACGGATGCCCCGGATACATCCAGCAAACGGGAATGGGACAGCCGCTTTGCTGCGGCGTCGCCTGCGGAGAAAGACCGGATGTTGAGCGCTTTTACATTCGATCAGGATGCCGATGGCGCAAAATGCCCGTTCAGCGCGCACGTGCGCCGCATCAACCCGCGCGCTTCGCTGCAGACCACCCCGGATGCCTTCGATACGCCAGGTGCGCTGGCAAATCGGCGCCGCATCCTGCGCCGCGGCTTGCCTTATGGTGAGGTCCGAGACCCGGCGCGTGACGATGGCAATCACGGCATCATCATCCTGATGATGCAGGCCGACATCAACCGGCAGTTCGAATTCGTCCAGCAACAGTGGGTCAATTACGGTAATGACTTCCGCGCCGGGAATGACAAGGAAATCATCCTGGGCAACCACGATGCCGAATATCCTAGCCGCGCCGTGCTACCGGTGCCGCAAGACAGCGATGATGCGCCATATTTTTTGCGGAACATTCCGCGACTCGTGGAAACCCGCGGCGGCGATTACTTTTTCGTGCCCAGCATGACGGCATTGCGCATGATTGCCGAAGGCTCGGTCGATCCGACTTGAGGCTGCCCGATCTCCCAGCCGGTCGGCTCCTGGAGCGGGACATGGTTGTATTCGTGCCGGAATGCCGAGATCAGGTCATAGACGACCCGGCGCGCGCGGTTGATGCCGCCCAGCGGGCGGTGTGCCGGCAAGCTGTGCCACGGCGAGAAGGAAAGGTTTTCGCCGAATGCGCGTTGCTCGTCGCTGTCGAATTCCTGGCGCAGGATGCGGATCGTGGCCACCTTGCGCCAGGGCGAGGCAGCTTCGCTCCAGGCGCGGCCCGGGTCCTCGATCGGCATGGCTTGCGCATCCGTCTGCAATTGCACGACGAAGTCGAACAGCGCCTCTTCCCGCCCCAGCTGGGTCACCATCGCGCTGCGCAGATAGTCGCTGGCGGGATTGGCAGGTACCGCATCGGGCCGGTCGATCCGGGGAATTGCCGAATACTTCGCTGCGGTCGCGCCAAACAGGTAAGGGGTGGTGCTGAAATAGCGGATCTGCAGCGGGTTGGCGAATTTGCGCATTGACCTGAAGAGGTTGCGGATCACCCGCCAGTGCACGCCAAAAAAACATATTTTTGCCCACAGGCTGCCGGTCATCGCCTTGATCAGGTCATCGAACTGGGCAACGTCGCGGGTGACAAAGGCCTCTGTGCTGATCAGGATGAAATCCTGGGTCAGCGCATTTTTTTGCCGTTCCAGGAGTTTTTCGCCAGGAACGCCCATCAGCTTGATGGCCATTCCACGGATGTCGCGCTCGCTGTCCGGGCCCCGGCTCGGGCTCTGGTTGGAAAATCGGATCCACGCTTGATAGGTTTGCGGCCGGGAGAACAGGCCGATTTGCAGTTCCGGTGCCAGGCCGGGTTCGACGGTGAATTCGGCCCTGACCAGGCCATGCATCTTGGGATGGGCATCGCGCCGCATGATGCCGCCCTGGTTTTCACGGATTATTTTTGCCTGCAGGCGCATCGCCAGGTCGTGGATGCGGTCGGTTTCGCCTGGGGGAATGGATTCTGTGGCCAGTGTGCGGTTTGTCATTGTCGTTTATTTACCAAGTTCGGTTGTGGGTGGCCTTTGTATATCTCCGGCGGCAGCGCGAGCCTTGTCTTGTCGCTGTTTCGCCAATAAGATAGCAAGAGCATGGAACAAATGACAATAATGCAGGGGGCGTTTTGCTGAAAATCGGCGCAAAAGAGACACGGTTCTTTCGCCAGGAAGTGGATTCTGCTGCCTCGGATGGCCGCCTGCAGGCCGGCGAGACCTTCGACCTGGCCGGCGCCCTTGCGGTTTTTCAGGCGATTGCACGCGCCCTCGAAGAATGGTACGAGCGCTCGCACCTGCATCAGGCGCTATGCCCGGCCAACATTCGACTCCATGACGATGGCAGCGTGGAATTGCGCAATGACGTGACGCCGCCGCTTGCATACATTTCGCCCGAACAGACAGGGCGCATGAACCGCAGCGTCGATTACCGTAGCGACTTGTATTCCATGGGCGTGGTGTTCTACCAGTTGTTGACTGGCCAGTTGCCCTTTGGGGGCGCAGCGGCAATGGAAATCATTCACGGCCATATCGCACGCCAGGCGCAGCCGCCATGCCGTCTTAACCGCGAAGTGCCAATCGCGGTGAGCAATATTGTCATGAAACTGCTCGCCAAGAATGCAGAAGACCGCTATCAAAGCCTGCAAGGCCTGCAGGCGGATCTGCAAACTTGCCGCAATATCCTTGAGTGCGGTGGCGCGATCCAGGAATTCGAATTGGGCATGGCGGACGTGGGCGGGCGGCTGCAGATGCCGCAAAAATTGTATGGACGGGATGCCGAGCTTGCGCAATTGCTGCGGATTCTCGAGCGCAGCAGCGCCGGCGCGCGCCAGTTCGTGCTGGTGAGCGGCTATGCCGGTATTGGTAAATCTGCCCTGATCAATGAATTGCACAAGCCCGTTGTCGCCCTGCGCGGCTATTTCATCACCGGAAAATTCGACCAGTTCAAACGCGATATCCCTTATTACGCCATTGCACAAGCTTTCGGCGGCTTGATGGGCCAGATACTGACGGAAAGCGAAAGCCGCATACAGGAGTGGAAAGTCCGGATCCTGGCGGCCCTTGGGCCGAATGCCCAGTTGATGATCGATGCCATTCCAGCCCTGGCGCACGTCATCGGCCCGCAGCCGGTGATTGCGCATCTAGGCCCGACCGAGGCCTTGAACCGTTTTCGCTATGTCGTGCAAAATTTTGTCAGCGTCTTCGCCAGGCAAGACCATCCGCTTGTCATCTTCCTGGATGACCTGCAATGGGCCGACGAAGCTTCTCTGGAGCTGCTGGAGGCCATCATGTCCGGTCTCGAAAGCGTTTCGCTGATGCTCGTCGGCGCCTGCCGCGACAACGCCGCAGTTGCCGGGCCGCTGCACAACACTCTGGAAGCAATCCGTGGCAATTCGGCCGCGAGCACGATCGAGCTCAAGCCGATGGATGAAGCAACGGTGTCCGCGCTGATCGCCGATGCTGTCAAGGCGGCGCCGGCCACGGCATCGCCGCTTGCGCAACTGGTGTACCGCAAGACATTGGGCAACCCGTTTTTTGTCGGTGAGTTCATCAAGAATTTGCGTCGCGAGGAACTGCTGCGTTTTCATGACGGTCAATGGCGCTGGAAACTGGCCGAAATCGAATCCCTGCAAATCACCGACAACGTCGCTGAACTTTTGACGCGCGAGCTTGCCCGCCTGCCTGCACCGACGCGGCAGTTGCTCCAGCTGGCCGCATGCATCGGCAGCCATTTCGATTATCGGATACTGGCGACTCTGGCGCAGCAAGGCATCGGCGAGACCGCCACATTGTTGCACCCCGCGCTGCAAGCCGGGCTGATCATGGCCCCCGAGAGGATGTTCGACAGTATCGATGCGGCGTCGTGTATTTACCGTTTCCAGCACGATCGGGTGCAGCAGGCCGCCTCTGCGGAAATTTCACCTGATGCCGGCAAGGCGATCCATTTGCAAATTGGCCGTTTGCTGAATTCTTCGGTGCCCGAAGAACAGCGCGGCGAACATTTGTTTGATATTGCACATCATTTGAATGCCGGACGCGAGCTCATCACCAGCAATTCCGAAAAAATAGAACTTGCCAGCCTTAACCTGCTGGCTGCACGCAAGGCCAAGGTTGCAGTGGCGCACGAATCTGCCTGGAAGCTGGCATCGACTGCGCTCGAATTGTTATATGCAATGGGTGAAGGCAGCTCGCCCCTGTATTTTTCTCTCCAGCTGGAACAGCTGGAAAGTGGTTTCATGACCCATCGCTTTCTGGAAATCGAGCATATCGGCAAAAACATGCTCGAATATGCCGCTGACGACGTGCAGAAGGCCAGGGTCTATGACATTCTCATTCACTCCTGCCTGTACCAGGATCGCCATGCCGATGGCCAGGCGTTGGCGCTGCGTGCCTTGCGCATGCTCGGAATTTATGTCCCGGCCAGTATGGCCAAGACGACGCTGGCATGGCGGTTGTGGAAGGTGAAACGGCAACTGGGGCGTCTCGATAATCAGCGCTTGCTGGATTTTCCTGTGGAGGTTGAAGCCGTTGAGCTTCTCAAGCAGAAAATTCTCAGCAGGGCGGTATCGGCTTCCTACGTGGCCCATCCTGCGTTATTTCCTATCCTGACGCTTGAGCAGATAAAACTGGCCCTGGCGCGTGAACGCTTCTCCCCGGGGTTGCCGTGGGCATTGGGAGGCTATGCGATGGTGATGATCCAGAACGGGCTGGACATTCCGCTTGCCACCCGGCTGGGTAACCTGATGCTGGAATCCAGCGTGAAAAACCAGCCGACCGGGCAAAAGGATAGCCATGCCGTGCGCGTGGCTTTTCTTGCCCATGCCGCCATATTTCACTGGTCGCGGCATTTGCGTGAAGCCCCCGCGCCCCT
This sequence comes from Janthinobacterium sp. 17J80-10, assembly GCF_004114795.1. Classification (NCBI taxonomy): domain Bacteria; kingdom Pseudomonadati; phylum Pseudomonadota; class Betaproteobacteria; order Burkholderiales; family Oxalobacteraceae; genus Janthinobacterium; species Janthinobacterium sp. 17J80-10. The sequence continues at coordinate 3,207,341 of NZ_CP035311.1, read as the reverse complement.
CTATGAAAATTGCCAGGCTGGCCTGGAGGTTGGTGAATTCGAGTACGCGTGCTACAGCCTGGCATCGGCACTTCGGGCGGAGTTGCTCGTTGACCGGTCGCTTGAGGCACTGGAAATGAAACTGCGTGATGGTCTCGACAGGACACGCCAGTTCATGCAAAAAACCACGTCCGACGCCATCGCCATATTTCTTCGCTATGTACTGGCGCTACGGACGGGTGGCATGGCCCAGGTTAACCAGGGCGATGAGGCTGCCAGTACGACCAGGCTCACCAGGCTGCATCATTACCTTTTCGAGGCGATGCGTGCGTACGCGTTCGATCAGTTCCCGCTGGCGCTGGAGCGTGTGCGCAATGCCGAGCCCTATTTGGCTTCGGCCGCGTGCATGCCTTCGGTGCCGCTTTGGCATTTTTACCATGCCTTGTGCCTGCTTGCCTGTATCGAACGTATGGATGATGCGGGTGAGCGATCGGCAGCGCGCCGTCGCGTCGTAGCGTTGCAGGAGAAACTTGAATTTTGGGCAAGGCACGCTCCCATGAACTACCTGCATAAATGGCAGCTGGTGCAGGCGGAGCAAAAAAGATTGCAGGGGGAATTTGCCGAGGCAGCAGACCTGTACGACCTGGCAATCGCAGGGGCGCGGCAGCAAGGATACCTTAACGAAGAAGCGCTTGCCAACGAGCTGGCGGCACGGTGCCATCTGGCTTGCGGCAAAAAAATGTATGCGCGCACCTACATGGCCGAGGCATATGCGAGGTACCGGGAATGGGGGGCAATTGCGAAGATCCAGCACCTCGAGCGCTCTTATCCGGATTTGCTCGCCAGCCTGCCGCTGCAAAATGCGGCGCAAGCGAACATGGCACGCACGACTGCCGAGCACTTGCTCGATATCGAGACAGTCATCCAGGCGTCCAATACCTTGTCGGGAGAAATCCAGTTCGACAAGTTGCTGGAAAGGCTGATGCGTTTGCTGATCGAGAACGCGGGCGCGGAAAGGGGCGCGCTGCTGTTGCTGAAGGATGGCATATTGCAGCTGCAGGCTAGCATCGAATCCGATCTCATCGAAGTCTGGCAAGGCGTGCCCCTCGATGAGCGGCTTCAGCTGAGCCTGAGCGTCATCAACTATGTCAAGCGCACCGGGGACAAGCTCGTACTGGGCGATGCCGGCAACGACGGCAGGTTCAATGCCGATGCCTATATAGCCCAAAACCGGCCAAAGTCGCTGCTGTGCGTGCCTTTGCAAAAACAGGGCATGCTTGTCGGGATCCTTTATCTTGAAAATAATCTGGCGGCGGATGCATTTACGCCAGAACGGGCAGGATTGTTGCAGATTCTGTCGACGCAGATTGCCATCTCGCTGGAAAATGCGACGCTTTACCACGACCTGGAGCGGAAAATCGTCGAGCGCACCCGCGATTTATCTGTTGCCAAGGAAGCTGCCGAGTCGGCCAACCGTGCCAAATCGGAATTCCTGGCGGTAATGAGCCACGAGATCCGCACGCCGATGAACGGCATGCTCGGGATGATGCAGCTGGCGAGCATGGAGGCGACGAACGCCAGCCAGAAGGAGTACCTTGAGACCGCACAGTATTCGGCCGAGGCATTGCTCACGATCCTGAACGACATCCTCGATCTATCCAGGCTCGAGGCTGGCAGTCTTGATTTTGAATCGATCAGCTTTGACCTGGTTAAGACCGTTAAAGGTGTCATCAATCTGATGTCCGCACGCGCCCGTGAAAAAGGCATCGCCTTGCAGACCGATTATTGCGGGACTTTGCCAAGATTCGTGCGCGGCGATGCCGGGCGGTTGCGCCAGATATTGCTGAACCTTTTCGGCAATGCATTGAAGTTCACCGAACGGGGCCGCATCACCCTGAGGGTCAGGCCACTGGCTGATGCACCGGGTCAGCTGCGGTTTACTGTCAGCGATACTGGTATTGGCATCGCGCCAGCGGCCCAGGCCCGCCTGTTCCAGTCGTTCTCGCAGGCCGACAATTCGATTACCCGCCGCTTCGGTGGGACCGGTCTGGGGCTGTCCATCTGCAAGAAAATCGTCGAAATGCAGGGAGGCAGAATCGGCGTCGAGAGCGCGGAAGGTGAGGGCAGCAAGTTCTGGTTCGAACTGGATTTGCCTGCTGCCGCCGCGCCGCAACATGATGTGCCCGCCCCGCAGGCGCTGGCCATGCCGGTGCGCGGATTGACAATATTGGTCGCTGAAGACAATGAGATCAATCAGAAAGTCGCACTATCGCTTTTGCAAAAAGCCGGGCATCAGGTGCATGTGGTGGCCGATGGCCGGGCAGCGGTCGAGGCAGTGCGCCACCGGACCTACGACGTCATCCTGATGGATATGCACATGCCGGAAATGGACGGGCTGGATGCTACACGGCAGATCCGGGCGATGGAGGCGCCATACTCCGGCATCCCGATCGTGGCGCTGACGGCCGCAGGCGCTGTTGACGATGTCCAGACTTGCCTGGACGCCGGGATGAATTACTTTCTTAGCAAGCCCATCCGCATCGATCGCCTGCGTGCCGTATTGATGGAATTATCCGTGGCGGCATCAGGTTGACGCAATGATAACGCTGAATTGGCCCGGATTTCCCCTTTTATTCGACGCCTTGCTGGCCGGTAATGGATTGATAATGATTGTTATGAAATTCCGGTGATGTTCCCAGTACTAATTTTCGCCGGATACCGACAACAAGCGGGAGTAATCAATGGATACGAATCAGGCAATGCGCAAGCACCCCAATCTGCGAGTGGCATACCCGGACGATGAACAGTCGCCGGAAGCCCGGGCTGCTGCGCCGGAATCCGCCAGCCCGCAGGGCGGCATGGCGCTGAAGACCATTCGCGAAGCCATTGCCCGAGTCGAGGCGGAAGCCAAGGCGACCGTCGCTGCCGAAAATCGCGCCTACGCCGAAGCGCGGGCCCGCGCTCTGGCCGAAGACCGCGCACTTGCCGACGCCGCAGCCAGCGCCGAAGCTTATCAGCGCGCCCAGGTCGCCGAAGAGGCGATTGCCCTGAGCCGGGCCCGCCTGGAAGCGGAGCGCCAGGCGCGCCTGGCCAGTGAAGCGAAAATCGCTGCAGCTAACCAGGAACTGGCAGAATTGCGTGCCCGGTCAGAAGCCGACGAGCAGGCCCGGCAGCAGACAGAAGAGCGCGTCCGCGCCGAGCAGGAGGCACGCAAGCGATCCGCTGAACAGGCTGCCGCCGAAGCGGAGTTGGGCGCGGTTGCAGCCGCTGCTGCGCAAAGGCTGGAGCAGGAAACCGAACAGGCACGGCGTCAGGTTGCTGAACGGGTGGCTGCCGCCAACGCCGCGCAGGCTGCGGCCGAGGCACGGATTCGCGCTGAATCGCGCATGGCAGAATTGGCCCGCGAGCGTGAACGTCAGGATAAAGAAGCGCGCCAGACGACTGAATTGCTGGTCGCTGCACGCAGCGAAGCGTTGCAACAAGCAGAGGCGCGTCAGCAAGCTGAAGTATTTGCGCTGCAGTCCACATTGAATCGTGTGCCTGTCGAAGTTCTGGCCGTCGAGCAAGCACGCGCCCGCGCTGCAACCGAGCAGGAACAGGAAGCCGTCGCCCAGGCGCGCGTCGAATCGGAAAGCCGAGCCCTCGAATCGCTGCAAATGCGGCTGCACGCAGAACTCGACCTGCGCGATGCCGCTGTGCGCCGCGAGCAGGCAGAGGCGGTGCGCGCCGTGACGGCCCAGGCTCGCCGCGATGCCGAAGAACGTATTCGGCTGGCTACGGAGGCACGCATCCAGGCCGAGCGGGAATTGCAGGCATTTGCTATCGAGCGGGTGGAAGCCGAGCATTGCGCTGATGTCAAGTTGCGCGAACGCCTGGCTGCAGAGCAAAAGGCAATCATCGCGGCGCGCGAGCGTGTCGAGATCGATACTCATGCGGCTGTGATTGCCCAGGCCAAGGCTGCAGAGGAACTGCGCGCCCGGGATCTGGCCGCGGAGCGTGCCGAACTGGAGCGCACCGCTACCCAGCATGCCGCCTTGCGGGTGGTTGCCGAACAGGAAGCAACCAGGCTGGCTGCTGCACACGCCGAGATGCAACAGGCCGCAGCACTGGCCGCCCAGGATAAAGCACGTCAGGCAGCTGAACTCGCGCGTCTCGAACAAGGTCGTGCCGCTGTCGAACAGTGCGAAGCCGAAGCCCTGCAGCGCAAATGCGAGGCTGAACAGGCCGTCGCCGTGCAGACTCAGGCACGGATCCGCGCCGAGCAAGACAAGGCGGAGGTATTGCGGCAACAGGAGCAGGTTGAGCAGCTTGCCCGCATCGCCGAAGAATCGCAGGTGGCGGCAGCGCGCATTGCCCTTGCCAAGGCACAGGAACAAGCCGAAATGAGCCAGGTTGCGGCGCAAGTCGCCATGCAGACAGCGCAGCAGGCTGTCGAGTTGGCACGCATCGAGCGCCAGCGTGCCCGGCAGGAACAGGAAGCACAAGAGGCATTGAAGCGCAGAATGCTGCTCGAGGTGGCGCGCGCTGAAAAGACCGAGCAGTTGTTGAAGCTGGAACAAGAGCGTCTCGCCGCCGAGCAGGCTGCAGCTGCAGAAGCCGATGCCCGTGCGCGGGCGCAGGGCGAGCAGGCCGAGGCCTTGCTTGCAAGGCAGGAAGCCGAGCGCGAAATGCGCCAGGCATGCGAAGCGCAAACGACTGCCGAACGCCATCTCTTCGCACAAACAAAAGCAAAGCTCCAGCAAGAGCGACTGGCTGCCCAGGCTGCTTTGCAGCAGGCGCGCCAGGCGGCTGAACTTACCCGTGTCGAACGCCAGCGTGCGGTGGCGGAGCAGCAAGCGGCCCAAGCCTTGCAGGAGAAATTGCAAGCGGAGGACGCCGCCCGGCTGGAAGCAGAAGCGCGTACTCGAGCCCACCAGGAACAAGCTGCCCTGACACGCAGTAACGAGCAGGCCGACCAACTGGCGCGGCTGGCGCTGGAAGAAGAAAACGCCGCGTTGCGTGCCAAGGAAGAGGCCGAGCGCGAGGTGCAGCGTGCCTGCGCGGCTCAGGCCACGGCAGCAAAACATATCGCCGCGCAAACAAGGGAAAAAGCTGAGCTGGAACGCAAGGCTGCACGGGCAGCCCTGGAACAGGCGCGCCAGGCTGCCGAACTTTCCCGCATCGAGCGGGAACGTGCAGCGGCCGAGCAGCAGGCCGCGCAGGCGCTCCATGAAAAATTGCTGGCTGAGCAGGCAGCGCGTCTCGAAGCCGAAGCGCGTGCCCGCGCAGAACTGCAGCAGGCCGAGTTGGCCCAGCAGCGCCAGGCTGCAGAGGCAGAAGCCCGGCGCGCGGAAGAAGCGCGTCTGGAAGCCGAGCAAAAGGCTTTGGAAGAAGCCCGTAGACAGGCTGAAGCGCAGACGCAGTCGGCCCTTTTGCAAGCCAGGCTCGAGGAGGAAAAGGCCCAGGCCGAGGTCGTCGCCAGGGAATTGATTGAGAAGCTGTCGCGCCAGCGCGAAGAAAACGATGACTGGCACTTCCGGGCCGAAACCCTTCTCGCCGAAGCGCCGATGGTAATTTCGGCAAAGCCGGCTGCCCAAGGCCGTCGCAATGGCACGGCGCTTCTGGTAGGCGCGGTCATGGTAGCCGTTGCAGCGGGCGCGTTCGCCTGGCAACTGCTCCCGGCGACTTCTGCCGCCGCCATCCAGGCCGCTCAACCTGTAAATACAAGAGCGCAAATTCTGCCCGCTGCTGTCGCTGCCATGCCCGAGGCGCCTCTGGCCGCAAAACTCAGCCTGTCTTACCAGCTCGGTTCCCTGGGCACGGCCGCATCCGCCACAGAAGAAAGTGCCAGCGCCCGCCCAGCCGCAGAATAACTAAAAACAGGCACAAGACTGGCCGGAAGATGTTGCGTACGTAGTATGGCGCCACATCTTCCGGCTTTATTTTAAAATCGGGCCTTTGTCATGGGGAAAAAAACTGGCGACTCGGTATACAATGCCTGATCCGCTTAAAAGTAACTATCTTTACTATATAACAAGATCAATGAGAAACCTGTCCTTCCTTTCCAGGGTTGCATTCGATTCAAGCACACGGAACATGTATCGCAAAACCTTGCTGGTCGGCGGCATGTTGGCCGCATTGGTCGCGCCGCCGGTATTTGCCGATGAAGCTGCGGATGTGGGCAAGCTGATGCGTGGCGGCCAATTTGCCGAAGCATTGAGCAAGGCCGATGCTTTTCTCGCCCAGCGTCCCAAGGATGCGCAGATGCGATTTCTGAAAGGCGTGATTCTCACTGAACAAAACAAGACGGCTGAGGCGATTGCCATTTTTGCCAAGCTGACTGAAGACTTCCCTGATTTGCCGGAGCCGTACAACAATCTCGCTGTGCTGTATGCATCGAGTGGCCAGTTTGACAAGGCACGGGCGGCTCTGGATATGGCCATCCGCACCAACCCATCCTACGCCACCGCATATGAAAACCTCGGGGATGTCCATGCCAGGCTGGCAAGCCAGGCGTACGACAAGGCTTTGCAGCTTGATTCCGGCAATACCGCTGCCAAATCGAAGCTGACCTTGTTGCGTACTCTGGCAGTTGGCAATACCAAGCCGGCTCCTGCCCCCGCCAAGGTTGCCGTAGCGCCGACCCCTGCGCCTGCAGTTGCACCGGCCAAGCCGGTGGAGAAGCCCGAGACGAAGATTGCAGCGGTCGAGAAACCTCAAGTCAAGCCTGCGGCCAAGCCGGAACCCGTGGCAAAAGCTGAACCGGTGCGCGACGATGAGCGTGACGATGTGCTCAAGGTGGTCAACGCCTGGGCCAAGGCCTGGAGCAGCCAGGACGTCAAGACGTATCTTTCCTATTACAGCAATGATTTCCAGGCGCCTGGCGGGCAGTCGCGCGCGGCCTGGGCTGATGGACGGCGTGCACGGATCGTTGGCAAGGGTGAAATCGACGTCAAGGTCGAATCACCGCACATCACCGTCGAGGGCAATACTGCCACCGCCAAATTCCGCCAGATTTACGTCTCCGACAAGTTGACGGCCAACAGCCGCAAGACCCTGATTTTCACCAAGCAGGGTAACAAGTGGCAGATCCGGCAGGAGCGCGCAGGTAGCTGATGTCGTGTTTTAGCGTGAACCCGGCAGCCCGGGCGGCCGCCAAGCCGGTGCGCCTGCTGGCCGTATCGTTAGCGGTTTTTTTTGCCGCCGGCAGCTGGTTTGCCGGCGCCCCTGCGCTTGCGCAGGCCAAGGCCGCGCAAGTAACTTCAAACAGTGCGGCCAAGCCGGATCCTGAAGCGCTGCTGCTGGAAGTCTATAAGGAACTTGGCGCCAATCGCCTGCGTCAGGCACAGGCCAAAGCCGATGCCCTGGTTGAAGCTTATCCGACATTTCGCCTTGGTCAGCTGATCCGTGGCGATCTGCTGCAATTGCATACCCGGCCGATCTCCACTTTCGGCGCGGTACCGAATGCACCGCCGGATAAACTGAAGAATTTGCGCGACGAGGCAAGAGCGCGTCTGAAATGGCTGAAGGAAAAACCCGACCCCAGCCTGGTGCCGCGGCCGATTCTGCAGTTGCGCGATGACCAGAAACAGGTGCTGGTCGTCGATGCCAAGCGCTCGCGGCTGTATGTCTATGAAAATCACGGCGGCCGCCTGAAATTCGTGACGGACTATTACATCAGCCAGGGCAAGCTTGGGATTAACAAGCTCAAGGAAGGTGACCAGCGTACCCCGATCGGCGTGTACTACATCACCCAACGTGTGCCTGGCCACAAATTGCCGGACTTTTACGGTACTGGCGCCTTGCCGATCAATTACCCCAACGAGTGGGACAAGCTCAATGGTCGTGGCGGCTCCGGCATATGGCTGCACGGCGTGCCCAGCGACAGCTATAGCCGGCCGCCATTGTCTTCCGACGGCTGCGTGGTGCTGACCAACACGGACTTGAATGAGTTATACCAATCTGTCGAGGCTGGCAAGACGCCGGTCGTCATCGCCGACCGCGTGGAATTCGTCAGCCGGGCCAAATGGGAGAGTGAGCGCCACTTGGCCAACCGCCTGGTGGCTGAATGGCGCCGCGATGTCGAAAGCCGCGATGCAACACGCGTCATGGCCAATTATTCGCGCAAATACAAGTCGGAACGTGGCGAAAACCTGCAAACCCTGGCCGGCAAGTACCAAAAAATTCTCAAAGGCGTGAATAACATTTCAATGGAAATCACGGATGCCACCTTCTTCCTGTATCCGGGCCGGGATGACTTGATAGTCAGTACTTTTACGCAGGAAGCGGTGATTGGCAAGAGCCGCAATTCCGTACGCAAGCGCCAGTACTGGTCCAAAGAGGGCGGGAACTGGAAAATTATCTCGGAAAATAACCTGTAGCAGTGCCGTGCCCTGCCTGCTGAATGCCCACGGCTGCCACTGGCAGCCGTTTTTATTTTTTCTTTCCTTTAGGCATAATCAAGACTATTCTAAGAACAGGTTCTACTATATTCGGGGCATTATGACGATTCAGGTGAGCACCAGTAGTGCGGGAGACAAGCCTGACGTGCCTGGTTTTTTCATGGCGCGCCAGCCGATACTGGATCGTTCCCAGGATGCCTTTGCCTTCGAACTTTCATTTTTACCGGCCGACTTGCATCCGGATGTCGACGGCAGCGATCAGCTGACGGCCGATATCCTGGCCCATTTTGTCGATCTCGACATGCAACGGGTGGTGGGGGAATTGCGCGGACTTGTGCACATCGGCGTCCGGGTGCTGATGAGCGAATTGCTTGAGCATATTCCGCGCACCCGATTCGTCTTCTGCCTCGACCACAGCGTAGTCGCAACTGAACCCGTCCTGCAGCGGCTCGCGGAACTGGTTGCGCACGGATTTACGTTTGCGCTGGAGGAGGCGAAGACGGATGCCGACATGATGCGGCAACTGCTTCCGCTAGTCGAGGTCATCAAGTTCGATCTGCGCGAGCGCTCCCTGGATCAGTTGGTGCAGTTAACCTCACAGGCCTGTTTCAGTGACAAGCGGCTGTTGATTGCGAACGTGGATACGCTTGCGCAGTTCGATGCTTGTTTGGCGCTTGGATTCAATAGCTTCCAGGGATATTACTTTGCTCGCCCGGTAATCGATCCGGACCGCTTGCTGGCGCCGTCGCAACTGGCAATCATCGATATCATCGCCATGATTTCAAGCGATGCCGACAGTGCCCAGATAGAAGACAGCATCAAACGCGACATCGCCCTGGGCTTGAATCTGCTGCGGCTGGTGAATACCGCGGCAGTAGGCGCACACCGCATCGATTCGCTGCGCCAGGCGCTGATGGTGCTGGGGCGAAAGCAGCTCGGCAGCTGGTTGCAGATCATGCTGTATGCCGAGGCCAGGGATAATACGCCCAACGTCAAACCCTTGCTTTTGCTTGCAACCGCACGTGGCAAATTGCTGGAATTGATAGCGCAGCGGCACCGTCCGGGAAATCGCGGCATTGCCGATGCTGCATTCACAGTTGGCATCATGTCGCTGATGGATACGTTGTTTTGCATGCCCATGACAGAAATTCTTCGGCAAATTGCCGTGGTCGAAGAGGTCAGGGACGCGTTGCTTGAGCGCGGAGGATATTTTGGTGACCTGCTTGCCTTAAGCGAGGCGCTGGAGCGGCGGGACGATGCCAGTGTACTGTTGCCGATGCTCGGCAAATTCCACCTGTGTAGCGCCGATCTGTTCGTGCTGCAGGCGAGCGCTTACGAGTGGAGCAATAACATCGCGCGCGCCATGCGCACGTGAGCACAAAAAAAGGGCCCAGATGTCATCTGGGCCCTTTGAATTTGGTGGGCTGTGAGTGGCTCGAACACTCGACCTACGGATTAAGAGTCCGCTGCTCTACCAACTGAGCTAACAACCCGAAGCGCAAAACTTTACTATATTTCAATTACTTCCCGGATCAAAGCGCCATGGGCACTTCAATTCCGGTAATTTCTTGATCTTGCAAGAAATGGAAAGGGTCCGCATCGTCGCGAACCCTTTGTTTTTTGGTAGGCCGTGCGGGATTCGAACCTGCGACCAACGGATTAAAAGTCCGCTGCTCTACCAGCTGAGCTAACGACCCGAAAGAAAGCTATTATAAATACCAGACCAATACCTGTCAATGCACCAAAGTTGCCGGTCACTAAAAATCTGAATTTCCAATGACCGGCATGCTGCCCGGTTACTTCAAGGCCGCCAGGCGCTCCTTGGCGGTTTTTGCTGCAGGCGCATCAGGATACTTCGCCAGCAGGCTTTCCAGGGTTTTCCTGGTGGCGGTGCGGTCCTTCATCTCCAGCTGACAGGTTGCGATGTTCAGCAAGGCATCAGGTGCCTTGGCATGGTCAGGAAAGTTCTTGACCACTGCCTGCTGTGCGGTAATGGCATTGCGGCAGTCATGCTGGGCGTAGTAGCTGTTGCCCAACATGTACTGTGCATTGGGCGCATATCCGGATTGCGGATAGCGCCGCGTAAAGTCAGCCAAAGCCACGGCTGCAGCCTTGTAGTCCCCCCCATTGAACGAAGCCAGTGCGGCATCATAGGATTTTTGCTCGGCGGGATCGACACTGATTTCCCTGCCATCGACGCTTACGCGTTGCGGTTCCAGCTTGCGCAGGCGGGTATCGAGGTCCACATAAAAATCCTTCTGACGCTGCTGGGCATTGGCCAGTTCATTGCTCAGCACTTCCAGCTGGCCGCGCAACTTCGCTATTTCCTGGCGCAATTGTTCATTCTGGTTAGCCAGATCAAGCACGCTTCGCTGGCTAGCCTTGCCTTCCAGTTGCGTGGCATTCTCTTTCTGGAACGCATCGAACTTGCCGCGCAATTCCAGGATGGCCTTGCGCGCCTCGTCGTCACCAAACAGCGCATGCGCCGGCAACGGGGCCAGTGAAGCCATGGCCAGGCATGCCGCAGCCAGAGCGGGGGAGACTAGCTTCTTCATTATTGGTAGGCCAGGTCGGCGCGGCGGTTTTCAGCCCAGGAAGCTTCGTCGCTGCCCGTTGCCTTCGGCTTTTCCTTACCAAACGAGACGGCTTCCATTTGTGCATCGGACACGCCCAGCAGGGACAGCGACTTGCGCACGGCTTCGGCACGCTTCTGGCCCAGTGCCAGGTTGTACTCACGGCCGCCGCGTTCATCGGTATTGCCCTGGATGACGACCTTGCGGCCCTTGTTGGCGACCAGGTACTTGGCATGCGCTTCGACGACAGGTTGCGCTTCGGCCTTCAGAACGTAGCTGTCCAGATCAAAATAGAAGCTGCGCTGTGCCAGTACACCCTTGGCATCATTCAGCGGATCGGTCGACTGGGTATTCACGGTGCCGACGGTGCGGCTGCCATCGGTGCCCTGGGTGGTCTTGCCAGTGCGGTCCTCGATCGGCGCCTTGTCGTTCAGCGGGGTGGACGAGCAGGCGGCAAGTGCCAGTGCGCTGCAGAGGATGAGGGCGGAAGATGAAAGTTTTTGCATAAGGAACTCCTTGTGATGCAGGTTGATTAATTATTTCATGAACGGGCCCCAGGTCGGCTCACGGATGTCGCCTGCCTGGGTGCTCAAACGGTAACGGGTGCGGCCATCGACCGACACGACTTCCAGCGAGCCGCGGCGGCCGGTTTCGGTCGCGTACATGATGTATTTGCCGTTCGGCGAGAAGCTGGGGGATTCATCCCGCGCCGATTCCGACAGGCGCAGTTCCTGGCTATTGGCCAAGTCCAGCGAATAAAGCTGGAAGCGGCCGTCGCGGCGCGAAATATAAGCAAGCGTGCGGCCGTCCGGAGAGATGCGCGGGCTGATGTTGTAGCTACCCTGGAAGGTCACGCGCTGGGCATCGCCGCCATTGGCGGACATGCGGTAGATTTGCGGCCCGCCGCTGCGGTCGCTGGTGAAATAGATGCTCTGGCCATCCGCCGAGAATTGTGGCTCGGTATCGATGCCATTGGTATTGGTAAGGCGGCGCAAGCCGCTGCCATCCGCATTCACCAGGTACACCTGGGTCAGTCCATCGCGCGCCAGGGCTATTGCCAGCTTGCTGCCGTCCGGCGACCAGGCCGGTGCAGAGTTGCTACCCTTGAAGTTGGCGACCGCAGTGCGCTCGCGGCTTACCAGGTCTTGCACGTACACCACCGGCTTCTTTTTCTCGAACGAGACATAGGCGACCCTGGTGCCATCCGGGGACCACGCTGGCGAAATGATCGGCTCATTGGAGCGCAGCGCAACATGCACGCCCTCGCCATCGGCGTCGGCCACTTCAAGCCGGTATTCGCTGCCAGCCTTCGTCACATAGGCGACACGGGTAGAGAACGCGCCGCGCACGCCCAGAAGTTTTTCGTAAATGTCGTCGGCGATCTTGTGCGCTGCCAGCCGGGTGAATTGCGGCTGGACTGCCATCGCCAGGCCCGACAGCTGGGAGCCGGCAAGCGTGTCGAGCAACTTGTAGCGCACATCGAAGCGGCCATCTGCCAGGCGCTGGACGCTGCCGACGACCAGGGCATTGGCGCCGCGTGATTTCCAGTCGGCGAATTTGACGGGCGTCGTTTCCGAGATCGCTACGCCCGTATCGATGATCTTGAAATAACCGCTGCGCGCCAGGTCGGCCTTGATGATCGCGCTGGCTTGTTGCGGCGCTACGCCTTCGTCGGCAAAGGCGGCAATCGCAATCGGGATCTGGTTGGCGCCAACGCCGGAAATTTCAATGCGCAACTGGGCTTGCGCGGTGACCGCGGCGAACAGTCCCAGCAATGCGAGGAATCGCAGAAAATAATCAAAGCTAACGCTGGGTTTTTTTATCATGGCTTACTGTTCTTTCGGTTTGTGGATCACGGGGAAAGCCGCAGGCACGCTGCCGGACTTGTCAGCGGGGAAGGGCGCAGACAATTCAATTGCCCGCCGCACTGCCTCGTCAAATGCCGGGATTCCCGACGATTTTACCTTGCGCGGCGCACCGCGCAGCGAGCCATCCGGGAAAAGCTGCACATCATATTCCACCGCCGGGTTGCCCTGCAGGTCAGGCGGGACAGGATACTGCGTATTCGACTTGATCTTGGCGGCGATCTTGGCCGCATAGCTTGGGTCGCCGCGCATGCCCTGCGACTTGGCCGCCGTGCCGGTACCGCCGCTGCCGGCGACGGCCCCAGCGGCGTCGGTCATGCGCTTCAAATCGTCTTCACGCATTTTTGCCAACAGTTTTGCATCTTGCTCGTTGCGCAGCCGTTTCTTATCCGCCTCGGCTTTTTCTTTCTTTACAAGGGCTTCCGCCTTTTGCTTTTCAAGGAGTGCTTTCTCCTTTTCCAGGGCAAGCTGCTTTTCTTTTTTCGCCAGTTCCTTCTTGTCTTTCTCTGCCTGCGCCTTTTCTTCTTTCAGGCGCGCAAGTCGCTCTTCTTCTTCCCGCTTGGCCTTTTCTTTTTTCTTGCGCTCCTGCTCGAGGGCGATGTCGGGCTTCTCCTCGGAGGCCTTTACTTCCGGTTTCGGCTGAGGTTTCGGTTCGGGCTGGCGAACTGGTTCAGGTTCGGGCGGCGGCGCAACCTGCCGGGGCGCGGCTTCCTTTGCCTGCATGTCCCACACCTCGGCTTCCACAGCCACAGGCGTTTCACTTTGCCAGCGGATCCCGATCCACAGGAAGGCGATCAACGCCGCATGGACTGCCGCCGCCAGCGCGATGGCGCGCCAGCGGCCTGGTTCCTGGGGCGGGGAGTATGGGGTCGTGTCAGCCATCTTGCGCAGTTACCGGGTTGCCAGTCCAACCCTGGAAATGCCGATTTTTTTTGCTTCCGACAGCACCTGGATGACTTCGTCGTACTTGATTTCCTTGTCGGCCGCGATCATGAGCGGCATGTCCGGATTGGCAGCATGCAGGTCGCGCAGGCTGGCCACCAGTTCGGGGCGGCTGGCCGTAGTGATGCTTTGCGCACTGGCCTTGCCGCCGCTGATTTTCACGGCGGCCGTGGCATCCGGCTTCAGCGAAACCTGGATGTATTCCGAAGGTGGCTGGGCCGACTTGCCTGCACTGGGCAGGTTGATCACGCTTGGGTCGGTCATGGGCGCCGTCACCATGAAAATCACCAGCAAGACCAGCATCACGTCAATGTAGGGCACCACATTGATCTCGGCCTTGAACTTGCGGCTGCGGCCGCCACGCAGCGAACCTGAAAACGAGGAAGCCATTGATTCTTTCCTCCTTAGCGGACTTGCCGTTGCAGGATATTGGAAAACTCTTCGACAAAGCTTTCGAAACGGATCGCCAGTCGGTCGATATCATGGGAATAGCGGTTGTAAGCTACCACCGCCGGAATCGCCGCGAACAAGCCGATTGCGGTGGCGATCAGGGCTTCGGCGATGCCTGGCGCAACGGAGGCCAGGGTTGCCTGCTGCACGTTGGCCAGTCCGCGGAAGGAGTTCATGATGCCCCAGACCGTGCCGAACAAGCCGACATAGGGTGACACGGAGCCGACGGATGCAAGGAATGCCAGGTGCGATTCAAGCGCATCCATCTCGCGCTGATAGGCCGCCCGCATGGCACGCCGGGCGCCATCGACCAAGGCATTGGCATCGACCGCACCTTTGCCGGCCGCCGTTGCCTTGGCCTTGTTGAATTCGCTCATGCCGGCTTCGAAAATGCGCTCGAGTGCGCCGGTCTGGCCGGTATTCCTGCGGCGGTTCGACACGGCATCTTCATACAGCGTAGTGAGGTTGCCGCCCGCCCAGAAATTACGTTCAAATTCTTCCGTCTGTGATTTGGCATTGCGGATGGCAAAGAGCTTACGGAAAATATATGTCCAGCTCATCAGCGAAACAGCCGCCAGTAGCAGCATGACAAGCTGGACCAGCACTGAAGCATTGGTAATCAGGGAGACAAAGGAAAGGTCTTGTGCAACTGTCATTTGAGCGCTATGGCAGGAAGGATAAGTTCGGTTGAAAGCGTAACTGGCAAGCGCCTTGCGATGGCAAACAGAAAAGGCGCTTGCTAATTACAGCAAGCAAAATTTAGTTAATACAATTAATTTTCAGGCGGATGTCGTCGGGGATCGCACGCGGACGAAATTCTTCTTTGTTTACACAAACCAGGGTTACTGTGCCTTCCGCAAGAAGGAAGGGCTCACCTTCGTTGACGCGCCACGCTTCTTGCCGGACTTGCATGGATGCTCCGCCCACGCGTTCGACCACAACAACGAGTTTCAGTTCGTCATCAAGTTTCGCGGGCGCATGATATTC
This sequence comes from Janthinobacterium sp. 17J80-10, assembly GCF_004114795.1. NCBI lineage: Bacteria > Pseudomonadati > Pseudomonadota > Betaproteobacteria > Burkholderiales > Oxalobacteraceae > Janthinobacterium > Janthinobacterium sp. 17J80-10. The sequence goes on along the minus strand of NZ_CP035311.1, from coordinate 3,192,164 downwards.
AACTGAAGTTTTTTTAACGACAAACAATACGCCCAATGTGTCGGCCAGGACATGCTGGCTGAAACCTGCATGGCGTAACCACTCGGTGCGGGCACGCTCAAAGAATTTCAAATAATTTGCATAAAATACAATGCCGCCGGCATCGGTATCTTCATAGTAAACGCGAATTGTCCAGCTAAAATCTTTTTCGGAGCTCATGCTTGTTCGGTAAGGAGGCGGAATCGCGGTTTTTATAATTGGCTTGCTTGATCGCGCTTGATGGCAAATGGCGAAAAGCCCTGACATGTCGGCATCATTTCGATATGGTTGATATTCACATGCGCAGGCAGGGTGGCTACCCAAAAAGCGGTCTCTGCCACATCCGCTGCAGTAAGCGGCGTGGTGCCTTCATAGACTTTTGCCGCCGCAGAATCATCGCCGCGGAAACGCACATTCGAAAACTCGGTGCCGCCGGAAAGGCCAGGTGCAATATTGGTGGCGCGTACGCCTGTACCTGCCAGGTCCGCCCGCAGATTGCGCGTGAATTGATCGACAAATGCCTTGGTCGCGCCATAGACATTGCCGCCCGGGTAAGGGTAGGTACCGGCAATCGAACCAATATTAATGATGGTGCTGCTGCCACGCGCCACCAACTCCGGCAGCAGCAGGCGCGTCATGGTCACAAGACCCTTGCAATTGGTCTCGATCATGGTTTCCCACTCTTCGAGCGAAGCCTGGTGCGCGGGTTCGACACCCAGGGCGAGTCCGGCATTGTTGATGAGGACATCGATAGGACGCCATTCGGCCGGCAATGCTGCCAGCATTTCGCTGATCGCCGCCTTGCTGGTGACGTCCAGAACAACCGGCAAGACATTCGCGCCGAGTTCCGCTGCCAGCGTGTCCAGGCGGTCACGACGACGCCCTGTGGCAATCACCTTGTGGCCATGTCGGACAAACTTGCGTGCCATTTCCTCGCCAAAACCGGAAGTCGCACCTGTAACAAAGACGATCATCACTATCCTCTTGAATAACTGTTTATTATAGGCAAAATTGCCGCCCGACGCTTGCGCCGCGCCGATTTGCCGCACGTTATTAACCAGGTATCTGCAGCGGATCGCAAGGGCGTTGGCAACCCTCGACCGTGGAATTCTTGCTCAAATCAAGGGCATATCATACAATTTATGACCATTTCGTCTCACGTGACTGGCGAAAAACCGGAATCCGCATTCCGGTGACAAGGTGGGGCTCCACCGGGGAACGTGAGATTTCTTCCGCCGTTCGCCTGGGCAGCCCAAATGGAAAGCACGACTGAGGCTGCCTGTCATTATCCTGTTGGCCCTCATTCGATTTAGCCCAGGCACTTTGAATTCAATAATTGGAGTAATTTCATGTTCGCAAAAGACCATACCATTGCCAAGGTCGATCCGGAACTCTGGTCGGCCATCCAGCAGGAAAACACTCGCCAGCAAGATCACATCGAGCTGATCGCCTCGGAAAACTATACATCGCCTGCGGTGATGGAGGCCCAGGGTTCGCAGCTGACCAATAAATATGCCGAAGGCTATCCGGGCAAGCGCTATTACGGCGGCTGCGAGTACGTCGACATCGCCGAAACCCTGGCGATCAACCGCCTGAAGGAATTGTTTGGCGCTGAAGCCGCCAACGTGCAGCCAAATTCTGGCTCGCAAGCCAACCAAGGCGTCTTCTTTGCCATGCTTAAGCCCGGCGACACCATCATGGGCATGTCGCTGGCCGAAGGCGGCCACCTGACCCACGGCATGGCGCTGAACATGTCCGGCAAATGGTTCAATGTCGTTTCCTATGGCTTGAATGAAAAAGAGGAAATCGACTACGACGCCATGGAGCGCCTGGCGCGCGAGAAAAAGCCCAAGCTGATCATTGCTGGTGCCTCGGCCTATTCACTGCGCATCGATTTCGAGCGTTTTGCCAAGGTCGCCAAGGAAGTCGGCGCCTATTTCATGGTCGATATGGCGCATTACGCCGGCCTAATTGCCGCTGGCGTCTATCCGAACCCGGTGCCCTTCGCCGATTTCGTAACCTCCACCACCCACAAATCCCTGCGTGGCCCGCGCGGCGGCGTCATCCTGATGAAGGCCGAGCACGAAAAAGCCATCAATTCGGCGATTTTCCCGGGTATCCAAGGAGGGCCGCTGATGCACGTTATCGCCGGCAAGGCAGTGGCGTTCAAGGAAGCGCTGTCGCCGGAATTCAAGGCGTACCAGCAGCAAGTGGTGAAAAATGCCGATGCCCTGGCCAAGGCCCTGATCGAACGCGGCCTGCGCATTGTCTCCGGCCGCACCGAGTCCCACGTCATGCTGGTCGACCTGCGTGCGAAGGGGCTGACCGGCAAGGAGGCTGAAGCGATCCTGGGAGCGGCGCACATCACCTGCAACAAGAACGGCATCCCGAATGACCCGCAGAAGCCATTTGTGACTTCCGGCATTCGCCTGGGCAGTCCGGCAATGACGACCCGTGGTTTTACCGAAGCCGAAGCAACCAAGGTCGGCCACCTAATCGCCGACGTGCTCGACAACCCGCATGATGCGGCGACGATCGATCGCGTGAAAGCCGAAGTCAAGAAACTGACTGACGCTTTCCCGGTTTACGCAAAATAACCCGCGCCATGCGCCTTCGCATCCTCTGTGGGGCGAAGGCGCAAGCAAGGCGGTTTCTCAATGTGAAATGATTAGAACAAGAATCACGCGATGAAATGCCCCTTTTGCCAGCACGAAGATACACAGGTCCTTGATACGCGGGTGTCGGAGGAGGGCGATTCGATTCGCCGTCGCCGCCGTTGCGTTCACTGCGACAAACGATTTACCACGTACGAACGTATTGAACTGGCGATGCCGGTGATCGTCAAGAAAAACGGTAGCCGTACCGAGTTTGACCCAGCGAAATTGCGCGCCAGTTTCATGCTTGCATTGCGCAAGCGTCCGGTTTCCGCCGAAGCCGTCGACGCGGCGATTCACCGGATTGAAGAGAAGTTGCGATCCACCGGCGAGCGTGAAGTCATGTCCGGCCATATTGGTGAATTGGTCATGCGTGAGCTTCGGCGCATGGACAAGATCGCTTATATCCGTTTTGCCTCCGTGTACAAAAGCTTCGAAGATATCGCGGAATTTCAGGATGCAATCGCAGAGGTGGGGCAGGAGCGCAAGCCGGCCGCCAAATAGCAGGATGTTCAATTGGACGCCGCAAAAGAATTTCATTAAAAAGTCGTTGAAAGAGGTAGACGATTCTCGCGGCAGCCCCCATAATGCTGCTTCTTCGTTGCAACGATCTCTCGAAAGAGGGTTGAAACAGCGAAGAAGAAGAGAAGTTTGATTGCGGAAGTTCGTCAGTTGTAGCGTCCTCCCTGGCAGCAAATCCCCTCGACAGTAATCGACCTGTGCCTCTGGCTGGGTTTATTATTTTTCTGGCATTTATGCCGGAGCGAGCGGTTTGATGACTGGTCCTTGTCCGGCAAGTCTGGATGGGGCAAGGCAGGATGGTTTTGAAGGGTGTAAAAATTCTTCAAAAACGCAGTTGACGAAAAGATTGAAACGCTTCATAATCTCGCCTCTCTGCTGCTGACGAACACAACGATTCGCAGCGACGCTGATAACACGGCGGAGCAGAACAAGTTCTTTAAAAATTAACAGCCGATAAGTGTGGGCGCTTGATGGAGTGCACTGCCGGGTTCGCCTGGCAGATGACTTAAAAAATATCAAGTGCTCACAAGTAAAGAAAATAGGTAAGTTCGCAAGAACTTAATCTGTCAGTATTTTGAGTGAGCGACGATCCTTCGGGATCTGCCAGAAATGGCAAGTAACAGAGATTAAACTGAAGAGTTTGATCCTGGCTCAGATTGAACGCTGGCGGCATGCCTTACACATGCAAGTCGAACGGCAGCACGGGGGCAACCCTGGTGGCGAGTGGCGAACGGGTGAGTAATATATCGGAACGTGCCCTGGAGTGGGGGATAACGTAGCGAAAGTTACGCTAATACCGCATACGATCTAAGGATGAAAGTGGGGGATCGCAAGACCTCATGCTCGTGGAGCGGCCGATATCTGATTAGCTAGTTGGTAGGGTAAAAGCCTACCAAGGCGACGATCAGTAGCTGGTCTGAGAGGACGACCAGCCACACTGGAACTGAGACACGGTCCAGACTCCTACGGGAGGCAGCAGTGGGGAATTTTGGACAATGGGCGCAAGCCTGATCCAGCAATGCCGCGTGAGTGAAGAAGGCCTTCGGGTTGTAAAGCTCTTTTGTCAGGGAAGAAACGGTGCGGGCTAATATCCTGTGCTAATGACGGTACCTGAAGAATAAGCACCGGCTAACTACGTGCCAGCAGCCGCGGTAATACGTAGGGTGCAAGCGTTAATCGGAATTACTGGGCGTAAAGCGTGCGCAGGCGGTTGTGTAAGTTTGTCGTGAAATCCCCGGGCTCAACCTGGGAATTGCGATGAAGACTGCACGGCTAGAGTGTGTCAGAGGGGGGTAGAATTCCACGTGTAGCAGTGAAATGCGTAGATATGTGGAGGAACACCGATGGCGAAGGCAGCCCCCTGGGATAACACTGACGCTCATGCACGAAAGCGTGGGGAGCAAACAGGATTAGATACCCTGGTAGTCCACGCCCTAAACGATGTCAACTAGTTGTCGGGTCTTAATTGACTTGGTAACGCAGCTAACGCGTGAAGTTGACCGCCTGGGGAGTACGGTCGCAAGATTAAAACTCAAAGGAATTGACGGGGACCCGCACAAGCGGTGGATGATGTGGATTAATTCGATGCAACGCGAAAAACCTTACCTACCCTTGACATGTACGGAACCCTGCTGAGAGGCGGGGGTGCTCGAAAGAGAACCGTAACACAGGTGCTGCATGGCTGTCGTCAGCTCGTGTCGTGAGATGTTGGGTTAAGTCCCGCAACGAGCGCAACCCTTGTCATTAGTTGCTACGAAAGGGCACTCTAATGAGACTGCCGGTGACAAACCGGAGGAAGGTGGGGATGACGTCAAGTCCTCATGGCCCTTATGGGTAGGGCTTCACACGTCATACAATGGTACATACAGAGGGCCGCCAACCCGCGAGGGGGAGCTAATCCCAGAAAGTGTATCGTAGTCCGGATTGGAGTCTGCAACTCGACTCCATGAAGTTGGAATCGCTAGTAATCGCGGATCAGCATGTCGCGGTGAATACGTTCCCGGGTCTTGTACACACCGCCCGTCACACCATGGGAGCGGGTTCTGCCAGAAGTAGTTAGCTTAACCGCAAGGAGGGCGATTACCACGGCAGGGTTCGTGACTGGGGTGAAGTCGTAACAAGGTAGCCGTATCGGAAGGTGCGGCTGGATCACCTCCTTTCTAGAGTTTGCACGCAAGTCAAGTGTCCACACTTATCGGTCTGTTATTTAAAGAGAACAGAAAACAGTGCATCCGAAGTTGATGCGATTGAGGTCTGATCAAGCGGGTCTGTAGCTCAGCTGGTTAGAGCACCGTGTTGATAACGCGGGGGTCGTTGGTTCGAGCCCAACCAGACCCACCAGGATTACGGGGGTTTAGCTCAGCTGGGAGAGCACCTGCTTTGCAAGCAGGGGGTCGTCGGTTCGATCCCGTCAACCTCCACCAGTTTCAAAGGTCAAACCACAGTCAGTCGTGCAAGTAGCGATGGGACTATGGTTTGGTTTTTAAGAGACCATTGGCTGTTTTGTTCTTTAACAATCTGGAAGAAGTAATAGTAAAGAAATTTATCAGTACAAGTTTGTACGCAAGTATGAATGAGTGCTGGTGGGTTGTGATTGTATCAATCATCAAGTATGAAAGTGTTCTGGCCATAAAAAGCGAGAATGACTGGATTACGGCAAACGCGACATACTCAGAATAACTCTATAGCGTCTCTCGGAAGAGAGGTCAACGTTATAGGGACAAGTGAATAAGTGCACATGGTGGATGCCTTGGCGATTACAGGCGATGAAGGACGTAGTAGCTTGCGATAAGCTGCGGGGAGCTAGCAAACGAGCTTTGATCCGCAGATTTCCGAATGGGGAAACCCACCCTTTTAGGGTATCCCACACTGAATACATAGGTGTGTGGAGGCGAACGTGGCGAACTGAAACATCTAAGTAGCTACAGGAAAAGAAATCAACCGAGATTCCCAAAGTAGTGGCGAGCGAAATGGGAAGAGCCTGCAAGATTTAGCATTTTTGATAGTGGAACGCTCTGGAAAGTGCGGCCATAGAGGGTGATAGCCCCTTACACGAAATCATTAGTGTGGAACTAAGTTTGCGACAAGTAGGGCGGGACACGTGAAATCCTGTCTGAACATGGGGGGACCATCCTCCAAGGCTAAATACTCGTAATCGACCGATAGTGAACCAGTACCGTGAGGGAAAGGCGAAAAGAACCCCGGGAGGGGAGTGAAATAGATCCTGAAACCGTGTGCATACAAACAGTAGGAGCGGACTTGTTCCGTGACTGCGTACCTTTTGTATAATGGGTCAGCGACTTACATTCAGTGGCGAGCTTAACCGAATAGGGGAGGCGCAGAGAAATCGAGTCCGAATAGGGCGACAGTCGCTGGGTGTAGACCCGAAACCAAGTGATCTACTCATGGCCAGGATGAAGGTGCCGTAACAGGTACTGGAGGTCCGAACCCACTAATGTTGAAAAATTAGGGGATGAGCTGTGGGTAGGGGTGAAAGGCTAAACAAACTTGGAAATAGCTGGTTCTCTCCGAAAACTATTTAGGTAGTGCCTCTTGTATCACCATCGGGGGTAGAGCACTGTTATGGCTAGGGGGTCATCGCGACTTACCAAACCATTGCAAACTCCGAATACCGATGAGTGCGAGCAAGGGAGACAGACGTCGGGTGCTAACGTCCGGCGTCAAGAGGGAAACAACCCAGACCGCCAGCTAAGGTCCCAAAGATTGGCTAAGTGGAAAACGAAGTGGGAAGGCTAAAACAGTCAGGAGGTTGGCTTAGAAGCAGCCATCCTTTAAAGAAAGCGTAATAGCTCACTGATCGAGTCGTCCTGCGCGGAAGATGTAACGGGGCTAAGCCAGTCACCGAAGCTGCGGATATGCGTAAGCATATGGTAGGAGAGCGTTCTGTAAGCCTGCGAAGGTGTCTTGTAAAGGATGCTGGAGGTATCAGAAGTGCGAATGCTGACATGAGTAGCGATAATGGGAGTGAAAAGCTCCCACGCCGTAAGCCCAAGGTTTCCTGTTCAACGTTCATCGGAGCAGGGTGAGTCGGCCCCTAAGGCGAGGCAGAGATGCGTAGCTGATGGGAAGCAGGTTAATATTCCTGCACCGTCGTATGATGCGATGGGGGGACGGATCGCGGAAGGTTGTCCGACTGTTGGAATAGTCGGTTTGTGCATCAGAGAAGGCCCTTAGGCAAATCCGGGGGCGTAATTCAAGGGTGTGCGACGAGTGGCCTTGTGCCGCGAAGCAATCGGAAGTGGTTCCAAGAAAAGCCTCTAAGCTTCAGTCATACGAGACCGTACCGCAAACCGACACAGGTGGGCGAGATGAGTATTCTAAGGCGCTTGAGAGAACTCGGGAGAAGGAACTCGGCAAATTGGTACCGTAACTTCGGGATAAGGTACGCCCTAGTAGTTTGACTGGCCCGCGCCAGGAGGATGAAAGGGTTGCAATAAAATGGTGGCTGCGACTGTTTAATAAAAACACAGCACTCTGCAAACACGAAAGTGGACGTATAGGGTGTGACGCCTGCCCGGTGCTGGAAGATTAAATGATGGGGTGCAAGCTCTTGATTGAAGTCCCAGTAAACGGCGGCCGTAACTATAACGGTCCTAAGGTAGCGAAATTCCTTGTCGGGTAAGTTCCGACCTGCACGAATGGCGTAACGATGGCCACACTGTCTCCTCCCGAGACTCAGCGAAGTTGAAATGTTTGTGATGATGCAATCTACCCGCGGCTAGACGGAAAGACCCCATGAACCTTTACTGTAGCTTTGCATTGGACTTTGAACCAATCTGTGTAGGATAGGTGGGAGGCTTTGAAGCGGGGGCGCTAGCTCTCGTGGAGCCAACCTTGAAATACCACCCTGGTTTGTTTGAGGTTCTAACCTTGGCCCGTTATCCGGGTCGGGGACAGTGCATGGTAGGCAGTTTGACTGGGGCGGTCTCCTCCCAAAGTGTAACGGAGGAGTTCGAAGGTACGCTAGGTACGGTCGGACATCGTGCTAATAGTGCAATGGCATAAGCGTGCTTAACTGCGAGACTGACAAGTCGAGCAGGTACGAAAGTAGGACATAGTGATCCGGTGGTTCTGTATGGAAGGGCCATCGCTCAACGGATAAAAGGTACTCTGGGGATAACAGGCTGATTCCTCCCAAGAGTTCATATCGACGGGGGAGTTTGGCACCTCGATGTCGGCTCATCACATCCTGGGGCTGTAGCCGGTCCCAAGGGTATGGCTGTTCGCCATTTAAAGTGGTACGTGAGCTGGGTTTAAAACGTCGTGAGACAGTTTGGTCCCTATCTGCCGTGGGCGTTGGAAGTTTGAAGGGGGCTGCTCCTAGTACGAGAGGACCGGAGTGGACGAACCTCTGGTGTACCGGTTGTCACGCCAGTGGCATTGCCGGGTAGCTAAGTTCGGAAGAGATAACCGCTGAAAGCATCTAAGCGGGAAACTTGCCTTAAGATGAGACTTCCCGGGAGTTTAACTCCCCTAAAGGGTCGTTCGAGACCAGGACGTTGATAGGCTGGGTGTGGAAGTGCAGTAATGCATTAAGCTAACCAGTACTAATTGCCCGTGCGGCTTGTCCCTATAACCTTGATGTTATAGTTGATGAGTAAGCTGTGGATGCCATGATCGATTCTGGCAATCACAACCGCCAATTAAGTTGTACCCTAAACTATTGCTTCTTCCCAGATTGCGTTGTTTGCGATCCCCAAAGTAACGGGGACCACAAGCGACACTACAAGTTATGCCTGATGACCATAGCAAGTTGGTACCACCCCTTCCCATCCCGAACAGGACCGTGAAACGACTTCGCGCCGATGATAGTGCTGCAACCAGTGTGAAAGTAGGTCATCGTCAGGCTATTTACCTAGAAACGCCCCACCCTCGAAAGAGCGTGGGGCGTTTCGCTTTGCAGTAACGCTTTTTTTCATCCTGTGGTGTCGCCATGTCAAAATCGGCACGATGACGCACGCTTGTCGCTTTGGTATCCGATCGGCGACAATGCGTGCGAACACGTCCAAATAAAACCAGCCCGGAAATAATGATGAAAAAGTGGCTTGCACTGATGCTGTCTATCCTGGCGACCGTGGCAATTGCAGACACGGCGGCGCCAGTCCCGCCGCAATACACGCCAGAGCAGATTTCCGCTTGCATCAGTAAATCTTCTGCCCAGTATCAGATTCATCCACACGTCGTTTATGCGATTGCGAAATGGGAAAGCAACTTCAACCCCGGCGCACTAGGCAAGCCAAATAAGAATGGCACGCAGGATCACGGCATTATGCAAATCAATGATTGGTGGCTGGACAAAGTGTTGTGGAAGTACGGTATTAAAAAAGCGGATTTGTATGATGCCTGTCGCAATATCGAGATCGGCACATGGATCCTGGCGCAATGCATTCAGCAACACGGCCAGGTCTGGCGTGCGGTTGGGTGCTATAACGCCCGCTCAATCGACAAGCAAGATGCATACATCAAGAATGTCATGGCGACATTTCACAAAGTGCGTAAACAAGCGGGCTTGCAATAACGTCTAGTAAGCTACCTTTGTATCTATTTGGCCACGGAAAAGTTGTCAATTTGTATTAAATAATGTTATACCTATAACTAATTGCCTTATATCACATATATAATCTGCTCATAACGAATACAAAATTGACAATTTTTTAGCGTTGGCCAGGTCCGTCCTCGGGACTGTCGCTATGCATATGTCAATGTTGTAAGAGACAGGTAGTGCGGATATAGGGTGAGAGCTGATGAAGCGTAAGGTTGTGATTGCCTTGATGGCAATACTGCCGGCAACTGTGCTGGCGGCTGACTGTGAACCAGTGGCCGATTACAGAGTGGGTTACGTTGCTTACAAAGCCCGTCCACTCGAACAATCCTTGCAGCGCATGTTGCGAGGTTCTCCCTATAAGGCGATTGTCGACGGTGGTGCACCAGCGGCGCAACGGACCAAGCGCTTGGCCGGGCCTTTATCCCGGACCTTTGACAGCCTTGCCAGTCAATTTGAATTGCAGTGGCAACAGGAAGGTTGCCTGGTGCGTTTCAGTGCCAAGGCGCCGAGAGCATCCACGTCGCCTGCCAATTCCCGCGTAACCATTACGCCAGCATCTCCCGTTGCGGAAGTGCGTATCCAGGATTCGTCCAGCCAATCCGCCGTAACCGCGTGGGCGTTGCAGGCGGGTCGGCCGATTCATCTCCAGTTTGCTGACTGGGCACGCACTGCAGGATGGACATTCGAGTGGCGTCTGGAAAAGAGCTGGATAGTGCCCGCTGCGGCGCAATTTTCCGGATCCTTTGACGACGCCCTCGCCCACGCGGTGGAAGCGCTGCATGCGCAGGGCAAGCCGGTACGCTTGATTTTGTGGGATGGAAACCGTTTTGCGGAGATCGTTGATGTCGATGCCAAGTAAAAAGCTATTTCTGGCGGGCCTGTTCGGCATGCTGCTTGCGGGTTGTGTCTCATTCGATGAAGTCTCTAAGACGATTTCGGATTCGCGCGCCAGTGCCGAGGGTGCAGTCGCACAACAGAACCAGATGCGCAAGTCCGGCGCCGTGGTTCGCATGGGCAGCGCCAAGCTGGCCGGTAATGAAGTGCCGGTAAAGGCGGCGCAGCAGCTCCCGCAGAATTTTAATCGGCCGTTCGCGTATTTGTCGGCGCATCAGCCGCTTTCCGCCATCCTGGGTGAAGTGGGGCGGCGCACAGGAATGGCAACTGCCATTCAACCATCGGACAGGGCCACTAACAATGCAGGAGCTTCGGCTGCGGTGACGCCTGGCATGCCGAATTTTTCCGGTGGCGCGGACGCGCCAATCGCGGTGGACTGGAACGGCGATCTGAAGGGCTTGCTCGATTATCTGGCGACGACTGCACGGATGTACTGGAAGTATGAAGATGGCCGGATTTATTTTTTCAAGTCCGAAACCCGCAGCTTCCATGTCTTTTTACCGGCGGGGAAACGTGCGGTTAAATCCTCGATTTCTTTGACCGGAACCGGTAGTGGTAATTCCGGAGGCAGCAATGGCGGTGGCTCAGGCGGCAACGGGGGCAGCAATGGCGGTGGCGGTGGCACCGTCGGCGGGACAGTCGATGTCGCATCCAGCATGGAAATCGATGCCTACGATGCCATTGTCAAGTCGGTGCAGGCAATCGTCTCTTCTGCCGAAGGCGTCCAGCCTACGTCCGGCGGTGGGGCCGCGAATGGTGGTTCGGTTGCCGGTTCAAGAAATGTCGTCGCCAATCCATCTCTTGGGCTGATTACGGTAACTGGCACGCCAGAGATTCTGGATCGGGTTGCAAGTCATGTACGTAGCGTGAATGAGCGTTTCGCCCAGAATGTGATGATTGGCGTGAAGGTCTACAACCTGACCGTGAACAAGGGGGTCAATGCGGGGGTGTCGCTGCAAGCAGCCTATAGGAGTTTGACCGACAGGCTTGGCGTAACACTGGCTGGGGCCCCCAACATGGCTCCATTGAATTCTGCGATACCGGGCACACTGGTGATCGATGCCGTCTCCGGCAACTGGACCGGTTCGCAATTGCTGCTTCAGGCAATGGAGCAGATCGGCAACGTGCAGTACGTCACTTCGGGTCAGGTCATTGCAGCGAACGGCCAGCCGAGTCCATTGCAGGTAGCGACAGAGTTCAGTTACGTTTCCGAACGAACGCCTGCAACGATTACGCTTGGCAGCGTTATTCCTGGCAAGGTCACATCAACGATTCGTAGCGTCGGTTTCACAGCAAATTTCCTGCCTCTGATCCTCGGCGACAATCGCATCATGCTGCAGTATCAGATCAACCTGTCGTCACTGCTCAGCCTGGATACCTTTGGGGTAGGCGACAATGCCATCCAAATTCCTAAGGTGGCGACGCAGAGCTTGCAGCAACAGGCGTTTCTCAAAGATGGTCAATCAATCGTCCTTCTTGGATTCGAGCAGGAGCGGGCGCAACTGGACAAAGCCACCGGCTTGACTGGCATTAGCAAAAATGCCGGCTCCGACCGCAACCTGATGGTCATCGTGATGGAGGTCTTCAGTGGCAAATAAATTTTTCTGGCTGCTGGCCACCATTCTTCCAGTTACTGCGGTCGCGCAGCAGCAATTGCAGGCCGCACAACCGAATTATCTCGATGAAATGGCCAAGGTTGATGCCCAGATCGCCTACGTCCAGAAGCAGACGGAGTTGCGGGAGGCATTGCGGCGGTCTTCCGGCAACGAAGGCTTGCCGAAGGTGCTTTCCATCATGGTGGATGAGCGCGGGGGAGCGGCGCAGGTAGTCTATGCCTCCGGCATTGTACGCTGGTTGCGCAAGGGCGATTTTTTGCAGGACGGTATTCGCGTCCAGTCGATAGACAAATCCTCTGTCGTAGCGGGTGGTAATGGCGGCAAGTTCAGGTTGTCGTACTTTTCACCGCACGCCGGCGGTTCAGCCGCTGCAGCAACCGACCCTGTGTCAGCGCCGCCGCGGCTGAACATTCCGTTGCCGCCACTACCGGTAGCCACGCACGCCCCCGCGAATGTGCAGCCACCCAACCTGGCGTCTTCGGCCCCTTTGCCCACTGCCGTCTCAGCCGTTAAATAGGACTGCGTAACGTAATGCAGGTGCTAAAGAATTCCAGCATTGCCATCGGCATCGAATGGACACTGCATGACTCAGTCGCTGACGCCAGAAAGGTTGCGACTGCGAAAGGCAAGGTTCTCGCCGTGCGCAAGATCATTGCCGGTGAATGCGTGCAAGGCATTTGCACTGCGCCTCCGAAGAGCAAAAAGCTTCAGGCAGGGGCGCTGCTGGTGGCCGCTGCCGCCAACGATGCTTTGGTTTATGAAAGTCTGGGAAATGGCCTTGCCTGGGTTTGTGCCATTCGCGAAGGCATTCCCTTGCACGGCTTCGACGTCGTGGTGGATGAAGATAGTGCCAAGTCGACACTGGCAGAGGTCATGTCCTACGTGCCCGCTGCTGCGATCTATGGCAATACCACAGGCGCGAAATGCACTCTGGATGAACTCTTCGCGCAACTAAATGCTGCGGACAAGAAGGCGGCTACCCTGTCGGCGCCGAGCAGTCTCGTGACCGTGATCGCGCTTGCTGCGATTCTCGTTCTGCTGGGGGCTGCAGCGCTATTCGTTTATCGCCATCTTCAGCAAAAGACTTCCGGCGAGGCATCGACGGCAAGGCAATGGCAAAGCGCAGAAGAAGTTCGCCGCGCTCAGGAGGCTTTTAACGCCGAGGTCGCGCAGGCGCGGCTGCGATTCTGGCACGCCCGTTCACCTACCAGGCAATTTGCACTCTGGTACGACGTCTTGCGCAGCTTGCCGGTATCGGCTAACGGCTGGACGCCGAGCACCTTTACTTGTGACCTGGCGAGTTGCCAGGTGGTCTGGAAGCGCGATGCGCGAGCACTGCCTTCAGCTGCCGCCAACTTGCCTGGCAGCGCCAGTCCGCAAGCGTTCAATCCGGCGTTAAACGAAAGTACTACCAGCTTCCCTCTGGGGGCATTTGATTCAGTCACACACAGCGAGGGGATGACGAAAATCGACCGCTACCTGCTGGACGTAGGCGTCAACGTCAATCCGTTCAGGCTCATTCTTGACCAGTCACAAACAGCAGTGACGGTCACGCCACCGGCTGGAGTGGAGGGGGTGACTGCCCAAACCATTGGGCAGGAAGGTGTATGGCGTGCGACTGGCAGCAATCCTTTGCTGGCACCGGGTTTTTTGCATCGTATTGAATTGCCCGGGGTGGCATTGAACGCCATATCGATCAAGAATCTCAACCTCGGTCGTCCCCAATATACGATCGAGCTGGAGGGACGCTATCGTGTCGGCAGCTGATAGTGCATCGCCCAAGTCGGTGATCGACAGTTTTCGCGATATTCCGGAAGGGTATCTGCTTTCCCGCACTGACGGCGAGTTTCCCATGACGGAAGAATGGCGTGATATGTTTGCCGTTCTGCGTTCGGGCGATATTCATTATCTGGTCGTTGCGAGCACGTTCTTCGGTTCGGCGCATATGTTCGAACTCCGCCGCAGGATGCAGGCTGCCACCTTGGACAATATCCAGATCTTGCACACGACACAGGACGTGGTGCAGCTGATTTATCATGAGGCCGGTACTGGCAATCGCACCCGGGATGGCGAATTCACCGACATCGAATCTCTGGCCGCCGAAATCATTAGTGCTGCTGCGAGCCAGGGCGCGTCTGATATTCATATTGAGACCCGTGACCGCCGCGCCAATGTATTTTTCCGCATCAATGGCACTCGCCGCTTTCATCGTGACCTGACAGCGATTAACGCTCATTCGCTTGGCGTGGTGCTGTACTCGGTGCATGCCGATGCCGGCTCAAAAGAGGTTTCCTGGGACCCTAATCAGGTGATGGACGGGGCGCTTGAATGGGTGACCAGCACCGGCGCTACTTACCAATTACGGTTTTCGTCTGCGCCGATCTATCCCACTGGCGGTTTCCACATCGTCATACGTCTGCTGTCGATGGAAGCCAAGGGACTTGACATCGATGCGCTTGGCTATTCCGGCGAACAGAAATCGATGCTCGACATCATGAGTTCCGGCTCGTCAGGGATGGTCATCCTGTGCGGCCCCACCAACTCCGGCAAGAGCACCACGCTGCAGGCCTTGATGGGCCGTATCTATGACCGGCGCGGCGACACCATCAAGATGATCACGGTCGAGGACCCGGTCGAATATGTCATTCCAGGCGCCTGCCAGATTTCGGTGGCGAGAAAGCGCAAAACCCTGGTTGATCACAGCACCGGTTCGGCCTTCACGACATTCTTGCGAGGCACGCTGCGCCAGGATCCGGATGTGGTCATGGTCGGCGAGATCCGCGATCACGATTCCGCGAGCGTAGTGAAAGACCTGGTGCTGGCAGGGCGTAAATTGTTGGCTACCCTGCATACATACTCGGCGCTTGGCGCCTACGTGCGCTTGCGTGAAATCGGCGTGCCATGGGAAGTGCTGACCATGCCTGGATTCGTCGCTGGCATTGTGTATCAGCGCCTGGTGCCGCTGATTTGTCCGGAGTGTTCCGTCCCTCTGGTCGGCGGCGGCGCTGCACGCATACCGCGCGAAACGCTATTCCGGGTGCAGCAGGTGTCGGATCTTACCGCTGACAATGTACGGGTCAAGGGGGATGGATGCCCCTGTTGCGCGCAGAGCGGCTACAGCGGCCGTACCGTCTGCGCCGAGTTCGTCTTGCCTGACCGTGCTTTGCTTCGCTATCTCTCGGAAAATAAATTTCTTGAGGCGGAAAGCTACTGGCGCAAGTCCGGGGTCGGCGCCATTAATGGCGGAGTGACTGCGCTCGCTCATGGCATTCACAAGATGCGGCAGGGACTGGTCAGTCCGGCCGATATTGAAGACCAGATCGGTCTTTTGACTTCTGACATGGTGATGGAAGACAGCATCATCACCAGCAGTGAAGTCAGCGTCCTGTCGGGGTACAAGGCATGAGCCAGCTCGTCGAAATACTCAATGAACGTGTTGAGCGCGTTCGTGTCACCCTGGCCTGGGGCGCTACGGAGCGCAAGATGTTTTACGATCTGTGCGCCAATTTCATTGCTGACGGTGTGCCCGTATATGAGGCTATCGAGGAAATCGGCAAGCGCTGGGAAGCGCAACGCAATCCCAAGGCCCAAATCACCAATAGCCTGCTGTCAGGTTTTCGCGGGCAAGGCGGCACTGCCCTGCGCTTCGGCCAGGCCATGCAGGAATGGGCGCCATCCATGGAAGCCATGGCGATCGATGCCGGCGAGCAGTCCGGGGACATCGTCAACGGCTTGCGAATGGCATCGCGTTTGACCGAAGTGACGGCACGTATCAGGGGGACGTTGATTGGCGAAATGATGTATCCCGCTTTCTTGCTGCTTTTGTTCGGCGCCTTCCTGTACATGCTGAGCACTGCTGTCATGCCGGTATTTGCGGACATACTGCCGCGGGAAAAGTGGCCGACCGGTGCGCGAATTCTCGGTGCACTTGCCGACGCGGCGCCGTGGTTGTATGGCGGGCTGTTGTTGTTTATCGTTACCTTGCTGGGAGCATTTTCATGGAGTAAGGGCCCGTGGGTCGGGGATGTGCGCAGCTTTTTCGACCAGTGGGTGCCGCCCTGGAGTATTCAGCGGCAGGTTTCCGGCGCGATTCTGATGACATGTTTTGCCGTGCTGACCAAAGCCGGGATTCCCTTTTCGGCGGTGATTGCCAAGCTTTCGGTGACTGCCAGCGCATGGGACTTGAGCCACTTGAATCTGATGCGCAGCAAAATGCGGCGCGGCATGCGCGATGGCGATGCGATGGCGGGCCCGCTCTTCGATGAAGACGTGCGCTGGGAAATCGGCGTCTATGGCCGCCTTACCAGTTTTTCTTCCGCGCTCGAATCACTGTCCGTCAGGGTGGTTGAGCGCGTTATCAAAAAGATCCAGATGTTTGCGGGGATCCTTCGCAATCTCATCATGTTTGCCATCGCCGGGATGATCGTCTGGGTATACGGCACGTTTTTTACAATCACCATGGCAGTCAAGCAGGCAACACATTAGTTTGTTTTTTAACCCCCCTCTAGGAGTAATAATAATGAAAGCGTTAAACATCAACACTCGCAATAAAATCAACACTCTGAAGCAGCAGGCTGGTATGACCCTGACTGAATCGCTCCTCGTACTGTCCGTGGGCGCGCTGGTGGCTGTGCTGGCATATGGTGGTTACAAGATGGCGACAAATGACGTCAAGACGCAATCGCAGGCAAAGGGCACAGTCCAGTTGGTTGGCAAGATCAAGCAGGTGTTTGGAACGTCGGCAAGCTACGGCACTGCAAGTGCATCGATGTATACCACAGTTAAGAATGCCAAAATTTTGCCAGCAGACTTCAAGGATAACGGCACGGCATTTGTTAATGCTTGGGGCGGCACGGTGGTTCCGGCAGTAGGTGCCAATACCGCGCAGTTCACTATTACATTTAATGGGGTGCCGGCCGATGGGTGTATCGAATTTTTAAATGGCGTTAATAGTGCTGCATCTAGCGGGTTGACTATGGGCGGGACATCAGTGAAGACTGCTGCTGGTGACTTTGACACAGCGGCAGCCGCGACTCAATGTGCCGCCTCCACTAGTGCTACGGCGGCCACGCAGGTGGCGGTTCTTACTGCCCAATAAGCCGGAATGCCCGACATGCCCGACAATATCATGAAACATCCAGCCAACTTGCCTGAGCAATCTGGCCAGGATGGTTCGGGCGTGTTTGGCAATATCAGCGATATCCACCTGTGCGAGGATCGGCCGGAGAACTCCATGGTGTTCCCCGGTCCGCGCCGGGTTTCTCCGGAATTGATGGCGCATGTGGGTACGCTTATCTCGCGTTGCCGCGCCTTCGATAAGCAGGATTTCATGGTCACCATGAATGGCGAATTCTTTCGCGGACGCCACGAGATCCGGGCTGTCGATGGTGGCTGGTACCGGTTGAGGCGCATGCCACCCCGGCCGCCAATGCTGGATAGCCTGCCGACTAAACTGCCTGCGCCGTTGAAGCGCATGCTCATGTCACCCCGCCTGAGTCAGGGCGGACTAGTCTATGTGGTGGGAGCCCCGGCGCAAGGCAAGACCACGACGGCCTCGGCTACTCTGGTTTCGCGCCTGCAACAATACGGCGGATTTGCGCTCACAGTAGAAGATCCTCCGGAAATGCCACTCAATGGCTGGCATGAGAATGGCTATTGTTCACAGACCTGGGTGGCCGGCGACGGCGAGGCTGACTGGGCCGAATCATTTCGTGGCGTGTTGCGTAGCCAGCCGGCCGGGACGATTTCGATCCTGTATGTCGGTGAAGTACGCGATACCGAATCGGCACATGCCATGCTGCGCGCCGCAGCCAACGGCTTTCTCGTTATCTCCACGGGTTTTGGCACCGACATCATTTCCGGGCTCGAGTCGCTGTACCACCTGGCTGGAGCGCAGTCGACGTGGCTGACTTCTTTTTCGGGCCTGTTGCGACTGGTGGTGCATCAGCGCATCGTCAATGAGCAACTGGTTGCCAGTTCGCTGGCGTCTCTTAGCGGTACAACCGCGGTTGCCGCCAAAATCCGTACTGGTAATTTCAACAACCTCTTGACCGACATACAGTTCCAGTCCAATCAGGCTATGCTCGGATTGGATGTATTCGAGGATCAGGCGAGCTAAGCCATGTGGATCGCTATCCTTGCGGCCGGATTGCTTTCGCTGATCGTGGCGAACAGTTTTTATACCGATTTCATGGTCAGGGAAATTCCCTGGAATGCCAATGAACGTGTAAAGGATGCTGGTAATTTCCATGCATTTGCGACGGCGGCTGAGCTTTTCATGCGTGACCATGGAGGCGACCCTGCTTATCTTCCGACGGGAGCAAAATTGGCGGATGGGACATCGATCGTGCGCTGGACGGGCTATAGCATGGGCAGCGTGAATGTCAAAGGCTTGAGCGAGGCAAAGGGACTTCCTGCAGGGTTAGCCCAGGCGGCAATTGATCCGACTTGGCGCATCCGGACTACGGGGAGCGGCTATGTATTATGCACCGGCATGACGGCAGGTGGCGTGGTCAGGATGGCCAACCTTCCCGACAGCCCGCTGTGGAATCCGGCCATTACCTGGCAGCAGGCTAATTTGACAGTTAATAACGGCACCAATGCTGTGGAGATGGTGACGTTCGATGTTGATGCGGCGAGCGCTGCGCTGTGCAAGTGCGATCCCACCATGTCGTCAGGAGCGACGCAATGTCTATGATTTTCTATTCCGCCAGATGTAGTGCTTCCCGCAGCAATGCGCAACAAGGCATTACGATGGTTGAAACCATTCTCGCGCTGGCCGTTGCATCGGTAATGCTGTTCATGCTGAACCAGTGGCTGAAATCCGCCAACGATGATTTGCGTGCCAAGCGCAATGCGGATTCGCTGCAACAGTTTTCACAGATAGCCGGTCATTATCTTGACGCCAATCGCAATGCGCTTGTTGCGGTGATGAGTGCGAGCGTCAATGATGCCGCAGCCAAGGCAGAGGCCGCCAAGTATTGTGTACTGAACGGTGTCACCGCAAATCCGGCATTTAATCCGCGGTTGGCGGCCGGGTCTGGCAAGGCTACCTGCGCGGTCGATGCACAATGGTTGATCAGCAAGAAATTTCTGCCTGACGGATTCGGTTTGACCAATGCATATGGCCAGAAATGGGTGGCAGTTTATCGCCTGGTGTATGCGGACTACGATAGCAGCGGCGCCATCGGGGCTGCCGAGCAGCAGGGTGATGTCGAGATGCTGGTAGCAGCTACCGGCGGTAATCCCACGCAAAACAATGAACTTGGCATGACGGTGCAGTTGATGGGAGGTGTTGCAGGCATGTATCCAACTTCCTCGGATCCGGTTGCCGGTTGTGCGGACGGCTATATATGCGGCCCGGGCGGCTGGCGCGTTCTGGCATCCGATTTTGAATTTTCCTACAATTAGGGCAGCGGTACAGCGATGCAATTACGGCAGATTTTTTTATTGTGCGCGGGACTGCTGGCCATGCCGGTGGCTGCCGACGCAGCTGATCTAACGCTCAAGCCTGGAAGTGCCGCCGCCTTTATTCTGAAGCCGGCGCGGGCCGCCAGCGCCGATACTACTGCGCCGGTCACGACCGCTGGACCGACTGTGTCCGGCACCAGCGACATCGCAACCTCACTTTCGGCAACCATCAATGAAGCTGGCGTCGGCTATTACCTGGTACAGCCGGCCGCGGCTGCAGCGCCGAACGTGGCTACAGTATTGGCCAGCGGCACGAGTTTTTCCATGGCTGCCAATACTGCCAATACACAGAACATTGTCGGGCTGACTGGCTCCACTAGTTATCTGCTTTACTTCGTTGCCAGGGATACGCGCAACAATGTGCAGACAGCCGTTGCCAGCGTCGCATTTACAACCCTGGCCGATACGACGCCGCCAATTACGACGGCCGGCCCAAGTATTCCTGCCAAGTCGGATACCGCAGCCACGCTCTCGGCGACGTTGAATGAAACCGGTATAGGCTACTACCTGGTGAAACTGGCAACCGATCCGGCACCCAGCGTAGCCTCCGTCAAGGCGGGTACGCCGATCGCCATGTCAGCCAACGCATCTGCAAGTACCAATATCACCGGCCTGACGGGATCGACCAATTACATCGTTTATTTCATCGCCAAGGATGCCAGCAACAACTGGCAAGCCTCCGCATCGCAAGTTGCGCTGGCGACCGATGCGGATACGACGCCACCGAACACGACAGCCGGCCCGAGCGTTTCGGCAACGACTGCAACGACCACGGTGCTTTCCGCAACCATCAATGAGGCGGGCACAGGTTATTACCTGGTGCAACTGGATGCTGCTGCGGCACCGAGCGTTGCTACTTTGCTGGCCAGTCCAAATAATTTCGCCATGGTAGCCAACACGGCCGCTAATCCAGGCGTTACCGGACTGACAGCTGGTACCGCCTACAAAATTTATTTCGTTGCAAAGGACGCCAGCAACAACGTCCAGGCAGCGGTGCAGATGGCAGCCTTTTCCACGACAGCGAATCCGTGTTTCAGTGCCACGAATTCTGCGCACGCCAGCGCTGGGAGGGCTAGTTATAGCTTTGTCAGTTTTGCATGGCGTTACCTGGCCAATGGTTCGAGCAACGATATGGGAACGCTTGGGACTACCACGACCAAGTTGCGTCAAACCGGAGCAAACTATTTCATTATTGATGCCTCTTGCCCTTAGTCATGGAACGAATAAAATACATCAGGCTTGGGACTGAATTTATGCAGAAACGATTGAATGCCCGAGTCAGGAAATGCGCGACTGCCATAACGTTGCTGGGTACCGCAATGCTGTTACCCACGCTCGGATTCGGTGCGAACGTAGTGGTTACGGCGGGAAGCTCTGCAGCCTACGTGTTTTGCCCCAAGTCCAAAAATAGCTGCCAGAAAAGTACTGTCGGGCGCTGGATGTTCAAGTTGCAGCACGAAGATCAGGTTGCGGACGTCTCCAAGAAGCAGGATGCTTTCAGAAATGGCGGAACCAGCGGCAACCGCTTGTTGTGGAATACCGGAACTGCCGCGCTCCAGGTCATTGACCGGGTATATGTCGGTTACGGCGAGTTCAAGACGGATCCCGCCGACCCGACCAAAGGGACCTTTTCGGGCATTGTTGACATGCCGCCGCTGGCTGCGCCCGCCAGTTGTCCTTCGTATTCGAACTACTGCACCATGGCGGGCCCGGGAACCGGCCTGACTACCGATACGCCATTCCGCTCGTGCACCACCACCTATACCTGGACGGCTTTTGGCGGTCCTGCCACGGCGGCGGGGACCAGCTGGAACCCCAACACGGGCGTCATCGAGTGCGCGAATCCCCTGGGGAGCTTTGGCACCAACATCGGAAATGGCACCGGAAATTGCGTTGCGCATTACGTGCAGCGTCGCGGGACGAGTTTCGCCCTGTTTGGCGGCTATCATGACGATAATTTTATTTACCAGGCCCGCGTGTATAACCTGCAGATCAGGCAAGCCTTTGATTTCACGGATGCGAGTTGCACGGCACTATCGAACTAGTTTTTCCGGGCGCTGAAGCTGGCGCATATGATGAATGTCGGGAACAGCGCATCATGGCGCCAATCAGATGAATGCAAACACCCCCATCACGGATTTTGCCTTGTCCTCCGACTTCCTCGGCTGCCTGTTCGACGGCGTCATCCATGTGCGTAACGCCCGCGTGGTCTGGGCAAATGACGCTGCCAGAAAACTTCTTGGCCTTGCCGAAAATATCGAAGGCGCCGCAATCAGCCAGATCTCGCCTGAGGCGCAGGGGATCATGGCGTGCGGTGAACAGGGGCGTTTTCACTTCTGGCGCCAGCGCATCGATCCGGCAACCAACATCTCGCGGCGCGATCTGTTCATCGCTGACACGCGCTGGATTGCCGATGAAGGCGGCTGCGCCAATGGGCAACTGGTGTTTCGCGACGCTTCCGATCTGGCGCTCGTTGAAAAGCGGCTGATCAATACCGCTTTCAAGGATGACAGCAGTGGATTGCTTACCGCCGTCGGTTTTGTCGATCTCGCCGACACAACATTTTCTCGCGCGCGCAAGGACGACCGCCTGACCCTAGTGGTCGTCATGTATCTTCCCGACCTGATCAATTTTGAGCTCGAGCCTGTGGTTCATGCTGGTGTGGTCAGCGACATCGCCGTGCGCATTTGCTATGCCCTGCGCGGTAACGATCTGGCGGCTTATCTCGGGCAGAGCGAGTTCGCAATCATGCTCAATAATGTCGCCCAACTCGATCAGGCATTGGCCGTGATCAAGCGCATTGCCTCGCGGGTTTCCTCGCCATTTCAATGCAAGGGCAATATCGTGCGGCTGCAGGCGCTGCTCGGGATTGCCATTTACGGCGTGGACGGGCAGGCCGCCAAACCCCTGATGGAAGCAGCAGCGCGCGCAAGTGCCGAAGGTCATCTGGAGGATCCAGGTACATTCTTTTCTATTACGTTCGCCAACAAGGAAATTCAATGGAAGTCGGAGCGTGAGGCCGTAAGGGCGGAACGGCTCAGGCAGGAAGTCCTGCAGGGGAATACGCAGTTCGATGTCGCTTTTTTTGATGGCGAAGCAGGCTCGGCATGTTTGATTACCCCCGTGCTGGCGGGATTTTCCGAAGAAGAGATCTGGGCCGCTTATGAACTGGAAAGTACTGCGCCAAATCTGGTTCGGGCGATGATCGACCATTCGTCTACTGTCACGAGCGATATTTTTATCTTCAGCTACCCTGAACGCCATAGCAAGATCGGTAACAACGCCATGGTCATGCTTGCTGCAACGCGCGGTCTCGCGCTTTCGCAATTTTTCAGTTGTCCAGCCGAGGTCGCGCAATTGCCGGCCGGCGAGGGGCTACGCATCGCAGCGCGCTGGAACGGCAACAAGTCATTGTCGAGCTTGCGTTCGGCTGGCGTGAGTTTGTTGCTTGTCAAAGAGGCCCTCGACGATCCTCTTCTGGCCGCAGAAGTTTCAGTTGCCAAGCAGTTTTTTAAGGTGTTTACCTTGCGCGCCGACTAAGCTTGTAACCATGGCATGCGGTCAGTTATGCCAAATCAAATGATGTGAATTTCTCCTCTTGGCCTCTCATATTCATGGGAGGCACGCGTGGCAACTTCCCCTGTATCGTTTGTATTGTAAAAAATACAATTACTATTGGGGTGGAATGCCATGCAAAAACAGACAAACCAGACTGGCGCGGGATTTTCATTGGTCGAAGTGCTTGTCTCCTTGTGCCTGTTGTCGATTGGTGTGATGGGGGCGGCTTCGATGCAGTTGTCGGCGCTGCGCTCGACCCAGCAATCCGGCTTTTACAACATTGCGTTGCAACTGGCGACGGAAATCGCCGAGCAAGTCCGTAACACCTCCGGGACAAGTTTTGGCGCAGGCAGCAATCCACTCCTGACACTGGATTTCAAAAGCAGCGAACAAGTTCCAGGCGCGACTGGCCTTTGCTGGGACGTCGGAAGCAGCTGCGACGGCGCGGATATGGCGGCGTTTGGCGCATACGAGGTGCAACGACGGCTCAAGACCATGTTGCCGCAGGGGCAAATCAAAGTCTGTCGTGACGCAGCTCCCTGGGACGACCAGGCGCATTCCTATCGATGGGATTGTGATGGCGCCGGCAGCGACGCGCCCATTGTAGTCAAGTTGGGCTGGCGTGACCCCGGCAAGGGGCAGGCTGGCGCCGCAAAACCTGATGCAGTGCCGCAGCTGGTCTTGCAGGTGCAATCCTGAGTGGAGCGCCGCATGTGCCCAAATGCCCATTCTCGTTGCTGCGGCAGGATGCATCACGCAGGACTAACCCTGGTCGAGCTGATGGTCTCGATGTCGCTGAGTCTGCTGGTAGTGCTTGCTGCCACGCTACTGCTATCGAGTAGCAAATCTAGCTATATCACTAACGATAATGCAGTGGTGATCCAGGAAAGCGGGCGCCATGCGCTTGAAATCATCGCCAGGGCCTTGCGTCAATCCGGGTACCAGGACTGGGATGGCGGGGGCGCCGTCAGGCTGGCGGCTGCAGCAGAAAGCGCCAGCCTGACCGGCATCGATGCCCGCAGCCTGAAAAGTACCGGCACGGCGATGGATGCGCCGGTCAAGAAGTCCATCAACGGCAGCGATGTGCTTGGCATCCGCTTTCATGGCGCCGGCGTTGGCGACCAGGGTGACGAAACCATGCTCAATTGTGCCGGCTTTGGCGTACCGTCGTCACTCAAGGATGGTGCGGACGGGGAGCGTGGCTGGAGCATTTTTTTCGTTGCGGAAGATGCCGCGGGCGAGCCGGAATTGCGCTGCAAGTACAAGGGGAAAAGCAGCTGGACCGCCGTGGCCATAGCGCGCGGGGTAGAGTCATTCCAGATCCTGTATGGCCTCGACGGTGATGGCGACGGCGTTGCCAACGCATTCATGAGCGCCAGCCAGATCGATACCCTTGATGAGGCGCTGCTGTTGAGCGGGGCTTCCAGCGCCGAGCAAGCCATCGATAAAAATCGCAAAACCCACTGGAAGAAAATTGTCGCCATCAAGGCGGCGCTCCTGATACGTGACGAAAATCCTGTTCGTGCCGATGTCCTTGCAAAGACGTTTGACTTGTTTGGCAAGGACTATGCCGATGCAGCCGGCAATGCTGATCCAGGAACACGGATCGACGAAAAAACGCTCCCTGCAAAAAGCCGTAACCGGATGCGGAAATTATTCACCGCCACCATACAGTTGCGCAATCAGGATATGGGGAACCCGTCATGATGCGGCAAAAAATACGTAGCAGGGCGTCACCAGTTGCACATGCGCGGTCGCCGATGTCACGGCACAGTCGCGGCGCCGCGCTGGTCGTTGCCTTGTTGATGTTGATGGTTATTCTGATGCTGGGCATTGCAGCTTCGCAGAGCGCCTTGCAAGGCTTGAAAACAACCCGCAACGATGGCGATCGGCAGGTGGCTTTGCAGGCAGCAGAGGCGGCATTGCGGGATGCTGAAATGGATATCGAGCAGTCACCGGATGCAGGGAAGTCCCGTAGTTCTATATTTTCGCGCCGGAGCTCGCTGGGTTTTCCGGCACACGGGGAGACTGGCTGCAATGGCGGCGCCGCAAATATCTATCTTGGCCTGTGCCGGCAAGCAGGCATGAATGCCTTGCCAGTCTGGCAAACCGTGGAATTCGGTGAGGATGCCGCCACGGTCCAAACGGTCGCTTTCGGGACATTTACCGGCCAAAGCCTCCAGGTTGGCAAGGGAGCACTGCCCAGCCGCTTGCCCCGCTACATCATCGAGCTGTTTTCCTATAAGAGGCCAGGCGAGTCCGCCGACAAGGTCAGCTATTTCTATCGCATTACTGCCGTTGGCTTCGGCGCGCGCGAATCCACGCAGGTGGCGTTGCAGAGTTTTTACCGGAAGGAGGACGAGTGACTCACGCTAAAAAACGAATGTTTTTCGAAGCCGCCAGGCCTGCTCGCGTAATTTTCATGATGTTTGCGCTGCTGGCGGGATCGTGGCGGCCTGCGCAGGGCGCTGTGCCGCCGGTGCAGATTGCGCAGAGTCCATTGCTGCATGGCGTAACCGGTACGTCCGCCGTGGCGCTGAGCAGTGCTCGTCTTGCCGCTGGCAGCACCTTTCTTTACCAGGCTGGCTTCGAGTCAACGCGGTGGAGCGGCACGCTGAAGAAATTCGCGATCAGCATTGCTGGTGATGGCAGCGTGCAATTTGCAAGTATCCCGGTGTGGGAAGCAGGCGACATCCTCAGCGGACACACAAACGTCCCTGCATTGCCCTTGCCAGAGCAGCGGAAAATATATACCTCGCTGCCTGGCATTGGGTCAGCCATGGTCGAGTTCAGATGGGACAAGCTTGCAGATAGCCAGAAAGCATTGCTGGACGCATCACCGCTTGACGGCGCCGCCGACGGGCTGGGCATGCAACGGCTGGAATTTCTGCGCGGCGGACGCACCAGGGAGATTGGACAGCCGCAGGGCATATTTCGTTTGCGCGCCGGGGCACTGGGCGATATCGTCAACAGCAACATGATTCACGTCGGGGCGCCGGCGCTGGAGGGGAGCGGCGCGGATTACCTGCAGTTCCATGAGGCGCACAAAAGTCGCACACCTGCGGTGTACATAGGGGCCAATGACGGGATGTTGCATGCATTCGATGCCAAGGATGGCGTCGAGCTGTTTGCCTTTGTGCCGCAATCGATGTTTCCCGCGCTTGCCCAGTTGAGCCGTCCGGACTACGTCCACCGGCCTTATGTCGACGGCATGATTGCCGTGGCCGAAGCACAGGTGCAGGGCAAATGGAAAACCGTACTCGCCGCCGGCATGGGAGGCGGCGGGCAGGGTGTATTCGCACTGGATGTGTCGGATCCGGCGGATTTCGGCGCAGGCGGCGGCGTCCTGTGGGAATTCACCGACCGCCATGACGCGGACATGGGAAACGTCGTCAATATTCCGCTAATTGCCAGGTTCCGCACCAAGCAGTCGGCGAGTGTTTCTGAGTACCGCCATTTCGTCGCTGTTGCCAGCGGCGTGAACAACTATCTCGATGACGGCTACGCAAACGCGCTTGCGCCGGCGGTATTGTTTCTGCTTTCGCTGGACAAGGATCCGGCGGACCCGTGGCAGCTTGGCGTGAACTACTTCAAGTTCAGCAAGCCTATCCTCGATACCGCCTTGCAGAATGGCTTGAGTCCGCCGGCGCTGGTCCACGGCGAGGATGGCGCAGTTCGTTACGCCTATGCCGGAGATTTGCAGGGCAACCTGTGGCGCTTCGATTTCTCCGGCAATGCCCCCTGGAGCAAGGAAAATACGGGTACAACGCCCCTGTTTGTCGCGCGCGATGAGCAGCAGCGCAGGCAGCCAATCACGACCCGGCCGCAGGTGGTCTTCGCGCCGGGAGGCGGGTATGTGGTGCTGTTTGGCACCGGCAAGTTCATGGAGCAGGCGGACACCGATCCGGTCGGATTTTCCAGCCAGTCCTTTTATGGAATTTACGATGCCTTGCAGGGCGGCTATGCAGTCAAGGAGCGCAGCCAGTTGGCATCAAGAACTCTCTCCAAGGCGGGTGAGATGCTGCAGTTCGCCGGGGCAGATTTCAGCTACGGGACTGCATCGGCAAACAAGCGCGGCTGGTATTTCGATTTTCCAGGCGCAGATAGCACAGGCGAGCGCAGCGTCAGCAATCCAATGGTGGAGTCCGGGCGATTGATATTCAATAGCCTGATGCCCTGTGCCGCACCTTGCCTTGAGGGCGGTGGTCGCAGCTACGTGCTCGAAGTCTTGACGGGGCTGCCGATCGGCAAAAATACCAGCGGCATGATATCGCGACTGGGCATGCTGGCGGCGCCGGCACTGCTGGAAACCTCGGCTACAGCAGGAAACCGCAACGCGTTCGGCAAGGCCGTCGTCAAGCGAAAGTCCGCCGTCATCCATGCCGGCAGTGGCGGTGTCAAGGGCAGCGTGGCGGCAGGGCAGGGCGATGCCGACGGCGGCCTTGCCAATGTGGGTTTGCCGGCCATGCGCTTTTCTTGGAGGGAAATTCTGCGCTGGCAAGAATTGCGCATGGTCGCGAAATCGCTGGCCAAAACCAAATAGGCGGACGATATGGCGTACAGTGACCGGCGGATGATGCGCCAAAACGGATTTACATTGATCGAAGTCATGGTCGTCGCCGTGATCGTCGCAATCCTGGCAAGCCTGGCTTTTCCTTCCTACCGCGATGCAGTTCGCAAGGCGCGCCGCAGCGAAGGGCGTGCGGCCTTGTTGCAGTTGATGCAGCAACAGGAGCGCTATTACACGCTGCATACCCGCTATCAGGCTTTTTCGGCCGATGCCACTGATGCCGACGCCAAGAAATTCAAATGGCATTCCGCTGAATCGGCCGCTGCAAGCGCGTACGAAATCAATGGCGCTGCCTGCGCCGGCGAAACCTTGCAGGACTGTATCTTACTGGTAGCGACACCCGGCAGCGCCAAGGTCGACAGCAGCTATGACGATCCGAAGTGCGGCGAGTTATCGTTGTCCAGTACCGGTGCAAAATTGCCTGTCGCCAAAGACTGCTGGTGACGGTATGGCGCAATTCGGCGGCAATAAGCGTATCCGCGGGAAAGCAGGCTTTTCCCTCATTGAATTGATGGTGACGCTGACAATTGCCGCCATCCTGCTTGGTATTGCAGTGCCGGGGTTCCAGTCCCTGATCCTCAACCAGCGTCTGAGCATGGCAGTCAATGCATTTGTCGGAGCCCTGCATCTGACGCGATCGGAAGCCATTCGGCGCGGTGCCCGCGTCGATCTGGCGCCAGTAGATGGCATCGACTGGGCGCAGGGCTGGCTGGTGTTCGTCGACGAAGACGGCGATCAGCAGGCAGATGCAGGCGAACCGGTCATTGCCCGCCATGGCCCGCTGGCCGGCGGGCTGACCATCAAATCGGCATTGACCGATTCCAGCAAGCCTTATCTTGCATATAATGGCAGCGGACGCACACGTACCAATGCCAGCAGCCAGACGCCCCAATTGGGAACGGTTTCGTTTTTTCTGGGTGACGGGGTTCGCCGCATCAAGCTGAATTTTTCCGGCCGCGCGCGCGTCTGCAACCCGGCGCAGGATAAAACCTGCACCGGCGCTGAGGATGCGAACTGAGGCTGCGCGATGGCGGTGCCGTTGAACGTTTCTCCCTGAATTTTTTAGTTGACCTGCCCCTGTGAATATTGCAAACGATAATGACGGCATCCGCCTTGCCCTTGAATGGGCAGCCAAGGGCATGTTCATCACTACCCCGAATCCGCGGGTAGGGTGCGTCATCGCGCGCGATGGCCAGATCATCGGCGCTGGATTTACCCAGCCGGCAGGGCAGGCGCATGCAGAAGTGCAGGCCTTGCGCGATGCCGCGCAGCGCGGTCACGATGTGCGCGGCGCGACCGCTTACGTGACGCTGGAACCCTGCAGTCATCATGGCCGTACTCCTCCCTGTGCCGATGCCCTAGTCGCCGCCGGCCTGGCGCGGGTGGTGGCGGCCATCGGCGACCCCAATCCCCTGGTAGCGGGGCAGGGCATGGCGAAATTGCACGCGGCCGGCATTGCCGTGGCCTGCGGCGTGCTCGAACACGAGGCGCGCGAAATGAATATCGGTTTCTTTTCGCGCATGCAGCGGGGACGGCCCTGGGTGCGCATGAAGGCCGCTGCCAGCCTGGATGGCAAGACGGCGCTGCACAATGGCCAGAGCCAGTGGATCACGGGCGAGGCCGCGCGCGCCGATGGCCACTGGTGGCGCGCACGTGCCTGCGCCATCCTGACCGGCATCGGCACGGTCACCGAGGACGATCCGCAACTGACCGTACGTGGAATTGATACGCCGCGCCAGCCGCGTCGCATCGTGATCGACAGCCGCTTGCAAATCAGCCCGAACGCGCGCGTGCTCGAGGGAGGCGAAACCTGGATTGTCTGTGCCCAGCGCAATGCGGAAAAAGAAGCGCTCTTGCGCGAGCGCGGCGCGGAAGTCATCGTGCTGCCGAATGCCGCCGGAAAAGTGGATTTGCCGGCGCTTATGCAGGAACTCGGGCGGCGGCAAATCAATGAATTGCATGTCGAAGCCGGTTTCAAGCTCAATGGTTCGCTGATCGCCGAAGGTTGCGTCGACGAATTGCTGCTGTACCTGGCGCCCAGCCTGCTCGGCGATGGGGCGGGCTTGTTCGATTTGCCGGCGCTTGAATCGCTGGAAGGCAAGCGCGCGCTGTCATTTCATGAAGTTCGGCAGGTCGGTCCGGATTTGCGTATCCTTGCTCGTTTCCCCTGATTCTTATTTCGCCATGTTTACTGGAATTGTTGCTGCTGTTGGAGAAATTTCTGCCATTACGCCGCTGGGCACCGAGCCGGATGCCGGAGTCCGCCTGAACATCGATGCCGGCGGACTGCCGTTGGCCGATGTTGCCTTGGGCGATTCCATTGCGCTGAATGGCGCATGCATGACGGTGGTCGCAAAAACCGCATCGAGTTTCGACGTCGAGGTATCGCGCGAAAGCCTGAATTGCACCGTTGGCCTGGATGCGCCCGGTGAGGTCAACCTGGAAAAGGCGCTGACGCTGGCCGAACGCCTCGGTGGACACCTGGTTTCCGGGCACGTCGATGGCTTGGGCATCGTGCGCCGTTTCGAGCCGGTCGGTGAGTCTTATGAGCTTGTCATCGAGGCGCCGCAAGGCCTGGCGAAATACCTGGCGTACAAGGGTTCCATTGTCGTCAATGGCGTGTCGCTGACCGTTAACCGTATCGCGGACGTGACGGGCGGTTGCGAATTTTCAATCAATCTCATTCCTCACACCGTCGAGGTGACCACGCTCAAGCATTTGCATGCCGGCGGCAAGGTCAATCTTGAAGTTGACCTGATTGCGCGGTATGTCGAGCGCATGCTGTCGATGAACGATACCAGCCGCTGAGTCAAATCAATTAAAATAGCGGTCTACCGAG
Organism: Janthinobacterium sp. 17J80-10; assembly: GCF_004114795.1. NCBI lineage: Bacteria > Pseudomonadati > Pseudomonadota > Betaproteobacteria > Burkholderiales > Oxalobacteraceae > Janthinobacterium > Janthinobacterium sp. 17J80-10. Next base: position 3,161,458 of record NZ_CP035311.1, on the reverse strand, counting down.
GAAATAGCTTATGTCTTTAGCAACAACGCAAGAAATCGTCGCAGAAATGCGCGCTGGCCGCATGGTCATTCTGGTTGACGAGGAAGATCGCGAGAACGAGGGCGACCTGGTCATGGCTGCGGAATTCGTGACCCCCGAGGCCATCAATTTCATGGCGAAATTCGGCCGCGGGCTGATTTGTCTGACGCTCACCGAAGAGCGCTGCGCCCATCTTGAATTGCCGATGATGGCGACCCGCAACGGTACCGCGTTCGGGACTAATTTTACCGTGTCGATCGAGGCCGCCGAAGGCGTCACTACCGGCATTTCGGCGGCAGACCGCGCACGCACCATTCAGGTCGCCGTCGCCAAGCATACCAAGCCGTCCGATATCGTCCAGCCCGGCCACATATTCCCGCTGAAGGCGCAAAAAGGCGGGGTGCTGATGCGCGCCGGCCATACCGAAGCCGGCTGCGACCTGGCCGAAATGGCGGGCCTGACACCGGCGGCAGTGATTTGCGAAATCATGAAGGATGACGGCAGCATGGCGCGCTTGCCCGACCTGATCGAGTTCGGTCGTGAACATGGCTTGAAAATCGGTACGATTGCCGACCTCATCCATTATCGCAGCCAGCATGAAAGCATGATCGAGCGCATCGGCGCGCGCAGCATGCAAACCGCCCATGGTTGTTTTAATGTCATTGCCTACCGCGACACGCCGAGCGGCGGCGCCCACCTGGCGCTGGTACATGGCGAACCGCGCCCGGAAATCGAAACCCTGGTGCGCGTGCATCAGCCTGTCTCGGTGCTGGATCTGCTCGATACGGAAGCGACCACCCATTCATGGAACCTGGCTGCGGCGCTTAAGGCGATCCAGGCACAGACGCACGGCGTCATGGTCTTGCTCAATTGCGAGGAATCGGCCGACCAGATGTTTGGCCAGTTCGAGGCGATGACGGCACCTGAAAAGCGGCCACAGACCAGGGCGTCCAGCATGGATTTGCGGACCTATGGTATTGGCGCGCAGATTTTGAAAGATTTAAATGTCGGCAAAATGCGCTTGTTGTCCAATCCGCGCAAGATGCCCTCGATGGTGGGCTTCGACCTGGAAGTGGTCGGTTTTCAAGAGCGCACCTGAATGCGGCAGCGGCTGGAGCAGTGAATTTTGCATGAAGTCATAAGGGGAAAAGCCATGACAGTAGGTACTTACGAATCAAACCTGGATGGCGAAGGCATGCGCATCGGGATTGCCCAGGCGCGTTTTAATGAAAAAGTCTGCACAGGCTTGCTGGCTGCATGCCTGGCAGAGTTGCAGCGTCTCGGCGTGGCCGATGAGGATATCTTGCATGTGTCGGTGCCGGGCGCCCTGGAAATCCCTTTGGCATTGCAAAAACTCGCGGAAACGCGGCAATTCGATGCCTTGATCGGCATTGGCGCCGTCATCCGCGGTGAAACCTACCATTTTGAACTGGTGTCGAATGAATCCGGCGCCGGCATCACGCGTGTCGGACTCGATTACGGCATCCCGGTCGCCAACGCCGTCCTGACGACCGATACCGATGAACAGGCCGAAGCGCGCATGGTGGAAAAGGGTGCTGACGCTGCCCGCGTGGCGATCGAAATGGCCAATCTGTCGATTGCCCTCGAAGACCTGGCAGACATGACAGAGGAAGATTGATGACACAAAAAGAATTGCATGCCAATCCCAGCAAAAGCCGTACTCCGCGTCATCGTGCCCGCGAGTTCGCCCTGCAAGGCTTGTATCAGTGGCTGCTGAATAACGAAGATGCGGGTGCGATCGATGCCCACATCCGCGAAGCGCATGGGTTCGACAAGGCCGACGCCGGACATTTCAATGCCCTGTTGCACGGCGCGATACGCGATGCCGGCATATTGCGTGAAGGCTTGAGTCCGCTGATCGACCGTCCGATTGGCGATTTGTCGCCGATCGAGCATGCGGTGCTGCTGATCGGCGCCTATGAACTCAAGCATCATCTTGAAATCCCTTACAAGGTCGTCATCAATGAAGCGGTCGAGCTGGCCAAATCCTTTGGCGGCATTGATGGCCACAAGTACGTGAATGGCGTCCTGGACAAGTTGTCGGCACAATTGCGTGCTGCCGAAGTCCAGTCTTCCCGCAAGGCTTGAGTCACAGGATTTCGTTCCTGAGGGACTTCCCGTTGCTGCGGCGAACCGCGCCGCCCTGACATGAATTTTTCTCCACTCGCATCCCGACTCGCGAATATTGCGCCTTTCCACGTGATGGAACTGGCCAAGATGGCGGCCGCCCTGGAGCGGCAGGGGCGCTCCATCATCCACATGGGCATCGGCGAGCCGGATTTCACGGCGGCGCCGCTGGTTATCGAGGCGGCTAGCCGTGCAATGGCGGAAGGCCGGACGCAATATACTTCGGCTCTGGGCCTGCCCGCTTTACGCGAAGCGATCGCAGGTCATTACCTGGATAAGTATGGCGTGCAGGTGGCGCCGGAACGCATTATCGTGACCGCCGGTGCCTCGGGTGCCCTCTTGCTGGCCTGCGCCGCGCTGGTCGAGCAGGGCACGGAAGTGCTGATGCCAGACCCGTCCTATCCCTGCAACCGTCACTTTGTCGCGGCTTTCGAAGGCTGCGCGAAGATGATTCCAAGCGGTCCGGATGCGCGTTTCCAGCTGACGGATGCCATGGTGCGCGCCAACTGGGGACCTGCGACGCGGGGTGTTTTGCTGGCATCGCCCTCCAATCCGACGGGCACCTCCATTGACCCTGCCGAGTTGGGCCGCATTGTCGGTAGTATCAGGGCGCGCGGCGGCTTTACGATCGTTGACGAGATTTACCAGGGCTTGAGTTACGACCGGCCGCCTTTTACCGCCCTGTCGCTGGGAGAAGACGTTATCGTCATAAACAGCTTCTCCAAGTATTTCAACATGACAGGCTGGCGCCTGGGATGGCTCGTGGTGCCGGAACGGCTGGTGCCGCACATGGAAAAGCTGGCGCAAAACCTGTTCATTTGCGCCTCCGCGATTTCGCAATACGCCGGACTGGCTTGCTTTGATCCCCAATCGCTTGCCCTGTTCGAGGAGCGCAAGGCGGAATTCAAGCGGCGGCGCGATTATATTGTTCCGGCGCTGACGGATCTCGGCTTTCGGGTACCCGTCATGCCTGATGGTGCTTTCTATGTGTATGCCGATTGCAGCCAGCTGGCATCTGATGCGGACAGCTTGACGCGGGACATGCTGGAGCAGGCAGGCGTGGTGATGGTGCCGGGGCTGGATTTTGGCAGCCATGCCGCCAGGCAGTACATCAGGATTTCTTACGCGACGACACTGGAGAATTTGCACGAAGCCGTGCACCGCCTGGAAAAATATTTCAGGCGCTAGGCCTGTTTCAGGCGCCAGGCAATAAAAAAGGAGCCGGTCGGCTCCTTTTTGATATGGACAGCGTCAATCAGGTCGCGGTCAGATCGCCGCCATCTTGACTGCGCCGGCGTCGATCCGGTCGATTGGCTTCAGGGCTGCCGATTTGTCTTCAGGCGCAGGTTTCTTCGCCTCTCCAGCAGGGCGTGCGGGCATAGCCGGTTCGGCGCTGCTAGCCACGGTGGAAACCACTGGCGCGGTACGGCCGGCCACTTCCTGCAGGCGGCGGTATTCTGCCAGTACGCGCGTACCGTAACCGGAATCGGTGGCGAATGCAGCTGCGCCCACATAACGCTTCAAGCCTGCCTCTACCGAGCCGCCCTGTCTGACGTAATCTTTCAGAATGGCTGAGCCAACCTTGATGTTTGTGACGGGATCAAGCGCCGCATGGACGCCGCCGTGTTCGCGAAACTTGTCGCGATGCACCTTTGACATGACTTGCATCAGCCCTTGGGCACCGACAGCGCTTTCTGCAAAGGGATTGAAGCCGGATTCGATTGCCGCGACTGCCAGGATCAGCAAGGGGTCGAGTTCGAGTTTCTGGGCATTCTTGTACGCTTCGGATACCAGCATGTGCGTTGCATCTGCAGCCACCCGATAACGGCGTGAAATCCACTGCGAAACGACCATTTGTTCGTCGGACAGCGAAGCCTTGCGGATTGCGAGATCGATTTTTGCCGGTTGCTTCAGTTTGGCCGGCGTGCCCGACGTGGCTATGGCAATCGGTTGGCCAGGCGTGTCCATGGGGGCGGAACTGGAACTGATATCGGCGACTACATCGGTGCCGTCGCTGACTGCCGTGCCCGCGGCGAACGGCGACAGGGCCTTCAGATGCTCCGTAAAATGCGGCTTGACGAACATGAGGGTCAAGGCGGCAATGGCAGCCACGCCCATTACCATCAGGGAATGATGGGCCAGTGTCATGATGCCACCCAAAGTGGCGCGCACGAGCGACGTGGCAACTGCAGCCGACTGGTCAGCGGTCTTGCGACTCAGCATTCCTCCAGCGGCGATAATTCGATGTAACATTGCTTCTCCTGAATCGTCACGGCACGAACGCTCCCCACGCCGGATGAATCCGGACTGGTTTCCGTTTATGCCGTCAATCAGAAACATCGTCTGTCCATGCATGGCGCAAAGTCAGACGGTCGGCTTTGCCTGTTTTTCAGCTGGCGGCGGCTAAGAGCGGCATCGGACCCAGTGGCAGGCAAATTTTTCCGGGGGAAGGCTGACGCCTTTGGCAACACTCCTTAAAATGTCATGTGGGGCCCCGAACCCCGTGAACTGATTTGGTTTATTCTGCAGCACTTGTTCTTGTGAAGGCTGCTTCCTCTTCAAGTGAAGCGAATTGTAGGGGCTGAGTTATATCAAGTCAATAATATAAAAAAGAAAATGCATAACTTATTGATATATAGAATTACGCTGCACTGCAACAAAATTCAATGAAAACAGGGACTTGGATCACCCTGTTTGAGCCCAAACATGCGCTTAAAAATGTATAAAAAAACATGAAATATAAAGATTTACGGGATTTTATTAACCAATTGCAAGATATTGGTGAGCTCAAGCGCGTTGGGCAAGCGGTTTCGTCGCACCTGGAAATGACGGAGGTGTGTGACAGGACCCTGCGTGCCGCCGGACCGGCACTGCTGTTCGAGCAGCCCACGGGGCATACCATGCCGGTGCTGGCCAACCTGTTTGGCACACCGCGTCGGGTTGCACTGGGGATGGGCGCGCAGGATGTCAGCGAATTGCGCCGCATCGGCCAACTGCTGGCGAGCCTGAAGGAGCCGGAGCCGCCCAAGGGATTCAAGGATGCGCTGGGACTGGGGTCCCTGCTGAAAGCCCTGTGGGATATGGCACCCAAGGAAGCGCGTTCGGCGCCCTGCCAGGAAATCGTCTGGGAAGGCAATGATGTCGATCTGGCGAAGCTGCCGATCCAGCATTGCTGGCCAGGCGATGTCGCCCCCTTGATCACCTGGGGGCTGGTGATCACCAAGGGGCCGCACAAGAAGCGGCAAAACCTTGGCATCTACCGCCAGCAGGTCCTGGGCCGCAACAAGGTCATCATGCGCTGGCTGGCGCATCGCGGCGGCGCGCTGGATTTTCGCGAGCATGGAATTGCCCATCCGGGCAAGCCTTATCCAGTAGCGGTGGCGCTGGGCGCTGATCCGGCGACGATACTGGGCGCGGTGACGCCGGTGCCGGACAGCCTGTCGGAATACCAGTTTGCCGGCTTGCTGCGCGGGAGCCGCACCGAACTGGTCAAGGCGATCGGCAGCGAATTGCGCGTGCCCGCGTCCGCCGAGATCGTCCTGGAAGGACATATCTATCCGGACGCATCCCATCCAAGCGGCTATGAACATGCATTGGAAGGCCCGTATGGCGACCACACCGGCTATTACAATGAGCAGGACTGGTTTCCGGTGTTTACCATCGACCGCATCACCATGCGGCGCGATCCCATCTATCACTCCACTTATACCGGCAAGCCGCCGGACGAGCCGGCGGTGCTTGGCGTTGCCTTGAACGAAGTGTTCGTGCCGCTGCTGCAAAAGCAGTTTTCGGAAATTACCGATTTCTATCTGCCCCCCGAGGGCTGCAGTTATCGCATGGCGGTGGTGCAGATAAAGAAATCCTATCCGGGGCACGCCAAGCGCGTCATGTTCGGGGTATGGAGCTTTTTGCGCCAGTTCATGTATACCAAGTTCATCATCGTGGTGGACGAAGATGTGAATATTCGCGACTGGAAGGAAGTGATCTGGGCCATTACAACCCGGGTCGATCCCGTACGCGATACTACCCTGGTGGACCAGACGCCGATCGATTACCTGGATTTCGCCTCCCCGGTCAGTGGGCTGGGCAGCAAGATGGGCATCGATGCGACCAACAAGTGGCCGGGAGAAACCAGCCGCGAGTGGGGGAGCACGATTGTCATGAGCGAAGAAGTAAAGGCCAGGGTCGACCGGATCTGGGAAGGCCTGGGGATTTGAGCACTGGGTGAAAAGGCGTAATGCTGGTAGAATGTCGTTGGCGGGCCCCTGCGCATTGTGGCTTGGTGAACCTGGTCAGGTCGGGAACGAAGCAGCCACAGCCTTTCCCCACAAGTGCCGCAGACAAGGCTCGCCTTTGTATTTCTCCTTGTCGATTTTGCCTTTTTCGCCCGTTCGGGCAAATTCCCTTTGTTCATTCGCCAGTCCTGGCGTTTTCTGATCCTGTTCTGCTGGCCTGATTGATGTTGCCGTAGCAACGGAATTTTCCGTCTGGTGGTATCTTGTCGTTTTTGGTCACCATGCGGCAAACGTGTACCGGGGAATCCTGGAATTTGCCGAGGTCATTCTTTTAATCGAATCGGTATTCACGTGACACGCAAGAAAATCCTAGTCGGCGCGATCATTCTTCTCGCCATCCTCGGCGCTTATGTCCTTTGGCAAGGCAAACAGGATCCGCAGGCCAAGAAGCCGCGCGTTGCCACGCAGGTCGTCAAGACGGTGCAGGCGCAGAAAAAAACGATTCCCGTAACGATACGCGCCAATGGCTATGTCACGGCGATCAATACCGTCGAGGTGCGACCGCAAGTCCAGAATATCGTACGCGCCGTGCACGTGCGCGAAGGGCAGGAAGTCAGCGCGGGGCAATTGCTGTTTACGCTGGATCCGCGCAGCGACCAGGCCGGCGTGGCAAGTGCGCAGGCACAACTGGCGCGCAATCGCGCCGAACTTGCCGAGGCTGAAGCGGCGCTGCGGCGTAACCGTGAATTGCAGGCCAGGCAGTTTGTATCGCCGGCGGCGGTCGATACCGCCCGCAATCAGGTGGAAGCCTTGCGCAGCGCGGTCCGGGGCGGCGAGGCGGCGACCCAGTCAAGCCAGGTCGCACTGGGCTACAATTCCATCACTGCCAGTATTTCTGGCCGCATTGGCGCCATCAGTGTGCGCCCGGGCAGCCTGGCGCAGCCTGGCGGCGTGCCGATGCTGACGATTGCCCAGATTGATCCGATTGCCGTCAGCTTTCCAGTGGCCGAGCGTGAACTTGGTCGGATTCTGGCGACCTATCCCAAAGGCGATGCACCTGTGGTCGCGCAACTGGCAGGCGGCGAGGAAGTCAGCGGCAAGCTGGTGTTCATCGACAATGCAGTCGATGCGCAAACCGGGACGGTGCGCATGAAAGCCCAATTCGACAATGCGCAGCACCGCATGTGGCCAGGCAATTTTGTGACCGTGCGCCTGGTCGCGCGTACCCTGGAGGATGCGGTTGTCGTGCCGGCGCAGGCACTCGTGACGGGGCCTGAACAGCAGTTCGTCTATGTGGTTCAGGCCGACGGTAGCGTGCAGGCACGCAAGGTCGAGGTCCTGGCAATCGAGCAGGGCCAGGCAGCGATCGCCGGTCTCGATGCCCGCGCCCGCGTGGTCGTCGAAGGCACGCAAAACCTGCGGCCGGGCGGCAAGGTCACCGAAGCCGCCGCCAAGGCTGGCCAGGATGGCAAGGGCAAGCCGTGAACATCTCCGAACTTTGTATCCGCCGGCCGGTAATGACAGTGCTGCTGTCGATCGCCATCGTCGTTGTTGGCCTGTTTGCCTATGTCGGCTTGCCGATCGCAGCGCTGCCCAGCTACAACACGCCGATCATCAATGTGACCGCGTCGCTGCCTGGCGCCAGCCCGGAAATCATGGCGGCATCGGTTGCCACGCCGTTGGAAAAGCAGTTTTCCACCATCGCCGGCCTGGCCACCATCAGTTCGAGCAATACCCGCGGCAGCACGTCCGTCACGCTGGAATTCAATCCTGACCGCGACATCGACGCAGCCGCCGTGGATGTGCAAGCCGCCTTGCTGCGCGCCCAGCGCAGCTTGCCGGAGGAGATGACCTCGCTGCCGGCCTACCGCAAGGTCAACCCCGCAGACCAGTCGGTGCTGCTGGTGGTACTCACTTCTCCGTCCATGTCGCTGGCGGAATTGAACGATTATGCGGAAAACCTGATTTCGCCTTCGCTGTCGACCATCGATGGCGTGGCCCAGGTCCAGGTATTTGGCGCTCGCCGCTATGCCGTGCGCATCCAGGCGCGCGCCGACCAGCTGGCCGCGCGCAATCTGACCCTGGATGAACTGGGGGCGGCGATTCGTGCGGCCAACGCCAATACGCCGGTGGGCGTGCTCGATGGCCCACGCCAGAGCCTGACGCTGGAAGCCAACCGGCAGCTGCCGAATGCCGCCGCTTTCGCCAATCTCGTCATCCAGAGCAAGGATGGCGTATCGATGCGGCTGAAGGACGTGGCCATTGTCGAAGACAGCGTGGAGTCGGCCAAGAGCGGCAGCTGGGCCAATGGCGAACCCTCCATCACCCTCGGCGTGCAGCGCCAGCCCAACGCCAATACAGTGGCGGTGGTCGACGCCGTCATTGCCAGGTTGCCGCAGTTTCGCGAACAGATGCCGGCTTCCGTCGAGGTCAAGGTCCTGAACGACCGCTCGGTATCCATCCGCGAAGCCATCCACGACGTCAAGCTCACATTGTTTCTGACGATCGCGCTGGTGGTGCTGGTGATTTTCCTGTTTCTCAAGCGCCTGTCAGCGACCATCATCCCGGTAGTGTCGCTGCCGATTTCCCTGATCGGCTGTTTTGCCCTGATGTATGCGTTCGGCTATAGCCTCAACAATATTTCCCTGCTCGGCATTACCATCGCGGTCGGCCTGGTGGTGGATGACGCCATCGTCATGCTGGAAAATATCGTGCGCCACATCGAGGATGGCATGGCGCCGATGGCAGCGGCATTGAAGGGCTCGCGCGAGGTTGGTTTCACGATTATCTCGATCTCCATCTCGCTGGTGGCGGTTTTCATCCCGATTTTCTACATGCCGGGTGTAATCGGCCTGATGTTCCATGAGTTTGCCGCCGTGGTGTCGCTGGCGGTGCTGGTGTCGGCCGTGGTGTCCCTGACGCTGGTGCCGATGCTGTGCAGCCGCTACCTGCGCCACGATGCGCATGAGAAAGAGAACGCGGTCAGCCGCGCCTTCGAGCGTGGCTTTCAGGCCGTGCTGCATACCTATGAGCGCGGGCTCGACATATGCCTGCGCTACCGCCGGACCACGCTGGCGCTGGCGCTGGTTACCTTCGCCGTAACCATCTGGCTGTTCCAGAGCATGCCCAAAGGGTTTTTTCCGACTGAGGATATCGGGCAGATCTCCGCGGTGGTGGAGGGGCCGCAGGACGTTTCCTACCCGGTGATGGTGCAGCTGGTGAAAACTGCGGCCGATACCATGCAGCGCAATCCCAATGTCGCCACGGTATCGGCGCGCGTCTCCGGCACCAACACCGGCAATATTTTTATCGGCTTGAAACCGCGCGCAGAGCGCGCCTCCATGGATCGCGTGCTGGAAGGCATGCGCCGCGAGGTCGGCAGCATTCCCGGGTTGTCCGTATTCCTGACGCCGGTGCAGAACCTGCGCCTGGGCGGGCGATCCAGTAAAAGCCGCTACCAGTACGTGCTGCAAAGCGTGCGTGCCGACGAACTGGACACCTGGTCGGAACGCATCCAGGAAAAGATGCGGGCCGACCCCATCTTCCGCGATGTCACCAGCGATTCGCAAATGAAGGGTTTGCAGGCGGTGGTGGATGTTGACCGCGACCGCGCCAATGCGGCCGGGGTGCAAATCGCCGAGATCCGCAGCGCGTTGTACAGCGCCTACGGCGAGCGCCAGGTCTCGACCATATTCACCAGCAGCAATAGCTACCAGGTGATCATGCAAAGCGCCGGTTCAGGCGTCCAGGATGAATCCAATCTGAATGAAATTTACGTGCGCAGCAAGACCGGCACGCTCGTGCCGCTCCTGAGCGTGGCCAAGGTGCGGCGTGCCGCAGGGCCAGTTGCAGTCAACCACCAGGGGCAGCTGCAGGCAATCACGGTGTCCTTCAACCTGGCGCCGGATGTGCCTTTGGGGGACGCCAGTACAAAGCTGGAACGGTTCAAGGCCGAGCTCGGCATGCCGGGCAGCGTCATTACTTCCTATGCCGGCGATGCTGCGGTGTTCCAGTCATCGCAGACCAGCCAGGTGGCCCTGCTGCTGCTGGCGGTGGCGGTGATCTATATTCTGCTGGGCGTATTGTACGAAAGCTATATCCATCCGATCACGATCCTGGCCGGCTTGCCGTCAGCTGCCGTCGGGGCCTTGCTTGCCCTTGCGCTGTTCGGTTTCGAGCTGACCCTGATCGCCACCATCGGCATTCTCATGCTGATCGGGATCGTCAAGAAAAACGCCATCATGATGATCGACTTCGCCCTCGATGCGCAGCGCAGCCAGGGCATGGCGCCGCTGGAGGCGATCCGCACCGCCTGCCTGCTGCGTTTCAGGCCGATCATGATGACGACCCTGGCGGCATTGATGGGCGCGCTGCCGATCGCCTTTGGTTTGGGCGCGGGCGCCGAGCTGCGCCAGCCGCTGGGCGTGGCGATCGTCGGCGGCCTTTTGCTGTCGCAAGTCATTACGCTGTTCATCACGCCGGTGATCTACCTTTTCCTCGACCGTTTCAGCGGCAGCGGTCCGGTGCAGCTTTCGCCGGAACTGCTGGCGCAGACCGGGGTCAGTGCGGCCAGGCCCGGGCAAGAATAGTCTCTTGCAGGCCGAATGTGGTCGTGGCACTGCCGTTGGGCGTGCCACTGAGCGTGCCATATACGCGCCCGCAGTCGGGATCGGCCCGGCTGGCAAGGAAGGTTTCTGCGACATGAGGCGGCGCGTGCTCCAGCATCAGGCAGGCTTGCGCCGCAAGCACCAGTTTTTGCACCAGGCGGCGTCCCAGCATTTCACGTTCTCGCGGCGACATCTCAAGCGCGCTTTTCAATTCTTCGACCAAGGCCTTGGCGACAGGGTGGGGTGCTGCGGCCTGCTGCAGTTCTTCCAGCAGCAATGCAAAGCCGTCCGGCTCGCGTTCGATGGCGCGCAGCACGTCCAGGCACATGACGTTGCCCGAGCCTTCCCAGATCGAGTTGACCGGCGCCTCGCGGTACAGGCGCGCCATCGGGCCGGTTTCGACATAGCCATTGCCTCCCCAGATTTCCATGCACTCGCCGCAGAATTCCAGAGCGCGCTTGCAGATCCAGAACTTGGCAGCGGGTGTCATGATGCGACGCCAGGCGCGTTCCGCCGGGTCATCGGTGGCGTCGAAGGACGCTGCCAGGCGCAGCATCAGCACTGTCGCGGCCTCGCTTTCCAGCGACAGGTCGCACAGCACGTTGCGCATCAGTGCTTGCTCGATGAGCGGTTTGCCGAAAGCGCTGCGGTGGCGCGCATGATGCGCCGCCTGGGCAAATGCCTGGCGCATCAGGCCGGCGCTGCCGATCACGCAATCCAGCCGCGTGTAACCCGCCATCTCGATGATGGTTGGAATGCCACGGCCTTCCTCGCCCACCAGGATGCCGTGCGCATCCTGAAACTCGACTTCGCTGCTGGAGTTGGAGCGATTGCCCAGCTTGTCCTTGAGCCGCTGCACGAGCACGGCATTCTTGCTGCCGTCGGGGCGCCAGCGCGGCACGAAAAAGCAGGACAGGCCGCCTTCGCTGTGCGCCAGCACCATGTGGGCATCGCACATCGGCGCGGAAAAAAACCACTTGTGCCCGGTAATCAGGTAATTTTCGCCACGGCCACCGGTGCCGTCGGGACGGGCAATGGTGCTGTTGCTGCGCACATCCGAGCCGCCCTGTTTTTCCGTCATGCCCATGCCGATCAACATCGATTCCTTTGCCGGTATCGGCAGGTCGCGCGGGTCGTGCTCCAGCGAATACAGCTTGTCCTGCAACTGGGCGAATAGCGCCGGCTCCTTTTGCAGCACCGGTATCGCCGCAAAGGTCATTGTGGTCGGGCACAGCGAGCCTGCCTCGATCTGGGCGTGCAGGTAATAGCCGGCGGCACGTGCGACATGCGCGCCCGGCCGCGGCGTTATCCATGGCAACGCATGCAGGTTTTCGCGCCGCAGCAGCGCCAGAAGCAGGTGCCAGCTTGGATGGAAGCTGACCACATCGGTGCGGTAACCGCAGCGGTCGTGCGTGATCAGTTCCGGTGGATGGCGATTGGCAAGGTCACCCAGTTGCAGGATGCGGGCCTGGCCCAGTTCGATGCCCAGGCGCTGCAATTCTTCCAGGTGCCAGGCAGCACTCTCGCGCTGGATGCCTTCGCACAGGGCGTGGTCACTGGCGAACATGTCATAGTCGCGCAATTCCGGAACCTGGTTGGTGACTTCATGGGTGAGCCATTGCATCGCAACCTCCGGAGCGCCTGTTTGTGGTTTGATGATAGGGGCATTCCGGCGACGTTTGCAAGTCTGTCAAGAGAGGGATTGCCTGTTTTGGCCGCCGGCTTGGCGGAAGTGGCCTTGCCCGCCCGCAGGTCAGGTAAAATGCTATTTACATCCAACATGTAGCGTGGCTATGTCATATCAAGTTCTGGCAAGAAAGTATCGACCCAAAAGCTTCGACACCCTGGTCGGGCAGGAGCACGTGGTGCGCGCACTGACGCATGCGCTGGAGAACAAGCGCCTGCACCATGCTTACCTCTTCACGGGCACGCGCGGCGTTGGCAAGACCACGCTGTCGCGCATTCTCGCCAAATCCTTCAATTGCCAGGGCGCCGACGGCAATGGCGGCATTACCGCGCAGCCCTGCGGCGTGTGCGAAGCCTGCGTGGCAATCGATGCCGGCCGCTTTGTCGATTACATCGAAATGGATGCCGCTTCCAACCGCGGCGTCGATGAAATGGCGCAGTTGCTCGAACAGGCAGTGTATGCGCCGTCCAATGCGCGCTTCAAGGTCTACATGATCGACGAAGTGCACATGCTCACCAACCATGCCTTCAACTCGATGCTGAAGACATTGGAAGAGCCCCCCGAGCATGTCAAGTTCATCCTTGCCACCACCGACCCGCAAAAAATTCCGGTGACGGTCTTGTCGCGCTGCCTGCAGTTCAACCTGAAACAGATGCCGCCGGGTCATATTGTCGGGCATCTGGAAAATATCCTCGGCCAGGAAGAAATCACCTTTGAAACCCCGGCCTTGCGCCTACTGGCACAAGGCGCGCATGGTTCGATGCGCGACGCCCTGTCGCTGACCGACCAGGCGATTGCCTATGCCGCCGGGAAGGTAACGCTGGAAGCCGTGCAGGGCATGCTGGGCGCGCTCGACCAAGCCTACCTGGTGCGCGTACTGGATGCCCTGGCAGAAAAGGATGGCGCCGGCTTGCTGGCGGTGGCGGACGAAATGGCGGCACGCAGTCTTTCCTACAATGGCGCGCTGCAGGACCTCGGCTCGCTGCTGCACCGTATCGCCCTGGCGCAATCCGTGCCGGCAGCAGTGCCGGACGACTTGCCCGAGCGCGAAGATATTTTGCGTCTGGCAAAAACCTTCGATCCGGAAGAAGTGCAATTGTTTTACCAGATTGCCGTGCATGGCCGCAATGAACTTGGCCTGGCACCCGACGAATACGCGGGGTTTTCGATGACGCTCCTGCGCATGCTGGCGTTCCGGCCCGGTAGCGGTGGCGCTGAAATGCCCGCGACGGCACCGGTCCAGGCGGCGCCGGCCCGCGCTCCTGCGTCCGTCGGCGCGGCTGCTGCCGTTGCAGCTACCCCGGCGCCTGCAAGGCTGGCAACACCGCCGCAAGCAGCAAGCGCCAGCGTGCCGGTGGCACGTCCGCAGGCTGCCATGAGTCCGGCACGTGCCGCACTGGAAGCCGCGCGTAATGGCGGCAAGATGCCGGCGCCTAGAGCCCCGGCGCCACTGCCCGCGGCATCGTCTCCAGCGCCGGCCACCCAGGCACCCTGGGATGACCGGCCGCAGGCAGCTTTGGATGATAGTTCAGCGGCGCCTGCGGCTCAAAAAAAAACTGAAGTCCCCGTAGTCCAGGCAGGACTGGAAGCTACTGCACAGGCCACCCCACGTGTTAGTGCGCCACCGCCGCGTCCAGTGGTATTGATCCCGGTGCCCGCATTGAACTGGAATGGCGACTGGCCGGCCCTGGCCGCCAGGTTGCCCGTGCGCGGCGTAGCGCAACAGCTGGCACAGCAAAGCGAACTATTGCGATGCGATGCCGAAAGCAATGCGGCCCAGTTCCATTTGCGGGTGCCGCTGGAAACCTTGTGCGCGGCCGGGAGCGTCGACAAGCTGGCGGCGGCACTGACCGAAAACTTTGGCAAGACCGTGCGCGTGACCACCGAAATCGGCGCGGTCGAACAAACGGCGAATGCTGTGGCGCTGGCCGAGCGCGCCGAGCGCCAGCGCGATGCAGAAGAGACGATGGCAACCGATCCTTTCGTGCAAACCTTGATGCGCGAGTTCGGCGCCACCATCGTGCCGGGATCAATCAGGCCAGTTTAAGACATTATTTTTCACCATATAGAAGGAGCACCATCATGATGAAGGGCCAATTGGCAGGCTTGATGAAGCAAGCGCAGGCAATGCAGGACAACATGAAAAAAATGCAGGACCAGCTTGCCGCCATTGAAGTCGAGGGGCAGTCCGGGGCAGGCTTGGTGAAGGTCGTCATGTCTTGCAAGAACGATGTCAAGCGCGTCTCGATCGATCCCTCGCTGCTGGGCGACGACAAGGACATGCTGGAAGACCTGGTTGCCGCCGCTTTCAACGATGCAGTGCGCAAGGCCGAGGCGACGTCGCAGGAAAAAATGTCGGGTGTGACTGCCGGCCTGCCGCTGCCGCCGGGATTCAAGCTCCCTTTCTGATACGTGAAAACCCCTTCCAGTCTCGATTTCCTGACCGAAGCCCTGCGTCGCTTGCCCGGCGTCGGGCCGAAGTCGGCGCAGCGCATTGCCTACCATCTGATGCAGCATGACCGCGAGGGGGCGGCCATGCTTGGTCGTGCCCTGAACCAGGCGGTCGAGCGCATCCATCACTGCGAGCGCTGCAATACGTTTACTGAAAATGCGTTATGCGAGACTTGCCTGGATGATGCGCGCGACGCGACGCTGTTGTGCGTGGTCGAGACGCCGGCAGACCAGTTGATGATCGAGCAGACCCTGACCTACAAGGGGCTGTACTTCGTACTGATGGGGCGCCTGTCGCCGCTCGACGGCATTGGCCCCAAGGATATCCACCTCGAAAAATTGATTGCCCGCGCTACCGATGGCGTGGTGACGGAGGTGGTCCTGGCGACCAACTTCACCAACGAAGGCGAGGCTACCGCCCACTACATCAGCGAGACCCTCAAGGCGCGCGGCTTGAAAGTCAGCCGCCTGGCGCGCGGCGTGCCGGTAGGCGGCGAACTGGAATACGTCGATGCAGGCACCATTGCGCGTGCCATGCTCGACCGGCGCGCCACCTGAGGCGCGGGATTGGTTGGCAAAGCGCAACACTCTGCCGGCATTTTTGGTTTTCTGATGGAATTGACTGACAATCTGGTTGCTGAGACGTAACAATCTGACACAAGAATTTGCAATCACGTGATTTGAGTTCTGTTATCATTTGATTAATTGTTCTCCCTTTGTCGGTATGCAGTAATTTTCATCAGAAAAAGACTCCTATGAATCAGGCTTTACAGACCGCCCCTTCTGCTGCCGGACCGCGTCGCTTCAATCTTGAAATGATCGGATTTTCTCCTGCCGAGAAGGCGATGCTGGCCTCGACATTTCGCCTGACGGGACGTCGTGCATTCTTTTATGCCGAAGCAACCGAAGCAACCCAGCGCACCGATATTTACCTGGCCAATGGCGACAGTCCCGAAGCCTTGAAGGAATTGGCGGCGCGCACGCCGAATCCTTTCGCGCCGGCGGTGTTGATTGGCCGTTCGCCCATGGACATCGGGTGGCCGAGGGTGGAAAAGCCGATTCACTGGATGCGTCTGTTTGAACAGCTTGATACAGTGATGCAGGCAGCGCTGCAGGAACGTGCGCGCCGCCAGAGCGGCGCGGGTGACAACTGGGATGGGCGGACTTTTCGGCGCGCAATTGACCAGGATGCGCCGCCGCCAGAAGTTTTTGTCGAGCCGAGCCCGAACGAGTCAGTACTCGTGGTCGACGATAGCGCAACCGTGCGGGCTTTCATGAAAGCCAAGCTGGCGCCATTCCGCTTCGATGTGGATTTTGCCGCAGACGGTGAAACCGCCATCGACATGGCACAAGCCAAGGCATATACCTGCATTTTTCTCGATATCATGATGCCTGGTATCGATGGCTACCAGGTATGCAAGCGCCTCAAGGGCAGTGCCGCTACCAAGAACACTGCCGTGGTCATGTTGACCAGCAAGTCGGGCGCGTTCGACAAGTTCCGCGGCAACTGGGCTGGCTGCGATGCTTATCTCGGCAAGCCGGTCAGCGAAGATGAATTGCTGTCGACAATCGCCAAATTCCTGCCAAGCGCACGCAAGGTGATCAACGTCGCCTAATGACCTTCTGCAGCAGCATGAAAAAAGCGGGAGACATTCCCGCTTTTTTATTGGCTGCGCTAGCGCAGCGCCTCGACCATCTTGTCCAGCTTGACGGCATCGGCGCAGAACAGGCGGATGCCTTCGGCCAGCTTCTCGGTCGCCATGGCATCGTCATTCAACAGCAGGCGGAAAGCTTTTTCGTTAAGGGCCAGCTTTTCAATGCGTGACGATTGCGCCGCCTCAACGCTGAGCTTGCGTGCCACCGGCGCTTCGGACTCCGCCAGTTTTTGCAGCAATTCCGGGCTGATGGTCAACAGGTCGCAGCCGGCCAGTTCGGTCAGTTGCGAGACATTGCGAAAACTTGCGCCCATCACTTCGGTCTTGTAGCCAAACTTGCGATAGTAGTCGTAAATCCGCTTGACCGATTGCACGCCGGGATCGTTTGCGCCATTGTATTCTTCGCCCGTCGATTTCTTGTACCAGTCGTAGATGCGGCCGACAAATGGCGAAATCAGCTGGGCGCCGGCGTCAGCGCAGGCAACCGCCTGCGGCAGGGAAAACAGCAGGGTCATGTTGCAGCGGATGCCTTCTTTTTCCAGTACTTCTGCGGCACGAATGCCTTCCCAGGTCGAGGCGATCTTGATGAGGATGCGCTCGCGCGGAATATCGGCCTGTTCATACAGGCGGATCAGTTCGCGGCCCTTGGCAATCGTGCCTTCTGTGTCAAAGGACAGGCGCGCATCGGTTTCGGTGGAGACGCGCCCCGGGATGATTTTCAGGATTTCCAGGCCGAAGGCGACCAGCAGATGATCGATGATCTCGCCCACGGGCTTGGCGCCGTGCCGTTGCACGGCCTGTTCCAGCAATGGCCGGTATTCATCCTTTTGCACTGCTTTCAGGATCAGGGATGGATTGGTCGTGGCGTCGCGCGGCGCGAAGACTTTCATCGACTGGAAATCGCCCGTGTCGGCAACGATGGTGGTGAATTGCTTGAGTTGTTCGAGCTGGTTCATGGCATGAAAATAAGAAAGAAAGCGGCAAGGCAAGCACTTATTGTACGCAATCCTTGTCGCGTGCTGGTCAGCTTTTGGACAGGCGTAGCAAATGCTTGCTTTAAATCAATTAAAGGAAGGTGTCGAAAGGCATGTCGAGCTTTTGCAAGGCTTTTTGCGCATTCAGCATTTTCTTGCGGAATTCCGGTCCGCGCTTCAATGCCAGTCCGACGGCGAGAATATCGATGACGACCAGGTGCGCCAGGCGTGCCGACTGTGGCGTGTAAGGGTCGGCATTGAAGCTGAGATCGATGGGCACAAGCACGGTGGCCAGTTCCGCCAGCGGGGTGCCGCTGGGCACCAGGGCAATCACATCGGCGCCGCTTTTGCGGGCCAGGCGCACGGAACCCAGCAGTGCGGAACTGCCACCACGCTGCGAAATGGCAACCACCGCATCGCCGGGATTCAAAAGCGATGCCGAGATGCTGTGGATGTGCGGATCCGAATAAGCAACCGTTGGCACCCCCGAGCGGAAGAATTTGTGTTGCGCATCGGCAGCGATGATGCCCGAGGTGCCCTGGCCATAGAATTCGATCTTGTTGGCGCGCGCAAGGATGTCGAGGGCGCGCTGGATGGGTTCGGCCTGCAGGTTGTTGCGCAAGTCTAGCAATGCGTTGATGGAACGGCTGCAGATCTTGCCGACCAGGTCGGCTGCAAGGTCGTCGGGCGCCAGGCTTTCATCGGTGCCGGGCAGCGCAAGCGCCAGCGTTTGCGCCAGCTTCAGTTTGAATTCGTGCCAGCCGTCATAGCCGATGGCGCGGCAAAAGCGCACCACGGTTGGTTCGGATACCTGGGCATTGCGCGCCAGTGCGGTAATGTTTTCCGCGACCGCCAGGGTCGGATTGTCGAGGACGGCAAGCGCAACTTTTTTCTCGGATCGCGAGAGCGTGGCGAGCTGGGTGCGTATCGATTCCAGGAGCATGCGTGCCTTACATCTCAGGCAGGACTTCTTCGCGCCACTGCAAGCCGTCGCGGCCGATCAGGGCGCTGGCGGCGGCCGGCCCCCAGGTACCGGCGCTGTAGGGCTGTGGCTCGGTCTGTTCCTGTTCCCAGTAATTGAGGATCGGCTCGACCCACTCCCAGGCGGCCTCCAGTTCGTCGCTGCGCATGAACATGGTCAGCTGGCCGCGCAGGACATCCAGCAGCAGGCGTTCATAGGCTTCCATGCGCGGCATCTTGAACTGTTCGCGAAAATCCAGTTCCAGTTCAACCGGTTTCAGCCGCATGCGGTCGCCCGGTGTCTTGGCCATCAGGTTCAGTTGCAGGCCTTCATCGGGCTGCAGGCGGATCACCAGGCAATTCGGCTGGAAGGTCGAGGACGCCTGGGCAAAGATCGAATGGGGTACCGCCTTGAAGCGGACCACGATCTCGGCCAGCTGGTCGGCCATGCGTTTGCCGGTGCGCAGGTAAAACGGCACGCCGGCCCAGCGCCAGGTATCGATTTCGGCCTTGACGGCGACAAAGGTTTCGGTGCGAGAATCGGTGGGTGCGCCTTCTTTGCGGTAACCTGGAACTGCGACGCCGTCGACATGGCCGGCGCGATATTGACCGCGCACGACGTCTTGCGCCAGCGTGGCAGGGCTGAAGCGCTTGAGCGAGCGTAATACCTTCAGTTTTTCATCGCGCACCGAATCGGCCTGTACGCTCAGGGGCGGCTCCATGGCCACGATACACAGCAGTTGCAGCAAGTGGTTTTGTAGCATGTCGCGCAGGGCGCCCGCGGTATCGTAGTATTCCATGCGGTTGCCTACGCCCAGCTCTTCGGCGATGGTAATTTGCACGTCCGAAATCCATTCGCGCCGCCACAGGGGTTCGAACAGCACATTGCCGAAACGCAGCGCCAGCAGGTTTTGCACCGTTTCCTTGCCGAGGTAATGGTCGATCCGGTAGATCTGCGACTCGGCAAAAATCTTGCCGACTTCTGCATTGATTTGCTGCGCGCTGGCGAGGTCGCGCCCGAGCGGCTTTTCCAGCACCACGCGGGATTGGGCATTGGCAAGTCCGGCCTGCGCAAGATTGCGGCAAATCTGCGAGAACAGGCTGGGGGGCGTTGCCATGTAGAACACCCGGACGAGTTCCGGATCGGCGCGCATGGCGGCAACCAGCGGCCCATAGGCGGCAGGGTCGGTTGCGTCCAGGCCGACATACCGGATTCGCTTGCAGAATGCCTGCCAGCGTTGCGGATCGGTAGCTGCGGCCTCGATGTGTGGCCGGGCATTTTGTTCCAGTAATTCCAGGAATTTTTCCAGACTCCACGCATGACGCCCGGCGCAAATGATGCGCGCCTGCGGCGGCAGGTGGCTGGCGCGCTCGCGCGCGAACAGGGCGGGCAAGAGCTTGCGCATTGCCAGATCGCCGCCGCCGCCAAACAATACGATATCGAAATCAGCCAGTGCCATGATGGGGACGTTTCTAGGGAAATGGCTCGGCGCGCGAAATATTGCCGCCATCCGGCTTTGCGGGTGCAACGGCCCGGGCGCGTGCAATCAAGCCGAGGGTGGAACTGTCATGCTGGTTAGATACGCTCGCATCAGCCAGTTCCGCATGAATTTTTTTTGCCAGCACTTTGCCCAGTTCTACGCCCCACTGGTCGAAGCTGTTGACGCCCCAGATAACGCCTTGCACGAATGTCTTGTGTTCATAGAGCGCAATCAGGGCGCCAAGTCTGGCGGGCGACAATTCATCAAGCAAAAGCGTATTGCTGGGACGATTGCCAGGAAAAATCTTGTGAGGCAACAACGCGGCAATCGCTTCTGAAGATTTCCCTTCGGCTCGCAAGTCGTTTCGGGCTTCATCGCTGGTTTTTCCGAGCATTAATGCTTCCGACTGGGCGAAGCAGTTTGCCAGCAAGGCCGTGTGGTGGCCGGGGAAATCATGGCTGGGTTTTAAGGCTGCAATAAAATCGACAGGCACGATATCGCATCCCTGATGCAGCAGCTGGAAATAGGCATGCTGCCCATTTGTGCCGACGTCACCCCAGATAACGGGACAGGTGCAGGCTTCCAGTGGCACGCCATCACGGTTCACCTGCTTGCCGTTGCTTTCCATTTCCAGTTGCTGCAGGTAGGCAGGAAAGTGTTTCAAGTCTTCGTGGTAGGGCGCAATCGACAAGGTCGCATCATGGAAATAATTGCGATTCCAGATCCCGATCAATGCCAGCAACACAGGCATGTTCTGCACCAGTGGCGCTTGCTGGAAATGGCGGTCCAGCGCATGGGCGCCCGCGAGCATATGCGTAAAACGCTCGGCGCCGATTGCCAGCATGACGGGCAGGCCGATCGCCGACCAGAGTGAATACCTGCCGCCGACCCAATCCCAGAAGGGGAACATATTTTCAGGGGCAATGCCAAACGCTTGCACCGCCTCGGTATTGGTCGATGCCGCAACAAAATGTTTTTCCAGGTCGGCGGGATGCGGATGCTGGCGCAGGAACCAGGCTCGTGCCGTCTGCGCATTCATCATGGTTTCCGCCGTGGTAAACGTTTTGGAGGCAACGATGAAGAGTGTGGTGGCGGGATTCAGGTGCGGGAGCAGGGCAGCGAGGTCGTGGCCATCGGCGTTGGAAATGAAGTGCGGGGTCAGGCGCGGATGCACATACGGGCGCAGGGCCTGGCACGCCATCTTCGGGCCGAGATCGGAGCCGCCGATGCCGATGTTGACGATATCGGTAATAGGCAAATCCGAATAGCCGCGCCAGGTGCCGGTGCGTACCCGTTCGGAAAAGGCAGCCATGCGGTCGAGTACGGCGTGGACCTGGGCATTGATGTCGACGCCGTCGAGTCGCAAGGATTGTCCGCGAGGTGCGCGCAGGGCCGTATGCAAGACGGCGCGTTGTTCGGTGGTGTTGATGCGCTCACCGGCAAACATGGCCTCACGGTGCTTTTCGACGCCGCATTCCTGGGCCAGGCGCACCAGCAGCGCGATAGTGGAGCGGTCGAGGCGGTTCTTGGAATAATCCAGGAACAGGCCGGCCACTTCGAGTGACAAGGTTTGTGCACGTGCCGGATCCTGCGCGAACAGGTCGCGCAATTGCCAACCACGTGCAAGAGTATGGTGCTCCATCAGGGCCGCATTGGCCGCGGTGGCGGTAAAAGGCATCTGGGGCATGTGACGAATTGATAAGTGGGATAAATATACAATACTTTTAAGTAAATTTACTACTGGATGATGCGATCGCGTCGTTGTGCGCAATGAGAATGCTGTAACATCTTCCCTGACGGCAGGCGTGGCTGGCATGGGAAATCTCAATGGATGCCGAGCTCTTTGGGATGGATTGCAGCAATGTAGTAAAATTTCAATTCGGCTTAGCCAAGGATAATTTTGCCATGTCGATTCACCCTACTGTAGCTGCAGTAACCAAAAAAATCGTTACGCGCAGTCAAGCTAATCGTCGTGCCTACCTGCATCGGCTCGACACTGCCCGGCACCAGGGGGCGCATCGAAGCTCCTTGTCCTGTACCAACCTTGCCCATGGCTTCGCGGCTTTCCCGCCGAACGACAAGTTAAAGCTCAAGCAGCTGAAATGCCCCTCGGTGGCAATCATCTCTGCCTACAACGACATGTTGTCGGCGCACCAGCCCTACGAGCATTTTCCACCGCTGATCAAGGAGGCAGTGCGCGAAGCCGGCGGCGTGGCGCAATTTGCCGGTGGCACGCCCGCCATGTGCGACGGCATTACGCAAGGCCAGGCAGGGATGGAACTGTCGCTGTTTTCGCGCGACACCATCGCCATGGCAACAGCTGTAGCCCTCTCGCACAATATGTTCGATGCCGCGGTGTATCTCGGTATTTGCGACAAAATCGTGCCTGGTCTGTTGATTGGCGCCTTGCATTTCGGCCACCTGCCCGCCATTTTTATCCCTGGCGGGCCAATGACCTCCGGCATGTCCAACCCTGAAAAGTCGCGGGTGCGCCAGCTGTATGCGCAAGGCAAGATTGGTCGCGAGGAGTTGCTTGAGGCGGAATCGAAGTCCTATCATGGGGCAGGCACCTGTACCTTCTACGGCACTGCCAACAGTAACCAGATGCTGATGGAAGTCATGGGGCTGCATTTGCCGGGTGCGGCATTCATTTCCCCCAATACGCCGCTGCGCGATGCCCTGACCCGTGCGGCGGCGCGCCGCGCTGTCGAAATTTCGGCGCTGGGCCAGCAATACCTGCCGGTCGGGCACGTGGTCGATGAAAAGGCCATCGTCAACGCCATCGCCGCGCTGCTCGCCACGGGCGGTTCCACCAACCATACGCTGCACCTGGTGGCCATTGCACGCGCCGCCGGCATCATCATCGACTGGGATGATTTCAATGCGCTCTCCCACGTAGTGCCGCTCCTGGCGCGGATCTACCCGAACGGCGATGCCGATGTGAATCATTTTCATGCCGCCGGCGGCACCCCCTTTGTCATCCGCGAGCTGCTCGATGCCGGCTTGCTGCATGAGGACGTCACCACCGTCCTCGGTCAGGGCCTGCGCGCGCATTGCGCCGAACCCTTGCTGGAAGATGACGTTGCTGTATGGAAGCCTGCGCCCGCCGTGAGCGGCGACCTGAACGTGGTGCGCCCGGTCGCCGAACCGTTTTCACCCGAAGGCGGGCTGCGCCTGCTGTCGGGAAATCTCGGGCGCGCCGTGGTCAAGGTCTCTGCAGTCAAGCCGCAGCATCGCCTGGTCGAGGCGCCTGCCATTGTTTTTGATTCGCAGGACGCTTTCATGCAGGCTTACGAGGCAGGGCAACTTGAGCGCGATTTCATTGCAGTCGTGCGCTTCCAGGGGCCGCGGGCCAATGGCATGCCGGAGTTGCATTCCCTGACGCCCGCGCTGGGTAGCCTGCAGGATGCCGGCTACCATGTCGGCCTGGTCACCGATGGACGCATGTCGGGGGCCTCCGGCAAGGTGCCGGCGGCGATTCATGTGTCGCCGGAAGTGCTGGCCGGCGGCCCGCTCGGGCTGGTCAAAACCGGCGACATGATCCGCCTCGATGCCGAGAACGGCTTGCTCGAAGCACAGGTGCCGGCAGCGCAATGGGCAGCACGCGTGCCTGAGGCTGTGGACATGTCGCCCAACGAAGTGGGCATGGGGCGCGAGCTGTTCGCGATGTTCCGCCGTACGGTCAGTACGGCCGAGGAGGGCGGCGCGACCTTTGGGCTGCCGCCGGTTCTGGCGGCCGAGTTCGAGAACAATTCGCTGGGTGCCGATGCGGGCGAGCCGTTCAATGATGAAGACACACCCTTCACTGATCGCGACACCATGATTGTCCAGAAACGCTGACCAGGAGATTGCCCCTGATGACCCCGACCGCAACGAAACTCGCCGCCATGAAGTTGACCGACATTATGCGCGCATCGCCGGTGATTCCCGTGATCGCCATCGACGAACCGCAACAAGCCGTGCCGCTGGCGCAAGCGCTGGTTGCCGGCGGCATCCGGGTGCTCGAAATTACCTTGCGCACCGCGCATGGCCTGGCCGCCATCCGGGCCATTGCCGAACAGGTGCCGCAGGCGATTGTCGGCGTCGGCACCCTGACGCGGCCCGAGGAGTTCGCCGCGGCGCGCGATGCCGGCGCGGTCTTCGGGGTTTCTCCCGGGTTGACTGGTGCATTGGTCGATGCTGCCCGCTCCTCCGGCCTGCCGCTGCTACCCGGTGTGATGACACCCAGTGAGGTCATGGCTGCGCGCGAGGCAGGCTTTGCGCAATTGAAGTTGTTTCCGGCGGTGCCGGCGGGCGGCGTGGGCATGTTGAAAGCCCTGGCAGGCCCATTGCCGGATGTATTGTTTTGCCCGACCGGCGGCATCACACTGGAGAGCGCGCCGCAATTTCTTGCGCTGGAAAATGTCGCCTGCGTGGGCGGGTCCTGGCTGACGCCGAAAGAGGCGCTGCATGCCGGCGACTGGGCCGCCATCACTGCGCTGGCGCGACAAGCCAGCGCGCTGCGCTAAAATAGTGGATTCTCCCATTTGCGAGCAGACATGACTCAGGACGAACTCAAGCAGGCGGTTGCACGTGCCGCCATCGAATATGTCGTGGAAGGTGAAATTGTCGGGGTCGGCACCGGTTCCACCGCCAATTTCTTTATCGATGAACTTGGCAAGATCAAGCACAAGATCAAGGGTGCGGTCGCGTCCTCCGAAGCCACGGCGGCGCGCCTGAAGTCGCATGGCATCGAAGTCTTTGATCTCAACGATGTCGTCTCGATGCCCGTGTACATCGATGGCGCCGACGAGATCACCGCCGCCGGCGCCATGATCAAGGGCGGTGGCGCGGCGCTGACACGCGAGAAGATTGTTGCTTCCGTCGCGGGCAAGTTCGTCTGCATCGCCGACGGTTCCAAGCTGGTCGACAAGCTGGGCAAATTCCCGTTGCCGGTCGAAGTGATACCGATGGGGCATGCGTCTGTGGCGCGCGCGCTTGCGCAACTGGGTGGCGAGCCGCGCCTGCGCCTGAAAGACGGCCAGCCTCTGCTGACCGACAATGGTTGCTACATCCTCGATTTGCATGGCTTGCAGATCGCCGACCCGGTGGTGCTGGAGGCGCAGATCAACAATATCGTCGGCGTGGTCACGGTGGGGCTGTTCGCCCGCCGTGGCGCCGATGTCGGCCTGCTGGGCATGGCTGATGGCGTGAAGAAATTCACCTATTGAGCCTGGCCCGGAGATTGGTGTCAGATCGCAGGCAGGCGGCTTGAATTTTCAAATAAAAAATTGAATCAATCTGGTGATCGAAATGCCCTCGCCGGCAAGGGGCGTATTTTCTAACTGAAACAATTCAAAACTGTTTTGCTAGATATCAACGTTGTAATCTGGCGAGCATTGTCCAATAGTATTTACTGGATAATGAAAGAGCCCAATGCTCGCGGATCTCGACGCTGCACTATTCCACTTGCTCAACGGGCTTATTGGTCAATGGCCGCTGATCGACAAACTCGTCCATACGATTGCAGATGATTTGTTCTTAAGAGGAACAGTAATTTTCTTTCTGCTGTGGACCGCCTGGTTTATGGACGCATCCAGCAGGAATCGGGAGATCTTGTTATGCGGGCTGGTCGGAACTTGCGTGGCAACATTGACATCAGTATTCTTGCAGCATTCACTGATGGTGCATGTGCGGCCGCTTTTGGATACGCACCTCGACAAACAAATCGCGCCCGCGATCGATATGTCAATATGGACGACAGCGGATTCGCTGACGCATTTGAACTCCTTTCCCAGTGATACCGCAACGATGTATTTTTCGCTTGCGATTGCTATCGCCTGCAGCAACAAGCGCCTTGGCGTGGCAGCCCTTGCCTGGACACTGTTCGCCATTGCACTGCCACGGGTCTATCTTGCCTATCATTATCCCAGCGATGTGCTTGGTGGCTTTTTGCTGGCGCTGGCTGTCCAGATGTTTTTTACCCAAATAACAGCCGTGCGCCAGGCGGCTCAGAAAGTGCTGCTTGTTTTCGGCGGCAAAGAGTACCTCCTGCACGCCATAATGTTTGTACTGGTCATGGATATGGCAAATTTGTTTGTTGGTGTTCGCCATGCATTGCGAGCCATTCCGGTTGCCCTCGCCTTGATGCACTGAACTTACAAACAATAATTTCTTCCATAATGAAAAAAGCCCGCGCGTGCATCGGCGGGCTTTTTTATGTAAAAGCCTGAATACTTATTCGCTTGGCGGCACGTAGCCTTGCGCCGCATCGGCACCGTCGCCAAAGAAATGCTTTTCCATTTGCGTCGCCAGATATTTGCGCGCGCGCGCATCGGCCAGGTTGAGGCGGTTTTCATTGACCAGCATGGTCTGGTGCTTGAGCCAGCCGCCCCAGGCTTCCTTGGAGACGCTTTCATAGATGCGCTTGCCCAGTTCGCCCGGGTACGGCGGAAAATCCAGCCCCTCGGCGTCCTTGTCGAGCTTGATACAGTGAACGGTACGTGCCATGTTTTTTCCTTAAAGTTTCTTAATAAATACCAGCGACTTGCGCTGCCAGTTGTACATGAGTTGCCGGTTCTTGGGCAGGTCATCGACCGTGGCGGCGACAAAGCCGCGCCTGAGGAACCAGTGCGCCGTGCGGGTGGTCAGCACGAACAGCTGTTTGATGCCGGCAGCGCGCGCGCGGTTTTCCATGTGCGAGAGCAGGCGCTCGCCATCACCCTGGCCCTGCACCTCGGGATTGACGATCAGGCAAGCCATCTCCGCCATCTTGTCTGCCGGGAATGGATACAGCGCGGCACAGCCGAAGATAACACCATCATGCTCGATCACCGAAAAATAGCTGATTTCGCGCTCGATCAGTTCGCGTCCGCGCTTGACCAGGGTGCCATCGGCTTCCAGGGGTTCAATCAGCTGCAGGATGCCGCCGACGTCCTCGATGGTGGCTTCGCGCAGGCTTTCCACGTTTTCGTTGGAAATCATCGTGCCGATGCCATCGTGGGTGAACAATTCCAGCAGCGCCGAGCCATCTGTGGCAAACGGCACGATATGCGCGCGCGGCACGCCGTTGCGGCACGCCTTCATGGCATGCTCGAGATAGAAGGCCGAATCGGCCGGCAGGCATTCCGACGAGAGCACGGCCGAGGCCTGGTGCGTCGACAGTTCGCGCATTTCCGTGCCGGCGGCGTCGGTCAGCATCGGCGTCTCGGTAATGAAAATCAGCTTGTCGGCGCGTAGTGCGGTTGCCGCAGCCACCGCCACGTCTTCGAGGGTCAGATTAAAGACTTCACCTGTCGGCGAAAAGCCCAGTGGCGACAGCAGGACCAGGCCGCCATTGTTGAGAATGGGGTTGATGGTCTCGTAGGCAATCTTGCGGGTCAGGCCCGTCCATTCGAAGTCGATGCCCTCGATCACGCCAAGCGGCTTGGCGACGACAAAATTGCCGGAAATGATGCGGATCGCCGCATGCGCCATGGGCGTATTCGGCAAGCCCTGGCTGAAGGCGGCCTCGATATCCAGGCGCAGCTCGCCGGCCGCTTCCTTGGCGCATTCCAGTGCCGCCACATCGGTGATGCGTAAGCCATTGTGAAAGCGCCCTTCCACGTGGCGTAGCGCAAGTTGTTCCGCCACTTGCGGACGCGAGCCGTGCACGATCACCACCTTGATGCCAAGGGCGTGCAAAAGTGACAAGTCATGCGCCAGAACCGGCAGCGCGCCAGCCATGACCAGCTCGCCCGGGAAGGCGACCACGAAGGTTTTGCCGCGGAAAGCGTGGATATAGGGCGCAACTGAACGCAGCCACGCAACGAATTGAATCGGATTTTCCATGGCCGCATTATAATTCGCCCAGCCATGTCTGCACCTGAACTTCCCAAAAATACCACGGGCGCGCCGTCCCGGGGCCCCAAGCCCGGCCGCGCAAGCGCGCCCGCGTCCGCTTCTGCGCCTGTGCGCAATCCCTTGCCGCCGATCGTCTTCCCGGAAGAATTGCCGGTATCGGGCCGACGCGACGAGATTGCGGCCGCCCTGCGCGCCAACCAGGTGGTGATCGTTTCCGGTGAAACCGGCTCCGGCAAGACCACGCAATTGCCGAAGATTTGCCTGGAACTGGGGCGCGGCCAGGCTGGCCTGATCGGCCATACCCAGCCACGCCGCATTGCGGCGTCCGCCACCGCCAAGCGCATTGCCCAGGAACTGGGGTCGCCCCTGGGCGAACATGTCGGCTTCAAGGTGCGCTTTACCGACACGCTGACCAAGGGCGCCTCGGTCAAGCTGATGACTGACGGTATCCTGCTGGCCGAGACGCAGACTGACCAGTTGCTCAAGCAATATGACACCATCATCATCGATGAAGCGCACGAACGCAGCCTCAACATCGATTTTTTGCTGGGGTACCTCAAGCAGCTGCTGCCCAGGCGTCCTGATCTCAAGGTCATCATCACGTCGGCCACCATCGATGCCGAGCGCTTCGCGCGGCATTTCGCCAGCGGCGACAAGCCGGCACCCGTGATTGAAGTATCGGGCCGCCTGTACCCGGTCGAGATCCGCTACCGGCCGGTGGAGCCGCCCGACCGCAATGCCGCCAAGCCGGGTGCTCCCCCCACGGCAGCGCAAAAAGGCCGCGAGCAGCGCGACCTGATGGATGCGGTGGCAGATGCTGTCGATGAATTGTGCCGCCTCGGTCCTGGCGATGTGCTGGTCTTTTTGCCCGGCGAGCGCGAAATCCGCGATGCCGCCGAAACCCTGAGGAAGCACCACCCGCCGCATGTCGAAATCCTGCCGCTGTTTGCCCGCCTGTCGGTGCAGGAGCAGGAACGTGTTTTCAAGACATCCAATGCCCGCCGCATCGTGCTGGCAACGAATGTGGCGGAAACCTCGCTGACAGTGCCCGGCATCCGCTATGTGGTTGATGCCGGCCTGGCGCGCGTGAAGCGCTACAGTTACCGCAACAAGGTCGAACAGCTGCAGATCGAGGCGGTTGCGCAATCGGCCGCCAACCAGCGCGCAGGCCGTTGCGGCCGCGTTGCCGCCGGCGTGTGCATCCGCCTGTACGAGGAGCAGGATTTCCTGCTGCGGCCGAAGTTCACTGATCCGGAAATCCTGCGCTCTTCGCTGGCATCGGTGATCCTGCGCATGAAGTCGCTGCACCTGGCCGATGTCGAGACCTTTCCCTTCATCGAGCCGCCGCTGGGGCGGGCAATTGCCGACGGCTACCAGCTGCTGCAGGAACTGGGCGCGGTCGATGACAACAACCAGTTGACGGCAACCGGCCGGCAGCTGGCCAAGCTGCCGCTGGATCCTCGCATTGGCCGCATGATCCTGGCCGCGCGCGAGCATGCCTGCCTGTCCGAGGTGCTGGTGATTGCCGCTGCCCTGTCGGTGCAGGACCCGCGCGACCGCCCGCTGGAGGCGCAGCAAGCCGCCGACCAGGCGCACAAGAAATTCGCCGATGAAAAATCCGAGTTCGTTTCCTACCTGAAGATCTGGAAATGGTTCGAGGAAGCCGTCGAACATAAAAAGACCAACCGCCAGCTGGCCGACAATTGCCGCGCCAATTTCCTGTCGCAATTGCGATTGCGCGAATGGCGCGACGTGCACTCGCAATTGCTGACGCTGGTGCGCGAACAGGGCTGGCGCATGAATGAGGCGCCAGCCACCTACGAGCAACTGCACGTTGCCTTGCTGACGGGCTTGCTCGGCAATATCGGTTTCAAGGCAGAAGACGAGCCGTACTATCTCGGCGCGCGCGCCATCAAATTCCACGTCTGGCCTGGCTCGCATCTGGCAAAGAAGGCGGGCAAGTGGATCATGGCGGCCGAACTGGTCGAGACCAACCGCCTGTACGCCCGCTGCATTGCACAGATCCAGCCGGAATGGCTGGAGCGCATCGGCGGGCACTTGCTGAAGAAATCCTGGGGCGACCCGCGCTGGGAAAAGCGCACCGCGCAAGTCTCGGCCTACGAGCGGGCCACGCTATACGGACTGGTGGTGTACAGCCAGCGCCGCATCAATTTCGGCGCGATCAACCCTGCCGAGGCGCGCGAGATTTTTATCCGCGGCGCCCTGGTGGATGGCGACTACGAGACGCGCGCGCCATTTTTCATGCACAACCAGCGTCTGCTGCGCGAGATCGAGAACCTGGAACACAAGTCGCGCCGGCTCGACGTGCTGGTGGACGAGGAATTGATCTTCGCCTTCTACGACAAGCTGGTGCCGGCCGAGATCGTCAATGGCGCCGCCTTCGAGAAGTGGCTGAAGGATGCGACGGCACAGAACCCGAAGCTGCTGCACCTGAATCGCGACGACCTGATGCGGCATGAAGCGGCCGGCATTACCACCGACGTCTTCCCGAAGGCGATGAGCGTCGCGGGCACCGACATGGCGCTGACGTACCACTTCGAGCCCGGTTCGCCGCGCGATGGCGTGACCCTGGCAGTGCCGTTGTATGGGTTGAACCAGGTTTCTGCGGCGCGCTGCGAATGGCTGGTGCCAGGCATGCTGAAGGAAAAGGTCCACTTGCTGCTGAAATCGCTGCCGCAGAAATTGCGCCGCCACTGCGTGCCGCTGCCGGATTATGCCGCGGGGTTTTGCGACCGCACCCATGCTGCGCTTGGTTTCGGCAAGGGGCCATTGCTGGACGCCCTGATCGCCGACATTCGCGAGCAGACCAGTATCGTCACAAAACTTTCCGACTTCAAGCTGGAGACCCTGCCTGCCCACCACTTCATGAATTTCAAGGTGGTCGACGAGCATGGCCGCCAGCTCGAGATGGGGCGCAACCTCGCGGCCTTGCAGGGGGAATTTGGCGGCCAGGCGCGCCAGAGCTTTCAGCGCCTGGCCGAAGCTGCCACGTTTGTGCCGGCTGACGGCGCGGGCGCCAGCGCACATTCCTCGAATGCCGCAAATTCTGGTGTCGGCAAACAGGTCGTCGCGGCAGGCATTGCCGCCAAGCCCGGTGCCGCAGCGTCAGGAGGACAGCCAGGCGCCATCGACCAGCAAAACCTGACCACCTGGTCTTTTGGCGAATTGCCCGAACTGCTGGAGATCCAGCGCGGCAAGCAAACCCTGATCGGTTTTCCCGCGCTGGTGGACAAGGGCGGCCATTGCGACATCGAGGTCTTCGATGACCCGGACGAAGCGGTGCGTGTGCACCATGCCGGCCTGAGGCGGCTGATTGCGCTGCAATTGAAGGAACAGGTCAAGTACCTGGAAAAGAACATCGCCGGCTTGCAGCAGATGGGCATGCAATTCATGTCCCTTGGCACCCAGGAAGAATTGCGCGACCAGATCATCCAGGCTGGCCTCGAGCGCGCCTGCTTGCAGGCGCCGCTGCCCAAGAATGCCGCCGAATTCAATCAGCGCCGGGATGAGGGCAAGGCGCGCCTGGGCTTGCTGGTCAACGAAATCGCCCGGCTGGCGGGGCAAATCCTTGCCGAATACCATGCGTTGCCGAAAAAGCTGCAGGGCGCCAAGGGACACCCGCAGGCGGTGGCCGATATCCAGGCGCAGTTGCTGGGATTGATAGGCAAGCGTTTCATCGCCGAAAACGATTATGCGCAGCTTGCCTACTTTCCCCGCTACCTCAAGGCCATCAATGTGCGCCTTGAAAAACTGCGCGCCGATCCGGCGCGCGATGCCCGCCTGATGGCGGAATGGCAGCAGGTAGCCCAGCCATGGCAGCGGGCACAAAAGGGGCAGGGCGCACGGTCCGATCCGAAAATGGCCGAATTCCGCTGGCTGCTGGAAGAGTTGCGGGTGTCGCTGTATGCCCAGGAACTGCGTACGCCCATGCCGGTGTCCGCCAAGCGCCTGCAAAAAGTATGGGAAACGCTGCAGCGATAGAAAATGCCGGAGCGCTGACGCGCATATTTCCTGGAATCGCCCTGTTTTTGCAGAAACCTTACGGTTTTATAGAAACTTGGCGGTTTTACCAAAACCTGACTGTTTTATAGAAATCTTGCGATTTTCACGTAAAATTCGGCTGTTACGCTACTGTTAAGCGATTGAGCAAAGAAAAAATGACTATCAAATCCGATAAATGGATCCGCCGCATGGCCGAGCAGCACAGCATGATCGAGCCTTTCGAGCCCGGCCAGGTGCGCGAAGCCAATGGCCAGAAGATCGTGTCCTACGGCACGTCGTCGTACGGCTACGACATCCGCTGCGCGAATGAATTCAAGATTTTCACCAACATCAATTCCACCATTGTCGACCCCAAGAATTTCGATGAAAAATCCTTCGTCGATTTCAAGGGCGATGTCTGCATCATCCCACCGAATTCCTTTGCGCTGGCGCGCACCGTGGAGTATTTCCGCATCCCGCGCAGCGTGCTGACCATTTGCCTGGGTAAATCGACCTATGCGCGCTGCGGCATCATCGTCAATGTCACCCCGTTCGAACCGGAATGGGAAGGTTACGTGACGCTGGAATTTTCCAACACGACGCCGCTGCCCGCCAAGATCTATGCCGGGGAGGGCTGCGCCCAGGTCTTGTTCTTCGAGAGCGACGAGATTTGCGAAACTTCGTACAAGGACCGCGGCGGCAAGTATCAAGGCCAAGTAGGTGTTACTTTACCCAAAACTTGATACTCCCTACCTTGTGCGTCGGCCCCGGTGGTGCACGCCTAGTTGAAGATTCATGCGGTCATCAGTCGCTTCATCCAGTCGAGCAGCACTGTCGGCAGCAATTCCGGCTTTGGCAATAACGCGTAATGCCGCAATCCAAAAACCTGGGATAAATATCCGGCAGCGTGCCGGTCAATCGTCAGGCAAAACGGCGTGACGCCCTGCAGCTGTGCTTCTACTACTGCTTGTCGCATATCTTCCACGCCATAGCGTCCTTCATAGTCATCAATGTCGTTTGGCTTGCCATCCGACAGTAAAACCAACAGCCGATGATGAGCAGATTGGCGCA
Source organism: Janthinobacterium sp. 17J80-10 (assembly GCF_004114795.1). Taxonomy (NCBI): domain Bacteria; kingdom Pseudomonadati; phylum Pseudomonadota; class Betaproteobacteria; order Burkholderiales; family Oxalobacteraceae; genus Janthinobacterium; species Janthinobacterium sp. 17J80-10. The sequence goes on along the minus strand of NZ_CP035311.1, from coordinate 3,128,348 downwards.
TCAGCAATGCAGTTGCGTGCCGCAGCGCCGCCCCGGCGCGCGTGTAATGTTCTGGCTCAAGTGCAGCGATACGGAGTGCGATGTCGTTGTCGTAGCGCTCGTCAAAATCTTTGATGGTCTTGATTGAGACATTGTCAGGCCCCTCTCCAGAAAATGCCTGCACCGTGTACGGCTCTCCCATGCCATCAAGGGCGATGCACACAAGGAGCAGCGCTTCGCGCTCGACGTCGATAATGCGCCGATCGTCCGAGACCCAGGAGTCGGTTGAACCACTCACATCGATCATGAGCGAGATCGCCATGTCGCGACGCATCGGACGGCACGTCTGGTAAAGTGCTTGCGGCATCGATCGTCCGGCACGGAAATCCGCATAGCCGTCGATATAGGCGTCGAGGTCAATGTCGTCCCCGTCCAGTTGCCTGGATAGCCGGACACGATTTGCGCGCAACATTTCAAAGCGTCGCCTGATGGTGTTGAGCATGGCTTGGTGCTTGAAAAGTGTTGCTGCCACCCATTTCTGTTGGCCAAACGCGGCTGGTGCCAGACGAAGGGTTGCGCCCGGTTCAAGGTAGGCGCTTGCCTGATAATCCCATTCCGGATAGCTGACGGTTGCAGCGCCTGAGGCTGAATTGGTCTTGTTTCTCTTCCCGTGAAATTCCGGCGTATCATCCGACAGCAATATTTCCTTCGGGCGTCCCGGGGTGGTAACCAGCCGTGCTTCGGGAAGATCTGCAAGCGACTCGGCGAGTTCGTCGGTGGCGGTATGCTCTTCGCGATCGGTGGGGCGTTGCATACCCAATGGATCTTCGGCGTGTTCATTGGGCTGTGCCGTCTGCACCATGAACATGCCTTGCTTTTCCTCGTCCTCATCGGCGTTGGGCTCGCGGACTTCCGGCCGTCGCTCTAGCCGGCCAAGCCGTGGTGGCTTGGTGACATGGCTTTCCGGATGATTCCATCGGGCGTGAACAGGACGCGTTCCGTGAGCGATCGTGGGGGCACGTAATTCACCGGTCCAGGTATCCTTGAGAAGGATGCAGTCAGGTTGCGCAGAGAAGGCAAGAGTCCTGGTGATGGCCTTTGCCTGTTGAGCAACAAGGGCAGAGGATTGCGCCAGCACGATGCCATTCGCCGCCACGCCGCAATCGGCTTGCAGCACCGTTCTTGCCAGCGTTTCCAGCTGGCGCCGGTATGCCGGAAATTTTTCCGGCACGGGGCGCAAAAGCAGTGCCTCCCGCCGCAACGCGTTAATCGATTCTCGCAATCCCGGCAAGCGCCTGACGAGCGCATAATCGGCTGCCGCCGCTTCCAGCAGCAGGAATACCTCACGCTCGCCCGTTGTCAGTCCACAGGTGAGTTGTTCGGCGCTGCCACGCACGGCGCGCATTGCCTGCTGCAACGCCAGTACACGATAGCGTGCAAAGGCGGAAACGGTGTCGTAAAGTCCCACGCTGCGCGGTAACCAGATCGAGCAGCCATCGGTTGCAGGAAGGGCGTGATCATGCAACGGCCCCTGGCGGCGTTTCGCCAGCGCTTGCAGCAATGTGAGTCTGGCCGGTGGTTGCGATATCCGAATGGGAAATGCCTGACCGAATACGGCAATGATCAACAGACCAAGCCGCTCGGCAGCGTCCGCCAGTTGTACCTGCTGATTGGTCGTCGAAGCTGGATGGTGCCGCCGCCACAGATTGCGCGCGAAGATGGTCGCGTGGCGCGCCGCATCGATCATCACGTCTTCGGCTTCAGCCATGATTCACTCTGGCGCGCTGCGGGCAATCGCGGCTGTGCGCGGCATCAGACGAAGCTGGCGTCAACCAGGTCACGCATTGCCCCCACCAATGCCATTTCATCGGACAGTGGCGATACCAGCGCGGCATAGCAGGCTTGGCGCACTGAAATGCCGCTGGCGATCAGGCGTGCTGTGGCGATCAGCAGCCGGGTGCTGGGCACTTCGGCTAGCCCACGGTCCTGCAAGCGGCGCAGTCGATGCCCCAGCGAGACCAGCGCGTGGGCGGTCGGATGATCTGCTCCACTTTCATGCATGACGATGCGGAGTTCACGCTCCGCATCAGGGAAGGCCAGGTCCAGCGCGACAAAGCGCTGGCGTGTGCTCGGCTTCAGGTCCTTGAGCATGCGCTGGTATCCAGGATTGTAGGACACCACCAGCTGAAAGCCGGGTGCAGCCTCGACCATTTCGCCTGTTTTATCGAGTGGCAGGCTGCGCCGATAATCGGTAAGCGGGTGAAGAACGACAACCGTATCCTGTCGCGCTTCCACTATTTCATCAAGGTAGCAGATTGCGCCCTCGCGCACTGCACGCGTCAGCGGGCCATCCTGCCAAACGGTACCGTCATGCCGGATCAGGAAGCGGCCAATAAGATCGCTCGCTGTCAAGTCGTCATGACACGAGATCGTGACCAGGGGCCGGCCAAGTCGCCAGGCCATATGTTCGACAAACCGGGTTTTTCCGCATCCGGTCGGGCCTTTCAGCATGACGGCGAGATTACGCACATGGCATTGCTCGAAAATGCGCACTTCATCACCGCTGGCAACATAGTAAGGCGCGTTGCCGGTGTCCGCGATACCGTCAAATGACACAGGCGCCGTTGCTTTCATCAAACAGCTCCAGTTGCAGTTGCCTGTGGCATTATGTCGCGGCCCTGATAATGCCGGATTTGCCATCGATTAGCGCATCATCCCCCATGGTCTCGAACTTCGGCGCATATCGGAAGAAATCCCAGATGAAAAGCATGACGCCAACTGCAAAAAGCGACGCAGTGATGATCAGCATGATGAAATGAATTTGAATTTTCAACTGCGTATCAAGGTAGCCCATCCCGAGAATCCGCTCGAGATAAACCTGGCCAATACCTGCCGTGGCAAATGAAATCGTCATGCCGAACATGCCGCCCAGCTGCAGCCAGAATGCGAAGTAACCGGCTTTGGAACCCTGTTCGTTGCGGCCCGGTGTCATCAGCGGCAATGCGTAGCTGATCACGGCCATCACAATCATCGCATAGGCGCCATAAAATGCAGCGTGGCCATGCATTGCCGTGATCAGGGTGCCGTGCGTCCATTTATTAACGCTCGGCCAAGTGTGCGCCAATCCTAGTAAACCCGCACCGAACAAGGTAAACACGGCGCTACCGATAGTCCAGTGCAGCGCCAGCGTATTGGGATGCGCCAATCCTGAACGTCGTATTGCCGAGTATGCATACATTGCCATGCCAATCAGTGCTAAAGGTTCGAGAGCACTAAAGAATCCGCCGACCGGCAGCCAGTAATGCGGCACGCCTACCCAATAATAATGATGTGCGGTGCCCAATATTCCGGCAATAAAAACCAGTCCGACGATGACATATAACCATTTTTCCATGACTTCGCGATCAGCCCCCGACAGGCGAATCAAGAGGTAAGCAAGGAAACTGCCCTGGATCATTTCCCAGACACCCTCCACCCACAGGTGGATGGTCCACCAGCGGTAGAAGATAGAGATTGTGTAGTTGTTGAAGTTGATGAGCGCTGGCAGATAGAGCAGGGCCGCCGACCCAAGTCCGAGCAGCAGGACACCTTCCGTGGTCGTGAATCGTCCCGAGCGCTTGATAGTCATGCCTACGTTATAAAGAAACATCAGCATGACTACGACGATGACGATTTTATGAGGCATTGGCTGTTCCAGGAGCTTATTCCCTGTGCCGTAACGAAACAGATAGCCGATAACGGCTGTTACCCCCATCAGTACCCAGAGGCCGAGCTGGTAGTAAGCCAGTTTCGTGCTGTGCAGTTCGCTCCGAGACTCCTCGGGTACGATCCAATACGTGGCTCCCATAAATCCAGTCAATACCCAGACCACGAGCAGGTTGGTATGAATGACCTTGGTGACATCAAACGGCAAGATATTCAGTAACGGATCAGGTCCAAGGTACTTTGTTGCCGACAGTAAGCCAAAGACAATCTGGAGCCCGAATAACACCATGGCTACCGCGAAATACCAATACGCAACTTGCTGAGACTTGTACCGCATGCTTGCCTCCGTCGTATCCTATGCGCCCAGCATCTGGCCACAGATCGCCTTCGATCGATTTAAATATTGTTTACTTCAGTGTTGCCAGGTAAGCGACCAGCTGTTCGATCTGTTCGGGTTTTAGATCTTTCGCATACGTTGTTGGCATAAACGACTGACCGTTGGCTGAGTAGGTCGGGCCAGGCACCAGATGCGCACTGGGGTTGACGATGGACTCCCTGATATATCCTGCAAGATCCTTCGCGCTGCCCTTATAGTCTGGCGAGGCAATCGTTTTTTCAGTGCGGGTCGCTATGCCGGCGAGACTTGGACCGGCGAGGTTGACCCCGGGCGATACGGAATGGCACGCGAAACATGCCGGCGGTGTCGAACGGAATAAGGATTCACCAATGGCAATCGGATTGTCGGCTGCGGTGACGGGTCGGGCGCCTGGCGGCGTTTGCTGACCGGCGCCGGCGGGTTTGGTCTGCTGGTCAATACTTAATGCAGCACCCGGGATGGCTGATCCGGACACGATAATGGGACGGGGTGGCCAGCCCTGATTATCGATCTTGCTGACCCAGTCCAGGAAACTGATCAGATGGCTGATGTCTTGATCGTTCAAGTTTTGTTTCGGCATCAGGCGTCGGTGTTTCTGTTCATCGTAGAACTTCGACGGGTCCTTCATGTAGGCCGTCAGATAGGCCGCGCCGCGATGCTGTGTAATCTTCGTCAAGTCTGGTGCGTAGTAGGCGCCTTCGCCAAACAGCGTATGGCAATTGATACAGTTGTTCCTGTGCCAGACATCCTTGCCCAGGATGACTTCTTTCGTCATGTTTTCCGCATTGGTCAGCTTGGCGACCTGGCGATGGGTGTCTATCGTCAATGCAAGAAAAACCAATGACGCAATCGCAGTCGATACGATCGCAAACAGGCGCGTCTGGCGTTTATTCATGGCTTCGATACCTCTGCGTCAAACGCCGATGCCGGCCCAGTATTTAACCGATATGAATCCTGCATAGAAGATGGCAACAGCCATTAATAGCAGTACCAATAAGCTGACCCATTTCAATGGGCCGCGCATCAATATGTCAGGCATCGTTTAACCTTTTTGACTTTTTGTTAGCCCTTATATATGTAACTGAATCCAAATAGGGCGTTGTTGATCAATTCGAGATAACTACAGAAAATCGCTCGGCGCTCACTATGAACTCACCGTCAACGGCAAATTACCAATCGGTATCGGCAACTCCCCAAAGTCGATTTTTCAACTAGGACTGGTGCGAACGGCTTTGAGGGGAAGGGCATGGTCCAGAATTTTCAATTCCAGCAGACGCAGATTTTTGCTGGAAAGCCTGGTTCCCAGCGCATTTACAACCGCGGCAATCCGGGCACGCTTGGGATCGAAAGAAAAGGAAATCGACGCCAGTTCAAGCGATACGCGCACGCTGTCCTGATCCACGCCATTTGTCGAGCGCACCATGGTTTCGATGGCGCGCCGTGTTGTCTCGTCCTGAACAATCTCGCCATCGATGGCGAAGAAGGCCACCGGATGCCCTTGGGCCTGGGCCTTGGTCACGATGACATGGTCATATACTGCCGCGATCTTGTCCTCCACGCAGTGGCCGCATGCATTGGCCGGTGGCCCATGAATCGCAAGCAGGAACCCGGCGGCACAGACGAAGGCTCGCATGATCAGTGGCTTCCTTCGGCGCTGTGGATGACGCCCGGTGGCTGGGAATCGATCCAGTGGAAGTACTTCAAGTATTGCGCGACTTCCTTGTCGCCGAGGTTTTGGTTGGGCATGGGAACGTTGTTAAACTCCTTCAGCATCGCCTTGGCGTCGGCATCGGTCTCCAGCATTTTCTCCGGCGTCTTCAGCCATCTGGTTAGCCACTCGTCGGTGCGCCGTTTGGTGATGCCAAGCAGATCCGGACCCAGCCTCTTGCCGCGTCCGATCGAATGGCAGGCCAGACATTTACTCTCGAAATCGAGCTTCGCTTGCACCGCCTCCGGATCTGTAGGGCTGGAGGTGGCCGGCATGTTGTGATGCTCGAGATCGCCTTTGTCCACCGGTTTGGCGGGGCCGGCGTCAATCAAGCCGATCGCCCCTTGCGAGGCGTTGGCGAAGTGATGGTCCACCATGATGTACTGCCCGGCTTCCGGGACGATGAACTCGACAATGGCGCTGTTGGATGAACCGAGCAGCACGGTTTGCATGCCGTGAAATTCGTTCTTCGGGTTGCCTTCGATCCAGACGCGGTCAAAGATGGTGCCGACCACGTGAAAACTGGACGTTTTGCTCGGGCCGACATTCATGACGAACAGGCGCACGCGTTCGCCCGGCTTGGCAGGAAGGGGCTGCTTGACCATGCCGTTATGCTTGCCGTTGAATACCGTATAGCTGGGCATGGCTTTTTTCAGATTGTCGCCATCGAGCAGATACAGGGGTTGTCCATCGATCTTGCGGTTTTGCGGATCGGGCTTCACGTAAAACTCGCTCTGGGTCACGATGTATTCGCGGTCGACCTTGGTCGGGTAACCCTCTCGCGGCTCGACGATGAGCGCGCCGTACATGCCTGAGGCAATGTGTTCCAGGATCATCGGCGTGCCGCAATGGAACATGAAGACGCCGGGATAATTCAAGGTGAACTCGAATTCAATCGTCTGGCCCGGTGCAATCGAGCGGTATTTGTCTTGCGGCGACACCATGGCGGCATGAAAATCCATTGAATGCATCATCGGCGCCGCGGCAAACTGCACACCCGGCACGGCTTCGTCGCTGCGGTTGGTCATGACGAATTTGATTTTGTCTCCGACGCGCGCGCGTATGGTGGGGCCCGGTACCTGATCGCCAAAGGTCCACGCACTAAATTTCACGCCGGGAGCAATTTCGATGATTTTGTGCGTGGTATCGAGTCGTATGGTCTTGACGGGCGATGGGTCGAGCGGCTTGAGCGCAGCCCCCATATTGAGCGCGGCGCCTTCGGCGAACGGTCCGGTGCGCTTTTCAGTTGAAACTTTCGCGGGCGGTGAATTGAGCTCAATCGTTGTCGTTGCAGTTGGTGCGGATGCTTTCGGTTCGACTTTGGGCGTTTCGCGGCTGCAACCACCCGTCAGCACGAGAGCCAGTGCGAACAAGGTAGCGCCTGCACGGCGAAGTATCCAACGATAACTGCATGCATGGACGATGCGCTCTTTTGAATTCACGTCTTTCTCCTTGTTCACCCGTTTTTTGAATAACGTCGCAAATGGCCTCAGCGCCCCGATGCAGGTTTCGTGGCTTTCGCTTTTCTTGAACAAATACTCTTGCTGCGGCATTTATCGCTCAGATGACGATGTGGAAACATTTCTAAAAAATTGTTCAAGGTTTTATATCGAAATGCATTTGGAATTTTAGATAACGCAACCATTACTTATTGCCTGGAACCGGACTTTAGATGCGTTGTGATTTTAGAAAATTCGCCAGTCCTCGTCGACAAGCCTGGAATTTCTTAAGCTAGATTAAGGAAATGCGCCAGGGATAACCATAGGATTTATTGCAGGGAGCAAATATGGAAAGGCGTTACATCGAAAAGCTGCATACCCGACTCTCTTTCAAGAAGAAATGACCTGCGAGCGTTCGCTCAAGGCGTCGATGAATGCGTCTCTGGTGGTTGATCGATTGCGAAAGCGAGTATGGCAAAAGTCATTGCACTACACCCCAAACACCCTGAAAGAATTTGCTGGGGCTGCGACAAGTATTGTCCGGCGCATTCATTGGCATGTGGAAACGGCTCCGAACGCGCCATGCATCCGGTTGAACTGTTCGGTGAAGATTGGCTTGAATGGAGTATGGATGGGCCCGCCAGGTCAAAGCAAAGCGAAAAATAGTGAACTGTGGGGGCAAGTAGCAGGGGAGATCGGCGCGCCCCTGCCAACGACCTGAAGCCTGCCTGTTGAGCTCGGGTGTTACAGTCGCTGCGCCTAATGAAAAATGCCGCCCGGCGTAGCGCCGGGCGGCATTATTTTTTGCTGCGGTAGTGGCTCAGTCCTTGCGGCGGCGGGCCATTCCAAAGCCGAGCAGGCCCAGGGCGAACAGCAAGGCCGACATTGGTTCCGGCACGTCGTTGGTGATTTCCTTGATCAGCTTGCCCTGGATGGCAGTGCCGAAGTCGTCGAAGCTGTCAGCTTGCGAGACGAAGGCATTGGTGCCGCCCTTGACGAAGTTATTGTAATACGCAGACAGACCCGATTCGCCGGCAATGAAAATGCCGTTGATGGTGTCCACGCCAGCCGCCAGTGCGGCATCGCGGCCGGCGCTGCCGCTCAGGCCGGTATTGCTGGCGCCGTCGCCGGAGACGTCAATCACCTGACGCAGCGACTCAAAGCCGTTGCCGGCGGCGCCGGTCTCGGTGCCGAACAGGTTAATGGCGGAAAACAGTGCAGATTGCAAGCCGGTGTTGCCGTTGAAAGAACGGGTCACGCCATTGATCGCGGTGGCAAAGCTGTTGGCGCTGGCAATGCTGTCGATCAAGGTCCAGCCCACTTTGGAGACGAACTGGCCGGCGCCGGACCATTCGACGTAGGTTACGGCGATGCCGCCGCCCTGGCTGCCCAGGATGGCGTTTTGCACAGCGGCGCTATTGAATGCATTGACGTAGCCGGTTTTCTGCAGGTTGTATTCGTTCGTGTCGACACTGCCGGACACATCGACCAGCAATACCAGTTCGAGGCCGACCGGCGTAGCCATGGCCGTGCCGGAAATCAGCGCGCTGGCTGCAAAGGCCAGCTTGGCAATCAATTTTTTGGTTAGGAAAGACATGAATTTGCTCCAGTGAAAAATTATCAAAAAGGAATTTACTTTTGATAACTAAAGCAGAATTCATGCCAATATTTTAACTTATTGATTTCATTGGAACTAAACTGGATAACGCCGTCCCGCAATACGGCCTTGTATGATTTCTCGACAAGTACTAGATGCGATTTGGCAACTTAACCCAGCAACGCGACAGCCAGGCCAACTGCCATCACCGCAGCGCTGGCGGCGGCGATATGACGGCGGATCGGCCCCGCGCCCATGCTGGCGACCATGATACATTTCACTGCGGTATTGGCCAGGATGGCAATCACGATGGCGGTACCGGCTTGCGCCAGTTGGCCATTTTCGTGATTTTGCTTGGCAACCGACAGGATCAGGGGGTCGATATCGACCGAGCCGGCCAATGCCGAGACGACGTATACTCCGGTCCCCGGTGCGTGCTCCTGTGCCAGTTTTACGATCACCAGGACGAGGGCGAACATGGCCCCGAAGCGGATTGCCGAACCCAGGCTGAAGGGATTGGCAACTGCAACGCCTTGCTGTTCAACGGGGGCATTTTCGAGCAGGCTGGCGCGATAGTGCCAAACGGCAAAAACCAGCGTGACCGCGCCCATCAGTGCGAAGGGTAGCCAGAGGGCGCGCAGCATGCTGGCGTTGACGATGGCCACCAGCGTCAAGGCGCGCACAAACATGACCAGCCATGCCAGCAGGATGCCGGCACTGAACGCGTGCGCCTGGGCCGGGTCTGGTTGCAGGCGGCTGCTACGCGCAAAATTCAAGGTCACGGCGGTGGACGATACAAGCCCGCCGGTGATGCCAGTGAGGGCAATGCCGTGCGTTGTGCCAACCCAGCGCACGGCCACGTAGCCAACCAGCGACAGGCCGGAAATAAGGATGACCAGCAACCAGAGATTGTGCGGATTGATTGCCCCAAGCGGATCGATTGTTGCGTCCGGCAAGAGCGGCAGGACGATGAAGGTGGCGATCAGCAGCTTGATGCCGGCATAGATGTCATCCACGCCGATGCGGTCCACCAGGCCATGCAGCGGCTGCTTGTATGCCAGTACGGCTGAAGTGGCGACGGCAAGTGCCACGGCCAGTGTCGCATGCCCGACCACGACCATGGCACCCAGCAGGCAGGACGCCAGTGCCGCGACTTCGCTCAGCAATCCCGAGGCATTCTCAGGATCGCGGATGCGGTTGCTGGCCTGGTTGGCCACGACGGCAATGCCGACCACGGCCAGCGTGACCACGAAAATCCAGTCCATCGCCAACTCGCGCGCCTGCCAGGCGGAAGCCGCACCAATCAGCGCCAGGAGGATATGGGTGCGAATACCACCGACTGAACGGCCCGGTTCGGCGCCGCGCTTCTTTTCGCGCTCGATGCCGATCAGGGCACCGATCGACAGGGCGATCAGAAAATTGCGGGCGACTTCAAGATCCATGGCGGGCGGCAAAAGTAATCATTGTTTACTTGCAGATTGTAAACAACATTGCTCGCCGCCGTATGACGGCGCGGATAAAATGCGTTGCGCACGATCACTGCATTGAATGCAACCCGAACATATTGCCTTCGGTATCGAGCACCAGGCTGATGAAGCCGTATTCGCCAATCGACATTTTTTCACGCTGAATTTTCCCGCCGGATGGGGACACGCGGGCTGCCTCGACTGCGCAATCCTTGCAGCCGAAATACACCAGCGTACTATTGCCTCCCGAGGGAACGCCTTCCATTTTCACCAGGCTACCGCCTGCGCCCGATTTGTTCATTTCCATTGGAAATGCCCACATTTCTCCTGCGGGTGCATTCAGGCGCTCAAGCGTTACGGCCAATACTGTTTCGTAGAATTTCCGTGCGCGTTCCATATCCTGGACATAGATTTCGAACCAGACAACGGGATTGTTTTCCATGCCAACGCTCCTGTTCAGATTGCAGCTTGAGGCCAAGGTTGCAGGCGCAAACACGGCCCGCAAATGTCACAGCATATACACGCTAATATGCCGCACGGCGCCTGCCTTGATTAAATCGAGGTACTGAAGAGATTCATTTTCGCAAGCGTAACTGACAAAAACTTCCTTCCGTTTTCCTGAAGCAGCACTCAGGTTAACCCCGCTTCCACGGGAAGTTTGCTTGTACAACAATGGCCTTAACGCGGTTCGTCATGAACCCGTTTCTTAAAGGAGGTGTTATGCAAGTTCATATGGTTGCTCCACAATTCTCTCTTACCCCCTCACTGCGCGAATATCTCGAGCGGCGCCTGCGCCACGCATTTGCACCGCTGGGTGGAAAAATCGCTGAAATCGCCGTTCGCCTGCGCGACTTGAACGGCCCGCGCGGGGGACGCGACATGCAGTGCCAGGTGTCGGTATCGATGCCGGGCATGCCGGCAGTGGTCATCCGGGAAGTGCAGGAAAATATGTATAACGCGATCGACCGCGCAGTCAAACGGGCGGCATACCGGGTGAGCCGGCTTGCATCGCGCCCGCGTCTGGCGAGAAGGCAGTCCTTGCCGGTCACGGAGCCCGAGGACTGAGCCGATCAGGCGGCGGGGCGCCGGGCAGCGTCGTCAGACGATGCAGTTCCTGCCATTGCGCTTGGCCTGATATAGCTGGCTGTCCACCTGGTCGATAAACGCTTTGGGTTCATCGTCTGGCCCCGGAATGGTCGTGCCGACGCCGATGCTTACGGACAGGATCTGGCCGGATCCCGCTCCCGCGTGCGGGATCCGTGCATGGGCGATCAGATCCAGGCAGCGCTCGGCGACTTTGCGCGCCGACCCTGCATCCGTTTCCGGCAATACGATCACGAATTCCTCGCCGCCGAAGCGGGCCAGGAAATCGCGCGGCCGCTGCACGGAGGCCGCCATCGTCTGGGCCACGCGCTTCAGGCATTCATCGCCCTGGAGATGGCCGTAGCAATCGTTGTACTGCTTGAAATGGTCGACGTCGAGGATGATCAGTGAAAGCGGTTCCTGGTTGCGCCGCGCCTGCGCCCATTCCGTTTGCAGCACGGCGTCAAACATCCTGCGGTTGGCCACTCCGGTCAGGCCATCCTTGAAAGAAAGCGCTTCCAGTTCTTTCTGCAACTGCGCCAGCTTTTCTTCATTCTGCTTGCGCTCGCTGATATCGAACATGAAGCCGATCAGCGCGTCAACTTCGCCATTTTCCTTGCGCACGACATGCACCACGTCGCGGATCCACACGTAGTGACCATCTTTTGTCATCGCGCGATAATCCGCCTCGTGATCAACTCCAGCCTTGGATTGCGAGACGCAGAAATTCACGACCTTGTCCCGGTCGTCGGGATGCATCCGATCCACCCAGTCCTGCACGCTTACCCAGCTCTGCGGCGACCAGCCCAGCAAGGGCTCGATCTGCGGGCCAATATAGGCAAACTGCATGGTGTTCCAGTCGATCTTCCAGGGGATGGCCTTGGTCGATTCCAGCAACGTCTTGTAGACAGTGGCGCTGGCTGCGGACTCCATTGAAATATCAGACATTTTTTGCCCCAAACAATGCAAATTAAAGGTGCATGCCCATAGGAATTACCGAGGCAGCCATTGTAAATGTTGCCGCCAGTCTACATCTGGTCAGGTTGCATGCGCAACAAGGGAAAAGCCACAACGGCGTGCCAAGTTGGCGGGAAGGGGGGCGTTGCTGCTTGACGGCGAGGAGAGGGCGCTGGCGCACCATGCGGTACACCAGCGCCAGATCTTTTACAGAGCGGCCAGGCTCGGATTAACGAGGCGTGCCAGGCTTGCGCAAGCGCTAGCGCAGCGCCTTTCCAGCCAGGCGCATGATGTCATCGAGCGCATTGCCGTCGCCATTCATGTCAAGCATTGAGGCAAATCCACCGCCCGCGCCCTGAGTCGTGCCCGTGGCGCTCTGCCCCCCCAGCAGGCCGCCCAGCATGCCGCCGATGCCACCAAGGCCGCCGAGCCCGCCACCGCCCTGCGCCGCCGCGCCACCCTGTTTTGCCATGTAGCCCGTCACCAGCATCGCCACTATCGGCAACATTTTCTTGAGCAGGGACGGGTCGAGCCCGGACTGCGAGGCGGCGTCCTGTGCCACTGCCCGGCTGACGTCCTTGGAACCGAAAATTTGCCCGAGTACTTCATTGCCCTGGCTGACATCGGTCGGCTGCGGCCCGAGTACTTGATCAAGCAAGCCGCCGCCCCCGAGTTGTCCCAGCAAACCGCCGAGTCCATCGATGCCGGCGGGCTGTTCCTGCGCCTGTTTCTTGAATCCGCCGAGGATGGCCGGAATGAGCGCTTCGGCGCCGCTTGCCGCCTGTGATTCGCTTACGCCCAGTTCCCGGGCCATGGACTGAAGGCCGCCCATTTGGGCAAGAATGTCAGTGATCTGCATGTGTCTGCTCCTTTGAATGAAGGGTGTGTGCCGAAGGCGCTGGCTTAGTCCAGGAGGTCTTTAGGAACGTTGCCGCCGTTGGCAGCGATGCGCGCGAGCACGGTCTTGTGCAGCCAGATGTTCATGCTTGCCGAATCTCCCATCAGGTCAGCCGGGCAACCCAATTCGGTCGCCAGTTCCTTGCGCGCCGCCAAACTGCTATCGATATCAAGAAGTTTCAGAAGGTCAACAATGGAAGTTCGCCAATTCAATTTTTGAGAATTCGCAGCGGCGCGCTGCTCAAGTTGCCCCACAACATCAACCAGGGGCACTGCCTGAGGTGCCGGTGCGGCGCCTGGTGCCGGGGCTGCGGGTGTTGCCGTTGATGGCGCTTCGTTCGGGGCTGGGGCGGGAGCCGCCGTAGCTTCGTTATTTTTACCGATGCCCAGTTTCGCAAGAATATTGCTGAAAAATCCCATGTTGAGCTCCTTGATTGCAAGACGGCTTGCCCAGGCGAATTGCCGAGGCGTCTATCCTTCTGGCTCGCTAATCATACATTACTCAAATCTCGTCTCTGTCCGGCAGCAGAAGGCCGCGTTGAACGCCGACCTGGGCCCTTGTCGCCAAACCCGAAATTTTATTTCACAGCAAAGCAATAGAGCAGTCCGGCGCCACCGGTACTTTGCAATCCCTCGGGATGGCATCCTCGGGAGGGATGGGACGAATTCCATGAGGCGGCCCATGAAGATTCGATGGGGCCGGCACGGTCATGATGTCCCAGCATTGCCGAGTCGCCAGTGCCACCCTTGGTCCAGTTTCCACACGTCATATCGCCAAATGGCGCACCGGGAAACGCCGTGCCGTCGGGGCGTGTGCCTGTGAGGATATCGTGGTTGTTGGGCTTTTCTGTTCGGCCATTGACGATGTTCCCCTTCTCGTCCAATGCGGTCTGTTTCGTCACATTGTTGTTAGCCGAGTGCAGGTCGTCGACATTCCTGGCAATCACGATGCCGTTGAAATTCTGCCACGGGCCGGCGCCAATGCGGTCACGGGCATTGACGAATTTCGGATCATTCAGCGCGGCAGCCTGGGTGCTCAGGTAAGCGCGCCAGGTGCGATGGCCGGCGCCCGCTGCCTTGGCGAGCGACTGGCAGTGCATATCCGCGCCGTCGAGGCCTCCCAGGTCGCCACCCTTGCCGGGGCCGGCGCTCGTTACAAAAAAGGTCATTGCCTCTGCACTCGGTTTCGGTGGCTCCGGGCTTGCGCATCCTGCCAGTATCGTTACGCTGCTCACGACCAAGCTTATCGTCCACATCATTCGTGCCATCGCAAACTCCTGTAGTTGGGCGGGTTTGATCTGCGCTAATCTTTAATTGGGCACCTTAAGGCGGAGCGTCGTCTTGCGATAAAACAGAATCGATGGCAGCTTTTGACGCGCTACGCAACATGTTATACGCCACGCTCGATGCTGGCTTGCCATCTTCTGTCATTTATTATTCCGGATGGCGTCATGGCAAGCTCGCGGTCTCACTATAGCCGGGGCTGTCGGAATGCATGTTTTACAGGCCATGGTAATGTGCAAATTTTCAGCGCCATGCACTTGAAGTTCCGTCATGTCCCTTCGCTGGCAGTCCAGGCAAGGTAATCGGAAACGGCTCAGCATCCCAAAGTGAACCTGTTGATAATGGATGATCGCCTTATCGACGGATGCCCGGGCTGGTTTCCCAGTCGCTGCTCGGCGCCGATGGGGTAGGACGACGCGCGTCTCCCGCGCCAGTCGCAGTGCCCGGAGTGCCGCTGGGAACCGCCGCCCGGCCACAAGCTGAGCAAATCTCAACTTTGCCAATGGCCGAATTCGCCATGGCGAGGTCAAGGGCGCGCGCTTTGCCTTCAAGGTCAGATGGGTAGCTGGCCCACGTACGCTTGAAGCTGTCGTTTTTTAAGTCTTCGTATTCCTTACGGTATCGGCCCTCTGTATCGAATGTGAACCTGGCGTGGTGTTGCGCGAGCCGGCACGCTTCAGCTTCCCGCGGGTGATGCCCGACCCGAATTGCAATGAACCGCTCGGGTTCTGGGAAGCTGGTATTAAGCTTCCGCATTTTTGCCAATGCGTCGGCCTTGATGTCTTCACAGTCATTGGCGCCAGACGCTACAGCTTGAGGCGCGCCCCCCGGCCCGAAGTGGTTTCTCGCGACACATCGGCGCCCGCCGGATTGCACGGCATTGCATGCCTGTTCGGCTGCCGCGTACTGCTCCTGGCGGTGCTGGCGTTCGGAGATACGCTGTTCGGGGGTTACGCCCGGACATCCTCCATCGAGCATGTCCATGACGGTCCTGGTTATGAACATGACTGTTTCCGTGCTGGTGGTAATCGATGCGTTCGAAGGAATCTTGATGGCGATGAGTTGCAGGTTTCTTGCATCACATTCCTTGGGAGACCAGCCGCCACCCTGGCGCGCTGGAGCGTCGGTCCTGGTGTTTTTCTCCATGGTGTCTGCCGCAGTCATGCTTTCGCGAGCTGGCGGGGCTTTCCCGGTCAACTGGGTCATGCGCGCATCATAGCCGCAGAGATGGGCCATGGACATTGCCTGCAAATAGCTTGCTTCGGCGGGGCCGGTCGGCCTGGCGCCCTTGATGGATTCATAGCGTTCGTAGTCGCCTGCCTTCAGAAAGGCAAGCATGTCAGTTTCCTGCTTTTGCCTTCGTCGTACTTCGGCCTGGGGCAATGTCTGCAGGAAGGAATGCATGTGCCCGGGATTCGGGCCTCCTCCTAGCGATCCGAAAAAGTCCCCGCCCGACACGTTCTGGGCCTCGGCAACTTCCTTTTCCAGCTTCGCAATGTTGTCGGGGCGCGGCGTGGCATGGGACCGTGCCCTTGCGAGCCGTTCCCGTCGGACGGTCAGGGCATTTTGCCGGTATGCCTCGAACTGCGATTCGCAGCCATCGAGGTCAAGCGTTCGCCCGGCATTTGCAGCAAACGATGGCAAGGCGGCTAACAAGAACGGCAGGCAGGCCGCGAGCCTCATGAAAGACCATCTCTGTGCCATATTGCTCTCCTTGCGCCCAAGTTGTATTCGCTGGCCCCGATGACGAAGACCATTGATGTCACTCGCGGACAGGCTTGGGGGACGCTATCGGGTTTTGTCGGAAAATATCAAGTTTATGTTGCCATGAATTAATGATGCTGGCAATCAAGCATGCGCAGGTGCAGGAGGCGGCATATGTGCGGAGAGACTGTGCGGTGGTCGCGGTGTCAGACCGCCTGACGCACCGCACTCCTGTCCGACCTTCAGTCCTGCTTGACGCAGTCCACGAAATAGCCGCGCTTGCCATCCACCTCGCGCGTGACCAGGCCATGCACGTCGGTTTCAAAGCCCGGGAATTTCTCGTTGAAGTCGCGCGCAAAGCGCAGGTAATCGACGATGGTCCGGTTGAAGCGTTCACCCGGGATCAAGAGCGGAATGCCGGGGGGGTAGGGCGTCAGCAGGATGGCCGTGACACGGCCTTCGAGCGCATCGATGGCCACGCGTTCGATATCGCGGTGCGCCATCTTGGCAAACGCATCGGAGGGTTTCATCGCCGGTTGCATGTCGGATAGGTACATTTCGGTCGTCAGGCGCGCCACGTCGTAGGACTTGTACATGTCGTGGATCTGGTGACACAGGTCGCGCAGGCCGATGCGCTCGTAGCGCGGGTTGGCAGCGGCGAATTCCGGCAGGATGCGCCAGATCGGCTGGTTCTTGTCGTAGTCGTCCTTGAACTGCTGCAGCGCGGTCAG
The DNA here is from genome assembly GCF_004114795.1 of Janthinobacterium sp. 17J80-10. Lineage (NCBI taxonomy): Bacteria > Pseudomonadati > Pseudomonadota > Betaproteobacteria > Burkholderiales > Oxalobacteraceae > Janthinobacterium > Janthinobacterium sp. 17J80-10. The sequence continues at coordinate 3,111,422 of NZ_CP035311.1, read as the reverse complement.
CAGCGTGTTCCAGCGGCCCTTGGTGATGCCGATGGTGAACATGATGAAGAACGAGTACAGGCCGGCCTTTTCGACGATGACGCCGTGCTCGGCCAGGTACTTGGTCACGATCGACGCCGGGATGCCGGTGTCGCCGAAGGTGCCGTCCAGTGACAGGCCAGGGGTGACCACGGTTGCCTTGATCGGGTCGAGCATGTTGAAGCCCGGCGCGAGCTTGCCGAAGCCATGCCAGTCGTCTTCGGCGCGGATGATCCAGTCGTCCTGGGTGCCGATGCCGTCTTCGGCGAACGTGTCGGGCCCCCAGACCTTGAACCACCAGTCCTGGCCGAATTCGGCATCGACCTTCTTCATGGCGCGGCGGAATTCCAGCGCTTCGCGGATGCTTTCCTCGACCAGGGCAGTGCCGCCGGGGGCTTCCATCATGGCCGCGGCAACGTCGCACGAGGCGATGATGGCGTATTGCGGCGAGGTCGAGGTATGCATCAGGTACGCTTCGTTGAAGGTGTCGCGGTCAAGCTGCACCGTTTCCGATTCGCGCACCAGGATTTGCGATGCCTGCGACAGACCTGCCAGCAGCTTGTGCGTCGATTGCGTCGAGAAGATCAGCGATTCCTTGGCGCGCGGACGGTCCTTGCCGATGGCGTGCATGTTCTTGTAAAAGTCGTGGAAGGTGGCGTGCGGCAGCCAGGCTTCATCGAAGTGCAGGGTGTCGATCTTCCCGTCCAGCATTTCCTTCAGCGTCTCGACGTTGTAGACCACGCCGTCGTAGGTCGATTGCGTAATGGTCAGGATGCGCGGCTTCTTGTTGACCGCTTCGCGGGCGAACGGGTTGGCCTCGATCTTGCGCGCAATGCTCTCGGGGGTGAATTCTTCCAGCGGAATCGGGCCGATGATGCCGAGGTGGTTACGCGTCGGCATCAGGAACACGGGGATTGCGCCGCACATGATGATCGAGTGCAGGATCGACTTGTGGCAATTGCGGTCCACCACTACGATGTCGCCTGGCGCAACAGTCGAGTGCCAGACCATCTTGTTGGAAGTGGAGGTGCCGTTCGTGACGAAGTAGCAGTGGTCGGCGTTGAAGATGCGCGCGGCATTACGCTCGGAGGCCGCAACCGGGCCGGTATGGTCGAGCAGCTGGCCGAGTTCCTCGACGGCGTTGCAGACGTCGGCGCGCAGCATGTTCTCGCCGAAGAACTGGTGGAACATCTGGCCGATGGGCGACTTCAGGAAGGCCACGCCGCCGGAGTGGCCGGGGCAGTGCCACGAATACGAGCCATCCTGGGCGTAATGCACCAGCGCGCGGAAGAATGGCGGCGGCAGGCTGTCCAGGTAAGACTTCGCTTCGCGGATGATGTGGCGCGCGACGAATTCCGGCGTGTCTTCGAACATGTGGATGAAGCCATGCAGCTCGCGCAGGATATCGTTGGGGATATGGCGCGAGGTGCGGGTTTCACCGTACAGGTAGATCGGAATGTCGGCATTCTTGTGGCGGATTTCCTCGACGAAGGCGCGCAGCGATTTCAGCGCGGTTTCGACCTCGTCGTCGGTGCCGCCGCCGAATTCCTCGTCGTCGATCGACAGGATGAAGGCGGATGCGCGCGATTGCTGCTGGGCGAACTGCGACAGGTCACCGTAGCTGGTGACGCCGACGACTTCCATGCCTTCCTGCTCCATTGCGTTGGCCAGGGCGCGAATGCCCAGGCCCGAGGTATTCTCGGAACGAAAATCTTCGTCAATGATGACAATTGGGAAACGGAATTTCATCGAGGACTCCAGCAGCCTGTAAAAATGCGGTCATGAAAGGCAGGGCGCGCCGGTGCGCGGGAAAGGCCCTGCCGTTTTAAAAAACGGGATTGTCGCAGATATGCGGCAACGGTGGGGGAAATTCAAATGCGATCGTAGGTAACGAAGGCGAAATCGCAGGCGTTGGCTTCGGAATGATGGCTTTCCCGCGCCGTTTCGCGCCATGCCGCAGGATCGAAGGCCGGCAGGAAAGTATCGCAGGCAAACGTCTTGGCGATCTCGGTCACGATCAGTCGCTGCACCTGCGGCAAGGCCGCGGCGAAGATTTGCGCGCCGCCGATCACGAAGGCTTCGCCATCGCCTGCCAGTTGGGCCGCTTCTGCCAGCGAACCGACCGCCTCGACGCCATCATGGCGCCAGTCCGGATTGCGGGTAATGACGATGTTGCGGCGGTTGGGCAGGGGCTTGCCGATCGAATCGAAAGTCTTGCGCCCCATGATGATGGGATGGCCGGTGGTGGTGCGCTTGAAAAAGGCCAGGTCTTCCGGCAGGCGCCAGGGCAGGGCATTGTTCAGGCCGATGCCGCGCTGGGCGTCGATGGCGACGATGATGGTCAGGCGTTGTGACATGGGATGACGATCCGCAGGTGGGCAAACTGTCATCTTATATCAGGTTTCCTTCACATAGGTACCCGGCGCGTCGCAAAGGACCGGATAGTCGGGCAGTCCAATTCCAGGGGGCGCTTGCAGCGGGCCGCAGCCTTCGTGCAGCCAGCTACACCAGTCGGTCCACCAGGAACCGGCCTCCTTTTTTTGCTCGGCCAGCCAGGTTTTGCTATTGGTGACCCCGCCAGCCTCGCCGGCCCAGTACTCGCGCTTGGACGTAGGGCCGGGCGGGTTGATGATGCCGAGAATGTGGCCGGATGTCGACAGGACATAGCGCACCGGACCCTTGACCAGGGCAGCAGTCTTGAAGGTGCCAGCCCAGGGCGTGATGTGGTCCTCGGTGGTGCCGACTGAGTACAAGGGTTGGGTAATACGACCAAGATCGATTTTCTGGCCATCAAGCACGATGGCATCTTTTTTCGCCAGGTTGTTATCGACATAAAACTGGCGCAGGCAGAACAGATGCATGGCGCGTGGCAGGCGGGTACTGTCGCTGTTCCAGTAGAGCACATCCAGCGAGGGCGGGGTTTCGCCATACAGGTACTTGTGCACCACGTAATGCCAGATCAGGCTGTTCGGCCGCAGCAGGCGGAATGCGGACGATAGTTGCTTCTTGTCGAGGAACCCCTGTTTTTCCATCAGCTGCTCGATGGTCGCCAGGCTGTGCTCGTTGATGAAAGCCTCGATTTCGCCGGGACGGGAGAAATCCGCCAGGGAAGCCAGCAGGGTCCAGTGCGCCACGGGGACCTGGGCCGGCTTGAACTTGCTGTTCAGCAGCGCCATCAGCGCAGTCAGGGCGGTGCCGCCAATGCAATAGCCGATAGCATGCACCTTTGGCGCGCCGGTAATCGCGCAAGCCGCTTCAATCGCCTTCAGCATGCCCTTCAGCAGATATTTCTCGAAGGTGTTATCGGCCATGTCGGCACCCGGATTTTTCCAGCTGATCATGAAGACTGTGAATCCTTCATTAACCAGGTGGCGTACCATGCTTTTTTTCTCGTTCAAGTCCATGATGTAGAACTTATTGATCCATGGCGGCGTGATCACGATTGGCATGGCGCGCACCTTTTTGCCGGCCGGATGGTACTGGATCAATTCGAACAGTTCGTTGCGGAATACGACCGATCCGGGCGTGGTCGCGATGTTCTTGCCAACCTCGAAAGCCGGGTCGTTGCCCATCATTTGCACGTCGCCCGCCTTGACATCGGCCATGAAGTGCTCGATGCCCTTGGCCAGGCTGGCGCCACGGGTTTGCATGGCCTTGTGAATGGCGACCGGATTGGTCAGGAAGAAATTGCTGGGCGCGAGGGCATTGAACCACTGGCGGGTCCAGAATGCCGCGGCATGGCGATCCTTGCTGTCTGCGCCGGGCGAGTCATAGACGGCGCGCTCGAGCCAGCGGGTGTAGGCGAGGTAGTTTTGCACCATGAGCGAATTGCCCAGGTTTGCCTGCCATTCGGGATCCTGGAAGCGTTCATCGCCGTCCGCGATTTTTTCCGTATTCTTGCCGCCACCGCCGACCATCGTGGTCAGCGCATTCAGGTTGAGCATCCACAAGCTCGCCGCCAACTCGCGTTGCGCTTCCAGTTGCTGCTGCGGGTGCCGCAGCCAGGCTTGCTGGATCTTGAAAAAGGTGCTGCCGATGCCAAACGGATCCAGATGCATGGTCTCTCTCGTTCTTTGCAGGAATGGAAACAGGCTCTCGCCGACTCCCGCATTGGTCCGTGGGTACTATGACAAGTCGGCAATAGAAATATTACTCCTAATCAAGAAAATAGTTGCGAAATTTACTTCAGTCGTCGTTTTTATGTTTAGTGCGACATCAGTACCGGTATCGTCATGGCAGTCAGCACCGTGCGTGTTACGCCGCCGAGGAGAATTTCCCGGAAACGCGAATGACCGTACCCGCCCATGACAATCAGGTCGGTGCCAAGATCTGCCGCCAGTGACAGCAGGGCATCGCCGACGTTGTCGGTGGGCTTGTTCGGCAATAGTTCGGCGCGGACGCCATGGCGGGCAAGGTACAGTGCAATATCTTCCCCGGCAAGTGGGGCACTGGCGTCGGCGCCCGGCTGGTTGAACAGTGCAACCTGGACCAGTTCGGCCTGGCGCAGAAACGGCAGTGCATCCGTGACGGCGCGGGTGGCCGAGCGCCCGCCATCCCAAGCCACCAGAACGCGATTGCCGACGGTGGCAAACGTGCCGGTATGCGGAATGATCAGGGCCGGGCGCCCGCCCGTGAAAACGACGTATTCGGGGAAGTCCGAGAGGGTCATTGCGACGGTTGCAGCGGGGTCGAACTGACCGATCACCACCAGGTCGCTGTAGCGCGCCAGTTCGCTCAGCCCGCCGGAAGCATCGTCGTCCACCAGGCGTTTTTCGAATGTTGGCAGGCCTTCAGCCAGCACCAGCGGCTCGGCCTGGTCAAGCACGCGCCCGGCGCGCTCGCGCAGCTGCTCGATGTGGATCGCCAGGTTGGGGTCAGGCGGCAGCGTGGCACCGCCCTGGAAAGCGTAGCGGGAAATGCCGGTTGCCGCCGCGCCGATCAGGTGGGCGTCATGCGCTCTGGCCAGCGCCGCGGCAATGCGGGTGCGCTCGACGGAGTGACTGGAGTCATCCAGCTGCACCACGATTGTTTTGTAAGCCATGTCCATCTCCTTCGTAATTGATTTTTGCCGGTGAAAGCGGTTCAGTTGAACCACTTGTATTGCCTGATTTATACCGCATTTCTGGCAGCAGTGGTCGCGCTGGCAGCATAGGGATCGCTTTGCGCGTGCTCAAGGATGATTGGTCCGGGCCTGCCAGAATGAAGGATTTAGGGAAGCTGGCTGCGGCACTATCCGGCTTGTCGCACGCGTCATGGATCCGTACAGGCGACTTGGGTCTGAGGCGGAATCCTGCGCTCAACTGCCAAGGAGAAGGATCATGCAAGGTTGGAATATGCAAAATATGTACACTCCGATGACGAATATGTATCAGACGCAACTCGAAGCGTCGCGACGCCTGGCCGATGCATTTTTCAGTGGCGCTGAAAAAATCGACCATGTATTACTGACAGCGTCGCATCGTGCCTGGACCGACCAGTTACGCTTCGTGCAGTCGCTGGTCGCGGTGCGCGATCCGCAAGGTGCGGCGGATGCGCAGGCCAAGTTTTTTTCGCTGCGCCCGGATCGCGCCATGAATTATCAGCGTGATCTCATGAAGGTATTCACCGAAGTACAATCCGAAATCGGCAAGTCGATGCGCAGCTACGTGGAGCAGGTGGGTAGTGGGGTTGCCCCGGATTTTGCAGCAGGGATCGCGCCGGAGGATACCAGCGAGCAGGAAACTTACAATCCGATCGCCGCCAATCCATTAACGGGGATGTTTACTGCCTGGCAGTCGGCTTTCCGGGAGGCAGCATCTGCCGCAAACCGGAATATGGAAACTGCGAGAAATACCTTCGAGAACGCCGCCAGTGCAGGATACGAACATGCCGAGCAAGCCGTGGATGACGCTGTCGACGAAATGACGGCCGGGCGGGAAAAGCGCAGCACGGCGCATCACAATGGCAAGCGCAAATAAATCCTGAAAAAGTGCCCTGCCGTCAGGCAGGGCTTTTTTTTTTGCGTCAGGCGGATGCCATTTGGCCGTTGCCTGCAGCTTTCAGTTTGCGCGCTGCGAGCTGCTTGGCGCGTGAACTGGACGGCGGCAGGCGGCGCAAGGTCTTGAGCGAATCGATATCCTTGATGCCGATCGAGCGCTGGTCGACGCTGATCAGGCCGATTTCATTGAATGCCGACAGGGTCCGGCTGACTGTTTCCAGCGTCAGGCCCAGATAACTGCCGATTTCATGGCGCGTCATGCGCAGGTTGAAGAGTTTGCTGGAATAACCCATCTCGGCATAGCGATCCGACAGGGATACCAGGAAACGGGCGACACGCGCTTCGGCGGAAAGGGCACCGAGCATGCTGACCATGCCTTGTTCGCGCACCAGCTCCCTGCTCATGACGCTGTACATGGCATGCTCGAATTCGGCATGGGTGCGTCCGAGCGCCGTGAGCTTCTTGAAGGGCAGCAGGATCAGGTCGCAGTTCGACAGGGCTACGGCTTCCGAAGCGTGGTGCTTGGTGTGGATGCCGTCAACGCCGAACAAATCCCCTTTCATGGGGAAGCTCAGCACTTGCTCATTGCCGAATTCATCGATGAGGACGGTTTTCAGGAAGCCGGAATGCACGACATACAGGCTGTCGAACGCCTGGCCGATGGTATGCACGCGTTGCCCGGTCTTGAATTGTACGTGCTGGAACAGCAATTCGTCGTCGGCCAGGGTCGTTGCTGCTGGAATCCGCAGCAGTTCGCATAATTCCTTCAAATTTGACCAGAGTTTTCCCTGGCGCTGCCAGCCGGTTTCGTGCGGCGACAAATGCGAGACTGGTTGTGGTGGCTCGATCCGAATTTCAGAGGGGGGCGAGGACAGCATGGCATCTCCTGTTCCAAAAATACATACAGTTACTGTGACAACCCTGAGGAATTGCCGCCAATCTTGCAGTCGCTGCGGGATTTTCTGGGGATCGGTACCTTGATTCGTTCGAAAAAAACCATCCGCAACTGCGTTCTTTGCGCTCTTTACGGTGCGCTTCCGTTTGCCGACCAGGAACAACCTGTTGACTCAGGATGTCGCCTGGTTTGCTGGCAGTAAATGAGGCGCAATTCGGGCAGAGCCTGATCAATGCGGCGGGTCAAACCTGTTGACTCCGCCGAGGGATACAAGCTGTCCAAGACCACTCCAATACTATGGAAATACTTGGGTCAAATGCGCCAATTACTGAGAGAAAGTATGGGGGGGGAGGGGGTTATTTGCTATCGGTGAGCGCTGAATAGGCTCGTAGGATAAAGAGTGGTGATGTAGGTGATTTCCTACGTCGCAAATGCCGTTCGGAAATTTAACGATTAAATTTTGAGCGGCGTGAGAAGGCGGTGCTCAACTGCGTACTGGACCATTTCAGCGAGCGAATGCATATCCATCTTGTACAGGATACGGGTCTTGTGCGTGCTGACAGTCTTGGCACTGAGATGCAGAAGGTCGGCGATTTCGCCGATGGTCTTGCCGCCAACCAATAAACTGAAGACCTCGAATTCGCGGTCTGATAGTTTTTTGTGCGGAAAATCTTCGTTGGATGGCATGGCATCCATGGCCAGTTGCTCCGCAACCTCGATACTGATGTAGGGACGGCCAGCCGCTACCTTGCGGATGGCGCTCAAGAGCTGGGTGCCCGCGCTTTCCTTGGTCAGGTAACCGCGGGCACCGGCACGAATCGCACGGATGGCATACTGGTCTTCTTCGTGCATGGTCAGGATCAGGATGGGCAGTTTGGGCGACTCATCCTTGATCTGGCGAATCAGTTCGACGCCGCTGCGCCCGGGCATGGACAAGTCCAGCATTAACAGGTCGAAGCCACCCCGGCGCACGTGCGAGAGCGCTTCGAAGCCGTCGACGGCTTCACCCACGACTTCGATGTCTTCGGCGCCATCAAGGATGCGCTTCAAGCCTTCACGCATGATCGTGTGATCATCGGCAATAACGATACGGATCATGTTATTGCTTGTCTTGTGCGTTGCCGGCATGCTTTGTTATGCGGTAGACCAGAACGGGAATCTGGCAGGTAGACAATACCTTCGTGGTGGTACTTCCCAACAGCGCCTGGCCCCAGCCGCTGCGGCCGTGCGAACCGATGAAAATCAGGTCGCAGCCTTGCTGTTCGGCGGTGTGGACGATTTCGCGTGCGGCGACGTCGGAAAAAATCGTGATCCCCGACGATGGCACGCCCGCGGCCTGTGCAGCGTCCGCAATGACTTGCAGGTGAAGCTCGCCAAGCTTGCGCATCGAGATCAGGTATTCGTCTTCCGAGGGGAAGTTGGGCGGGATGATTTCGATAAAGACCGGGTACTGGTATTCCGGGGCGACAAACAGTCCGACAACCTCGGCCCCCAGTTGCTGGGCGAATTCGACGCCTGCGCGGGCAGCCGCCTTGGAAATTTCAGAACCGTCGGTCGGAATCAGGATTTTCTTGTACATAAGCCTACCGCCTTACATGTTCAACTTGCTTGTTCAATAATCAAGCCCACCTGCACAGCCAGCGGGAAGATGTGTAAATAATTGTTAATAATAACAAATTATGATCAGTTACAGCGACATCGATGAACAGGAATCGATGATTGCCTTGCCAAGCGCTCAAATTGGCCTTGCATGAATAGTATTATTAAAGTGCTATCAAGGCAACTGGCAGTTTGGAGAGTCAATAAATCCTGGTATTTCCGCTGGCGCCATTAATAGGAAAGCCGGTAACGGTAGCCTTTGTAATTGAAGACGGCGGCATTGGGCAGCATTTTTTCCAGTCGGACGCCCGGCGCGGCTTCGGCACCTTCATGCAGCAAGCGCTTGTTGACGAGTAACTGGCGTTCGCGCGGATTGTCGGAATAGATGTAGCCGCCGATCGCCAGGGCCGGCAATTCGCGCTGGATTTGTTCCGGCAATTCGCCGGGGGACGATACGCCAGCTTCCGGCGTGAGTGCGGTACTGAGCCGCAGGTCGCTGGCAGTAGCACCGCCGGAGACTGTTGGCGACGGTGGCTGCACTGCCGATGGCTTTGCCATGGTGGAGGCGGGCGCTGATTTTGCTGTCTCCCGCGGACGGGGTGTCACCGGGCTGCGAGGTTTGGCCGCGTCGCGTTCAACCGGTTTGGGTAGTTCTGGCGGCGGGGTGACCACGACAATTTGCGGTGACGGGGAAGGGGTCGACGAGACGGCTGTGGGCGCGCCGGTGGGCGCAGCCGGCTCGGGTTGTGTCGCGGCCACCTGGCTGGATTGCGTCGCCTGCGACTGCCAGGGCTGCAGCCATGCCAGTAGCACGCCAACGCCCACCAGCACTGCGGCAATGACCATCAGCACCTTGTTGCTGTGCGCCGGGGCGGAGCCGCGGGGCAAGGCTGCTGCAGGCTGGACGTGCAAGCCGGGTATCTGGCCGATATGGCGTTCGGCTTCGGCCTTTTTCAGAGCGTCGAGAATATAGGACATCGCGTCACTCTCCTGCCAGTGTGTTAGTGAGAGGCGGGTGTATCTGCAGGTGCGGTTCCGGGACGCCAGCGGCACTGTTCAGGAACATCAGTGTACGTGCGCCGACGATGCCATCTGGCTGCAAGCCATGCGTTTTCTGGAATTGCCGCACATCGCGCGCCATGGTGACGCCGAAAGCCTGGCCCGGCACAGATTCGACGCCACCGTCGATGCGGGACAGCTGGGCACTGAGCCAGTCGACGGTTTCGCCGGTATGGCCGGGACTGATCTTGCCGCTATAGCCTGGCGGCGCGCGCCAGAAGGTTACGAATTCACCCTTGAAATGCTTTTGCAAAGTCTTGAGATCGACTTCACGGTCTTGTTCGCTGCCGGGAAAACGCAATTCGGCTTTGGTGTCGCTTAAACCCGTCAGCAGCGCATGATGCCTGCGTTGCTTGTCGTCTTGCAGCTTCAGGATGGCGGGCCGGTTCAGCAGGCGAAGTTCTGCCAGGCCGCCTGTGCTGGTGTGGCAATGCACGTTGCGGCTTTGGACCGCGGCGCACGGGTCATCCTTGCCCAGCGCGATGCCCCACAACTGACCCAGCAGGCGGAAGGCTGCGGACTGGTCTTGTGTTGCTTCCACAAGCAAGGGGGCAAGCTCTGTCGAAGCCAGCGCCTGCGTTGTTGCGACCGGCGTACGGGCAGGCGAGGGCATCCCCGCGCGCTGCCATGCGTAATTTGTGGAGATGTCGTGCGACAGTTTGTACTTTCCCGCTTGTGCAGCCAGAACGGCTTGCACCGCCGGGTCAGGGGCGGCGCCATGTAGCTGCCAGGCCCAGGCGAGTGCGCCCGTCAGCATTGCGCCGGCAATCCCTGCGATTGCCAGCTGCCAGTGCCTCGCGGCCGCACCGGTTGTTCCGTTGTCGACGTCGAAAACCTCGCGGGCTGCCTGCTCGATGATGGCGGGGGTGATTTCACTGCGGCTGGCGGCATAAGCGCCCAGCAAGGCACGGTCACACAAGAGGTTGATGCGCCGGGGGATGCCGCGCGTGAGGCGGTGTATCTTCGGCATCAGCGCCGCCGGGAAGGGGTGCAGCGCAGCGGCACCCGCGATCGACATGCGGTAATGGATGTAGCCAGCGGTTTCTTGCGGCGACAGCGCATCCAGGTGATAGCGGGCGATCACGCGCTGGGCTAACTGTTCCAGTTCCGGGCGCGCAAGCATGGCGCGCAATTCCGGTTGGCCGATGAGGATTACTTGCAGCAGTTTGCGTTCGCTGGTTTCCAGATTGGTCAGCAGGCGCAATTGTTCCAGCACTTCCGGTGTCAGGTTTTGCGCTTCGTCGATGATCAGGACATTATTTTTGCCTGCTGCATGGCTTTGCAAGAGGTAGGCATTGAGGGCATCGACGCAGGCTTTTGCCGAGGCCTCTGCCGTTGCTGGGGCGCCCGGCTCGATGCGGAATTCCTCGCAAATCGATTGCAGCAATTCGCCGACCGAAAGCTTCGGATTGAAAATATAAGCGACATGGCAGTTTTCCGGGATTTGCTCCAGCAAACAGCGGCACACGGTGGTTTTTCCTGCGCCGATTTCTCCCGTCAGCAGGACGAAGCCGCCGCCACTGCCCACGCCATACAGCAAATGGGCCAGCGCCTCGCGGTGCCGTTCGCTCATGAACAGATAGCGCGGATCTGGCGCAATCGAGAAGGGTACCTGTTTGAGTTGGAAAAATTGGGTATACATGGTCGGGTCGAAATGACGGCCGCATAACTTGAAAAACAGCAATTACATCTGGCCAGCGGCAAGGCTAGCATAAACATTTGCCTGGCGGCTAACGGATAACGCAAACCGTGCGCGGATGTCGCTTTCTTTTCAAGTCCGGGAATGTTCTGGCAGGAAGGGGTCTAATTTGCAAAGTGGGTCAGGATCATCGATCCGGTGCCCTTGCTTGGGTGAATTTCAGGAAAGTGGAGGATCAATGAAAAACCCCTGGACCAAGAAAAATCCCTTTCTCAGTATGTGGCTGAGCGGGGCGAATGCGGTTGCCGGTGCGGCGCGCAGCCGCGCGACGGCCGAAGCGCGCCGCCAGACCGCCCTCATGATGGCGCAGGGCAGCCGGCAGATGGCAGAATTATGGGGCGAGGCCGTGGGGGTGCCACGGAAGAAAAGAAGGAAAAAGGCCCGCTGATTGCAAAATTTCAGGCAATCAGCAGGGCTTCATGCATCAGCGAGCCGGTGCGGTCGCCCGGTTTGGCTTGCTTTTCCTGAGGTCTTTCTCATGGTGCAGCTCTTCGCTGCTTGGGATCGCGATCGGGTCGCTGGCGGGAAACGTCATTTCAATGGCGTGGTCCAGTGACTCTTCTTCCTCGTCATTGCCGGCGCAATATTGCTGACTGCCCTGTGTGCTCGGCAATTCCGCAACGGGATCGCTGGCCGGAAAGCTTTCATCGACGGCCTCATCCAGCAATGCCTCGGTACGTTCGTCCGGATTGTCCGAGGTGGTTTTCCTTTCGTGTAAATCTGCCCAGGATGCATCCCTGGAGGAAATATCCTTGGGGATAATTTCCTGAGGTGAATCACCTTGCGATGAGGGTAATTTCGAAGAATTTACTTCCTTCTGTGCCGGCTTTGCTTGCGGTGCGACTTTACGGGGTGCAGTCATAAATTTCCTCCACTATGTTTTAAGACAGGCGGTGATGGATCGCAGTTGCTGCAATAGCTGCATGAGCTGCAGCAACACAGATCTGGCTAAGTCCATGCACGACATCACCAGCAGCAAACAAGCCTGCAACCGAGGTTTCCATGTTGTGGCTGACAATCAGGTTGCCGCTCTCATCGCATCTGGCACCCAATTGGGTGGCAATGCCGGAAAGCACCATGCAGCCCAACATTGAATACAAGGTATCGAAAAGGAGTGCCTGGCCGTCCTTCACCTTTAACCCAATAATCTGCTTCCCGGAAACTTGCACTTCAGAGATCGGATCCTCGATCAGTTTGATGTTTGCTTCATATAAAAGTTTGCATTGCTGCTCATTTAATTTGTCGCCATTACCTAAAGTCATCAATGTAAGATCGTCCGTGTAGCGGCGAATGAAAAGCGCTTCTTTTACACCGTTATCGCCCATGCCAAAGATGCCGACTTTTTGTCCCTGTACCTCGTAGCCATCGCATATCGGGCAATGACGCAAAAATCCCCGGCGAATGGCATTATCAAAATCCGGCAGGGCCGGCTCGATATCGGCAGAGCCGGTTGCCAGCAATAGGGTACGTGCCGCCAGAGTTTGCCCATCGTAGTGGGCGATGAACATGTCTTTTGCATCGTGTTCCAGTTTCTCCACGATACCTTGATTTATCGTTGCGCCATATCGGCAGGCTTGCAAGCGCAGGCGCGTCAAGAGCTCATTGCCGCTTATGCCTTCGGGGAATCCGGGATAATTGTGCGATGTCGGGATCAGTGATGCCCGGCTTTTGCCTGCGTCAATGACGCGTGCGCTACGGAGAAATCGACCGAGGTAGATTGCGGCTGTCAAGCCGGCCGGGCCGCCCCCGACAATCAGGCAGTCCAAAGGAGAATCGGTATTGTTGGCTTGTGCCACTGCAGCTCCGTTTCCTGGATATTTACAGGAAAGCAGCAGGTTTCATGCCAATGCTCAGGACGCCGGGTGCCGGCTGTTAAAAATGCCGGTGAGAAGAAACTGTGATGTTAAAAAAACTGTGACCATTCCGCGATCCAGCCGGGAAGCGCCTTGAAGGCCATCGGCTTGGCGATATAGTAGCCTTGCGCATTGGTACAGCCAAGCTTGTGCAGCAAGTCCCAGTCCTGGCGCGTTTCCACGCCTACCGCTGTCGATTCGCGCTTGAGTTTTTGCGCCAGTTCCAGGCTGGACGCCAGTGCCAGGCCCAGCGTTTCGTTGCGGGCGGCGCCGACCACGAAGGAGCGGTCGATCTTCAGTTCGGAAAACGGGATGCGCAACTGGTGCTGCAGGCTGGTATTGGCCGTGCCATAGTCATCTACTGCCAGCACGAAGCCTTTCATGCGCAGCCTGGCCAGGTTTTCCAGAAAACCCGGCAGCTCGGTCCTGGAGGCTGATTCAGAGATTTCAATGGTGATGCTGGCGGGATCGACGTCATGCGCAGCCATGCAGCTGGCGAAATGGTCGGCGAATTCCAGTGCGTCCAGCGGTTGCGAGGCAAGGTTGATGGAAACGCCGATCGGATGGCCGGCATCATGCAAGGCGCGACAGGCCGCCGCCGATTTCCTGATGATGCTCCAGCTGAGCAGGTCGATGCGGCTGCTCGCTTCGAGTTGCGGAATAAAGGCGTGCGGAGCGATCACGCCAAGTTGCGGATGTTCCCAGCGGGCGAAGGCTTCAACGCCCTTGACCTTGCCGCTGGCGAGTTCCACCTTGGGCTGGAAGTAAGGCACGAACTGGTCGTCCTGCAAGCCTTGCAGGATATCTTCGAGTGTCGGCGTTGCCGGCAGGTCGGTCGTCGCCTGAAGCCGGACAGGCGGGGCAGTGTAGCGGCGCAACAGGGCTTCAAGCCCCTCCGGGGTGGCTGGCTTGGTGATCGTGCCCAGCAGGTTGACGCCATAGGCCTGCGACATGGATTCGACCGAGAAAATGAGCGAAGGATCGAGCGCGCTGGCCAGGATGATCGAAACCGGATTGGCGCTCTTGCCCATGTGGCGGATCAGCTCCATGCCATCCATGCCGGGCATGTTCAGGTCGATGAAACAGATGTCGATATGGCGCTGCGGGTCTTCCAGAAGCGCCAGGGCAGTGAGGCCATCGGCGGCCTCAATGACCCCGGTGGCGCCGAGGTTGGCCAGCATGGCCACCAGCCAGCGGCGCTGGAATTCATTGTCTTCCACGACCAGGCAGGTCAGATCGGCAAGCGGCATCGGAAATCTTCCTTGATTTTTCGGCAGGGGCGTCTCGCGCCGGATTATCCCATTTTCCGGCGGGTAACAACGCGCGCAGCAGGAATATTTTCGCTCAAGCCGCCGATGCCTGATCCGCTTCAGGCCCGGTCGCGCTGGCGGCATTCGCCGCCCCAGCCTTTTCGTGGATATGCGGGGGCACCTCGCGATTGGCCAGGTCCGGCCCGAGCTTGGCGCGCAGGAAGCCGCTGGTGGAGTAGCGGGTGACGGCCGAATAAAACTTGTCGGTCAGGTATTTCACCATGTCGGCATAGGCATCTACCGCCGCCAGGTCGATGGAGAAATTGTCGTAGTTGACCACTGTGGCAATTTTCTGGTGCACGTCGCGCAGCGCGTGGACGACCTGGCGCCGGATGTGTTCGACATCATCGAGGTCGCGCACGTTGTAGCCTTCGAAATTGATGAACAGGGTCTTGCGCACGCGGTCGTAGCGCACGCGCTGCTCCAGCGGCACTTCCAGCAGGATGTCGCGCAGGCCCATGCAGTCTGCCTGAAAAATGCGCGCGTCCATGGTGCGCAAGTCGTCGGAGATGCGCGGGGCGAACGCCATGTGATCAAGGATGTCGCGCTGGAGGTCGAGGCCCGGGGCGATTTCCACCAGTTCCAGACCTTGTGCAGTGAGCTCGAATACGCAGCGCTCGGTAATGTAGAGCACATTCTTGCCGAGCTTTTGCGCCAGTTGCCCGCTGAAGGTCATGTGCTCGACCGCTTGCACGAACTTGCATGGCCCATCCTTGCCTTCGATGTGCAGCTGGCCGTTGCGCACGGTGATGGTCGGCTTGCCGGCGCTGAAGGTGCCGACGAAGACGACTTTTTTGGCATTCTGGCTGATGTTGATGAAGCCGCCGGCGCCGGCCAGGCGGGCGCCGAACTTGCTGACGTTGACGCTGCCGGCGGCATCGGTTTCGGCCAGGCCGAGAAAGGCGATGTCGAGGCCGCCGCCGTCATAGAAATCGAACTGGTAGGGCTGGTCGACGATCGCCTGGGTATTGACGCCGGCGCCGAAGTTGACGCCGGAGGCGGGAATGCCGCCGATCACGCCGGGTTCGGTCGTGAGCGTCAACAGGTCGATCACGCGCTCTTCGTGGGCGATGGAAGCCACGCCCTCGGGCATGCCGATGCCGAGGTTGACGACGCTGTTGGCGGAGAGCTCGAAGGCGGCGCGCCGCGCGATGATCTTGCGTTCGGACAGTGGCATTGCCTTCAGGGTGTTGGAGGGCACGCGCAATTCGCCGCTGTAGGCGGCGTTGTAGGGCTCGGCATAGGTTTGCCAGTGGTGGCGCGGCTCGGCCACCACCACGCAATCGACCAGGATGCCGGGAATCTTGACCTGGCGCGGATTGAGCGTGCCGCGCTCGGCAATGCGCTCGACCTGTGCGATGACGATGCCGCCGGAATTGTGCGCGGCCATTGCC
Source organism: Janthinobacterium sp. 17J80-10 (assembly GCF_004114795.1). Classification (NCBI taxonomy): domain Bacteria; kingdom Pseudomonadati; phylum Pseudomonadota; class Betaproteobacteria; order Burkholderiales; family Oxalobacteraceae; genus Janthinobacterium; species Janthinobacterium sp. 17J80-10. Next base: position 3,095,618 of record NZ_CP035311.1, on the reverse strand, counting down.
AGCGACAGCATTTCCAGGGTCAGCGCTTCGCGCTCCATGGTCAGGTTGCCGTCGGGGTCTGCCGTGGTGGCGCGGATCAGCGCAACGTCGATGGGAAAGGCCTTGTACAGCAGGTTGTCTTCGCCATCGATCTGCAGCACGCGCACCAGCTCTTCGCTGGTTCTGTCGTTGAGCTTGCCGCCGCCATTGCGCGGGTCGACGAAGGTGCCCAGGCCCACGCGGGTCAGGTGACCAGGGCGCTTGGCGGCGATGTCGCGGTACAGGTGCGAGATGACGCCTTGCGGCAGGTTGTAGGCCTCGATCTTGTTGTCGATGGCGAGGCGCTGGATCTTGGGCACCAGCCCCCAGTGGCCGCCGATGACGCGCTTGAGCAGGCCGTCGTGGCCGAGGTGGTTCAGGCCTTTTTCCTTGCCATCGCCCTGGCCGGCGGCATACACCAGCGTCAGGTCGCGCGGCCCGGCCGACTGACCGTTCTCGCCCTGGTTCGACAGGTAGAGATCCTCGAGCGCGATCAGCAGTTCTTCCGGCACGCCGATGCCGACGAAGCCGCCGGTGGCGACGGTATTGCCGGAATGGATGAGTCGGACCGCGTCCTGGGCGCTGACGATCTTGATGCGTTTGCCGCTGCCGCGTGTGAATTCGTGCTCTGCCGTTTGCATGGTGCTCCTAGTTGTTATCGTAGTCTTGCCAGCCATTCTGGCGCGTGTCTCGGGCGCGCCGGTTCCCCGCTATCATAGTCTGCCCGGGCGCGTATGAACATCCCCGCAGCACAGGTGCTGCAGAGGATTTTCACGCAAGAGGATCTTGTGGCCTGTTTTTGTGCTGCCAGAGCGACATGCTGCACCGCGCAATGGGTCAGCAGTGAAAAACCGCCGGTACAACTTACCCGGCAGATTTTTCACCAGCCTGTTCGGCCGAGGGGGCCGCAGGCGTGGGCGCAAAGAAGCGTTCGCCCAATTCTTCCAGGCCGAGATTTTCGAGCACCTGCTGCAGGCGTTCGCTCGGGCGGCGGCGTGGCAGGTTCTGGTAGCGGGCGATGATCAGTTCATTTTTCATGGAATGCTCCCAGCCCACCAGTTCAGTCACGCTGACCTGGTAGCCGTGCGCCTCGAGTTGCAGGCAGCGCAGGACGTTGGTGATCTGGCTGCCGAACTCGCGGGTATGCAGGGGATGGCGCCAGATTTCCGTCAGCGCATTCTTGCCGAGCGACTTGCCCTTGTTGCGGTTGAGGACGGAAGCCACTTCGGCCTGGCAGCACGGCACCAGCACCATGAACCGGGCCTTCTTGTGCAAGCCAAAGCGGATGGCGTCATCCGTTGCCGTATTACAGGCATGCAGCGCCGTGACAATGTCGATGGTGGCCGGCAGCTTGTCGGTGGCGATCGATTCGGCGACCGAAAGGTTGAGGAACTCCATGCCGGAGAAACCCAGGCGCTGGGCCAGCGCACGCGATTTTTCCACCAGCTCCTGGCGCGTTTCGATGCCGAAGATACGCGAGGCGCCGGGCTGGTCCTTGAAGAACAGGTCATGCAGGATGAATCCGAGGTAGGATTTTCCGGCGCCATGGTCGACCAGGCTGACATCGCCATGCGCCGCGCGCACTTCTTGCAGCAGGGGTTCGATAAAGTGGTACAGGTGATAGACCTGCTTGAGCTTGCGCCGGCTATCCTGGTTCATCTTGCCGTCGCGGGTCAGGATGTGCAGTTCTTTCAGCAGTTCAATCGATTGGCCGGGACGAATTTCTGGTGCGTTCATGGGGTACTTCCAGTGTGTAACAGCCGCTATTGTATGCGCAGGGTGTTCCTGTGTGGGGTGGCGCACTCATGAGAATAATATTTGAGAAAAATCAAGACCTGAGGTTCCGGGATTTTTGACACTGTTGCAATGCGACAGCTACAGGTTGCCGCATTCATCCCTCAAATAATCCGGAGACACCATGTACACGCAGCCAGAACAGGCCGGCAAGCGCCTGCCGATGCAGACGCAGGACGCTATTCGCAGCGCAGACGCGATCCAGGATGCCTTGGCGAAGTTTTACGACAGTCCAACGGTTTCCAATAAGGTCGCAGCGGTGGTGGCCCTGCAGGCGCATCTGGCTGCCGTTGAACGGGAGCGGGGCGGCCAGGGGTATTCTTCCTGAGCGAGCGCCGGACCGGATGCAGCCAGTCACAATCCGCGTTGCCTCCTAGTGAAGATGGGCTCGATACCATTCGGCGAAGGCGGCCGCCGGCAGGGGCCGGCTGATGAAGAATCCCTGCGCCTGGTTGCAGCCGTTCTGCTGCAGGTAATCCAGCGCTTCTTCCGATTCGATCCCTTCGCCGACGACTTCCAGATTGAGCGTGCGCCCCAGGGTAATGATGGCGCCGGTGATGGCACGGCTGGCGCGGTCGTGATCCAGGCGTCGAACGAATGACTGGTCCACCTTGAGCTTGTCGAGCGGCAGATGGCTCAGGTGACTCAGGCTGGAGTAGCCCGTGCCGAAATCGTCCAGCGCGATGCGGATGCCGGCGGCGCGGATGTTGTTCAATATTGTCACTGCATCTTCCATGCTGTCCATCACGGTACTCTCGGTCACTTCGAGTTCGATGTTTGCCGGATCGACCGACGAGTCCAGGATAATGTCGGTCAGTTTCCTGGCAAAGCCGCGCTGCCGGAACTGCAGGGCCGAGACATTGATGGCGATCGTCACCGGCGGCAAGCCCTGATTGCACCAGGCTTCATGCTGCCGGCAAGCTTCGGTGGCGACCCATTCCCCCACGATGCCGATCAGGCCGGCAGATTCGGCAACCGGCACGAACTGGTCCGGGCCGATGATTTCGCCGTGATCTCCGGAGAGGCGCAGCAGCGCTTCGACGCCGGTCAGGCGCCGGGTCTGCATGTCGATCACGGGCTGGTAATGCAGCACCAGGCCGCCGCGCGCCAGCGCACGCTTGAGCCGCGCTTCGATGGACGTGGCGGCATCGAAGCGCGCATTCATGGCCTTGGAATACACCTGGGCGCTGCCATGGCAACCCTGCTTGGCCTGGTACATCGCCATGTCGGCCGCATGGATCAGGGTATCGACATCGGTGCCGTGCTGGGGAAAGTAGCTGATGCCCACCGAGGCGGAGACCGACAGGTCAAGGGCGTCAATCTCGAAGGGCGCAGAGAGTGCCTCCAGCACATGCTGGGCAACGGTGGCAGCGGGATGTTCCTCGTCGGCGTGTGGCAGCACCACCACGAATTCATCGCCGCCGAGGCGACCCACCAGGTCTT